>JAZDIK010000094.1:0-5381 GCA_043805145.1 Pseudomonadota bacterium | reverse complement strand
TATGAGCATCATATTGGTTTCTTCCTGGAGCTTGAGCAGGCGCTTCAGGAGTTCCCGGCGGCCTTTGATGAGAAGGGGCCCCGGGCCTTCATTGCCATTCATGCGACGGCTGTCACGCCAGCCGTTTTCGGGGTTGCGGAAATCCAGGAGCGTTTCTCGGAATTCGACAAGGTGTTCCATGCGTTCATCGCCAGCGGCAAGCAGGCCTTCACTGGCTTTGTCGCGTTCAACGACCGTACAGGTCCAGCAGCCGAAACGGGAATGACCGCAAGCCGGGGTACTGGTGTCAATCTGGATAGGGCATTCGCCGTTTGAAGCGTTGGTATAGACCTTATAGAGAATGCGATTGTCATTACCCCATGGGTTCGTCTTTTGCAGCAAATACGCCCAAACTTCTTCAGTGGTAAGGAATTCAATTGGATTGGAGATCCAAACGCGTGGCAGATCGGGGTGGCGACAGAGGCTATTGCGGGTCTCGCGGCCGGCCATGGTTTGTGAGCGGGTGGAGCTTTCCGCCCGACGTGCACCCAGATGAAGAATCGCTTCACCCCAGTGGCCGAGCCGTTTATTTACAAAAACGGTCACGGGATCGATCTTGAGGCGTTGTGTGCACCAGCGGAAGACCCGATTGGGCGGAGGATAGCCACGACCGATGATGTTCACCCAGAAAGATTGTTCAGGTGGAGGTTTGAGCAGATTAACCTCGATATTGAGATCGTTCTGCTGGGAAAATTTCTGCATCTTTAGCAGGGTGCCTTCGACTATTTCAGAAATAGCGGGAATTTCCACCCGTGTATCTGTGCAGAGAATAGAGATGGGTTTTTTTCGCTGTGCGTCCGGGACAGAAAGAACAGCGTCGAAAATCAGTGACGCAAGCATTGTGCTGTCCTTGCCGCCACTGAAACCTACCAGCCAAGGGCGATCATCCTCCACGTAGAGCCGGGTTAGGTTATTGATGATGTCTTTGTAAGTCGTGTCTGCCATGTGACCCTTGTTGAAAATATCCTGTTAAGAGCACTCAAATAAGCATAGGCGAGTATGTGAGTATGTATATAACTGAATCCAGGAAAAGACAAATAAAATGATCTGCTTCCTCGTGCACAACCTTGTTTTGTCTGAAGGGCCGTCAGCCGATACTGCAGTAGGGGTAATTGGAATTTTCGGGGATTGTCATCTGGATGCGACTATTGCCCAGCGGCTGCATTCCAAGCTACAACTGCACTCCAGCATTTTCATTTATATTCCGTCGAATAAAGTGCAGCCCGCTCCCTGATGAACCATTCCCTTTCGCGTTCCAACTCCTTCCGCAGTTCCTCCTCCGTGGGGAGGTAGAGCTGGTATTTGGCGGCAAAAAGCCGGCGGTTCTCCTTCAGGACGGAGTACTTGACGATCGTACGGTCTTTTTCGGTGCACAGGATGATGCCGATCGTGGGATTGTCGTCCGGCCCTTTGACTGTCTCCTCATAGAGACGAACGTACATGTCCATCTGGCCGATGTCCTGATGGGTCAACTCCCCGGTCTTGAGGTCGACCAGCACAAAGCACTTGAGCATGTAGTTGTAGAAGACCAGATCGACGAAGAAGTCTTTGGTCTCGGTGGATATGCGCTTCTGTCGGGCAACGAAGGAGAAGCCCTTGCCGAGTTCGAGGAGAAACGCCTGAAGCTTGCCGATGATGGCCTGTTCCAGCTCGGACTCGCGGAATTTGTGGGAATCGGGGATGCCGAGGAATTCGAGGACGTAGGGATCCTTGATGAAGTCTTCCGGCTGGGGGGCGTGGGGAACGGTCTTTTCCCGCATTTCATTAACGACCGGTGTCTTGTCGCGGCTCATCAGTAAACGCTCGTAGTAGAGGGAGTTGATCTGACGATTCAGGGCGCTGACACTCCAACCGGTCTCTGCCGCCTCGTTCATATACCACTCACGGGCAACTGGTTTTTCCACCCGCATCAAGAGGCGATAGTGGGACCAAGAGAGTTCCCTGCGGAGGGCAGGAAATTCCGGTGATGGAGAAACGAGACAGGGCGTGTCTCGTTTTGCGGCTTCATCCGTTGATTTGAGACACAGCATGTCTCGTTTCTGAAAGACGGCATAAAACTGTCTCATTTTACGGAGATTCGTTTCGTCGAAGCCCGGGCCAAAATCCTCAGTCAAACGACGGGAAAGCGCTTTCAGCAGAGCGGCCCCATATTCCGCCCGTCTTTCCCCCTGCTGTTCCTCCTCGACGATCCTCCGTCCGACGTTCCAGTAGGCCTCGACCATCGTGAAATTGACGGCGTGGTAAGCTTTGCTTCGGGCGTTCCGGAGAATTTCTGCGATCGACTGGTAGAATTCGGGACGCATCGTATCCGACATCGGAGTGGTGTCACTTCTTGGTGTGTATCGGAGCGGCTGGGAACCGACGCCGGGCGAAACCGGTTTCTTTATGGGATCCATGAGGACCTCCTCTTTGATGTTTGAAATCGTTTTATACCCATTTATAGCTCGGTTCATGTATAAATGGATATAAACAACAACCTGCCATCAGAAACGTTCCTAAAATAATATCTTGACGTAACGGGCTTCCCACTGGTGGGGTGACTTCCCGCACGCTGCTGATGAAGATGCGTTTCCTCATGGTGATCCTGATCTCTCCGGTGCGGATTACCGACCAGACGGCGTCGTCGGGGTTCTTCGGCGTGAGCGGCAAGTAGAAGCGGACAAGTTTTTTATCGCGTCGGACCAGGCTGAAGGCCTTGGCACGCGAGCCGACCTCCTTGGCGATGCGGTCGAGTTCGTCGTCGAAGACGTCGCAGAGGCGCTTGGCGAAGATGAGGGGGAGGATAAACTCCTTGTACTTTGGCGCGTCTTTCGCTCCGCGGATGGAGCAGGCTGCGTCCCAGATCCAGGATTCAAGGGATTTGCCGGTTCCGTTGTTGCCGTTATTTCCATTGGTCATGTTTGCTTCTCTGCCTTCCGATCTAAAGTATCGTTGCCGAAAATTCGGGAAAAATCACCAATCAGGCAGCCGCAACGTACAGGTGGTTATGAGGCTGTTCGATCAAGTTCGTATCCATGACATCCATCGAAATACGATCCGTCCTCAAACGAGCATGGGATGGAATGCGTAATTCATACAACCGATTTCCTGAAAAGACAAAGGAAAAATTGAATGAGGGGAAGGGGATAAATAGAGGAAGAGATCATTGCTTCTACTACGGCATCCATGATATAGGGCGCCGCATGATTTACGCGGATATCACGAGCTGATCATCAATCAGAACAACGCCGGGAAATCCCTGCTGGTTAAATTCCTCTGGGAAACAGATGACAAGCAAAGGAATTGCCTTTATTAAAACCATCCTGCCTGACCCAGACAGAGACAAGGGCATCTTTTTCATCACCATGGCCCAGTTCGGATTGGCGTTTTGCTTCAATGTCGTCATTTCGATCATGCCTTTTTATATCATCAAAATCAGCCCCTATACGCCGCATGAAACGATGATCTGGATCGGTTTGATTATGGGCCTGAGTCCCTTTGCCGCTGCCGCGGCGGCTCCTTACTGGGGAAGCCTGACTGCAAAATTCCCCCCCAAGGCCCTCTTTCAGGTGTCTTTTTTAAGCAATGGAATCATTCTTCTGCTCATGGGTTTTGCGGACAGCCTGCCCCTGCTTCTGGCGCTGCGGTTTATCCAGGGGGCCCTCGGCGCCGCCTCCACGGTCGGTATTTTTATGATCATGCAATTATCGCCGGAAGAGCGACTGGCCCATAATCTGAGTCGGTATAAAAATTCCATGACCGCGGGCTACTTGCTGGGACCGCCTGTTGGGGCCTATGTCGCTTCGCTTGTCGGATACCGGGCCCCGTTCATATTTTCCTTTCTGATGGTCGGCGCCTTAATGTTACTGTGTCACATATACGTTGCCGAGGTTGAAAAGAAGGAGACGGACCAGGGTCGTAAAATCACTTTCAGTCGGGGCATTCTCTGGGGGTGGGTATTGAGTTTTATCGCGACGGTCCATCTGACTTTTATGCCGGCCATATTACCCCATATCCTGCAGGGGTTCGATCTGGTGGGCGAGAGCGCATTAAAATCCGCAGGGTTTATCATGATGGGTTATATGGCGACCGCCATCATCGGCAACCACGTCATCAGTCGTCTGGCCTCCATGGCAAAGCTCAAAGGCGTGATCGCTGCGGTATGCCTGACCGCTGCATTCTTTCAGATCATGTTGTTCTTTGCTCAAGGGGTGATCGGCTTTGCGGTAATCAGGATGCTTCAGACAGGAGTCATTGCGGCGGTTATCTCCCTGGTTATGGCAAATATGGCTTCGGAGCTGGGTGGAACGGGAATCGGCTTTCTCAATTCGGCACGATTTGCCGGAAACGGCTTCGGCCCCCTGATGGCGACCTCCGTCCTGGCCTACTCAAACCTTCTCACGCTCTATTCACTGATCGCCGCCGTAACCGCGGGTTCCGTCCTGGCATTTGTGACCACCACTGAAAAGAAGGAGGGCCGTAACGATTAAAATTCCTCGAGATATCGTGTGGGATCCCCCAAAATAATACGTTCCTTTCTGCATTTTTTCTTGACAATCGGCCATATATGGTTGTACTATGCAACCATGTTTATGCATCTCGACACGATTAACAGAGAAATATTTTCAATAATCATGAGCATTTCCCGGGAAATACGGTGTTTCAGCCGGGACGAGGCCATCTGCCAGGGTGTCACGTTTCACCAGTTCATGATCCTGGATGCTGTCGCGAAAACGGGGGAGCTGGGTCTGGCGGAACTGCATCGGATTCTTTCCGTTGAGAAGAGCACGACCACCCGCCTGGTGAATCCGCTCATCCGGAAGGGGCTTCTGAAGCGGGATAAAGCGACGCATGATTCCCGGGCGGCAAATCTCGCCTTGACGGAGGCAGGGATGGAAACCCACCGGAAGGTCTCGTTGTGCCTGGCGGGTTTTTTCGAAGGCATTGCCCGGAACATCCCGGAAGGTCAAAGGGAAGGGATTCTGGAGGCGGTGAAGATTTTTACGGGGGCCATGAGAAAGGCCGCCGTCACGTGCAGGTGATGTCAATAGCCGGTTAAAGGATAAAGGAAAAGGGGATGAATCAAGCGGACCATCCATCGTGTCAAAAGGGACAATTGAGCATGTTGCCGTCTTATCCCGGTTCCGCCTGTTGCGGTACCGAGCCTGATATGAAGAAGCCTGATGAAAAGCGGACGAGCCTCCCGGATTTGGGCCAGAATTTTGTGATCGGGTCCGTTTCGACGCCGATCGGCAGCCTGCCCCGGGTGTCGTCGCAACTGGAATGGCGGGATCACTGGGGCACAATCAAGGCCCGCTGGGGCGTGGGCCGGATGGATTATTCCATCGATCCGGGTCTGTACG
>JAZDIK010000093.1:0-46910 GCA_043805145.1 Pseudomonadota bacterium | reverse complement strand
TGGCTTTATTTTAAGAATTACTCCTCCTGAGTTTCCTACCCGATCTTGGATTGTCTGTGCTGGCCTGGGTGAATGGGGCACGAGTGGCTCATCTTGGTTTTTGGCAAACAAGTGGCAAGAATTAGTTGAAAGAATTTATCCCGTGGCATACCGGACAGGTGTTATGCACGTTCCTGATTTCATGGCGATGATTCGAGTTCGGCCCGGACAAGATCAGTCTGCGCGGATGGTTGCACTTTATAGAAATGACAAGGGACAAATAAAAACCGTAATACAAGCCCAACAAATTCATCCAGCCGCCCGGGAATAGACGCGGTGAATTTTTTATTCCGTCTTTTGTGGCCCGGCGGCTGAATTCTGCGTTAGAGAACAAAGATGATGATATTGACGTTATGGTGCTATAGCTACATAAGGAGGTGACGTTATGGCCGTGCAAGCTAAACGAGCCACGGTATATTTGGACCCCGATTTGCACAAGGCACTGAGGCTGAAAGCGGTTGAAACCTCTCGTTCGGTATCGGAGCTTGTGAACGAGGCCGTCAAAGAAGCCCTTGCAGAGGATGCCGAGGATATCGGGGCATTCGAGGAAAGAGTCGGAGAGCCTCTGATCGCCTATGACGAAATGGTGAAAAGACTGAGGCGAGATGGCCGCATATAAGATCTACTTCAGGGAATCAGTTGAGAAAGATTTCAGCGCAATTCCCAAGAAAGATCTCGAGAAGATTCTCCATCATATCGAGGCGCTGGCGGAAAATCCACGGCCTCCGGGCTGTGAAAAGCTGACCGGCCAGGAGAGGTATCGTGTTCGTCAAGGCCGATACAGGATTGTGTATTCCATTCAAGACGAAGTGCTTACCATTTGGATCGTCAAAGTTGGTCATCGAAAAGATGTTTATAGATGAAGCGAACCTGTCGTTGGAATGGATCGCCCGAAAATCTGGCTCCCGCTCGACTTCGTGTTAAATAAAAAAGGAATTGACAATGGGTGACGTTTGTGTACATAATATGGTACACAAATGGAGGATACGACCATGAAATTTTTGAGTGTCCGGGATTTAAGAGGCAAATCCGCCCAAATCTGGAAAGAACTGCCTGACGAAAGAGAGATGATTGTTACCAGCAATGGCCGGCCAATAGCCATTCTTGCGGCAATAACCGAGGCAAATCTTGAGGAATCGCTATCGGCATTTCGCAGAGCCCGTGCTGTTGAGGCCGTTGTTTCTCTTCAGCGGAGGTCCGTGGAGAAAGGAACAGACAAGATTTCGTTGAATGAAATCAATGCCGAAATTAAATCTGTTCGTGAAAAGCGTGCATGATGAACATTGTCATTGACACCAACGTTCTTGTTGCGGGTCTTCTGTCGCCGTTCGGGGCTTGTGGCGAAATCGTACGTATGGTCTCATCCGGTGAACTGACGCTTTCCTTTGATGCACGGATTCTATCAGAATACAACGAGGTTCTGCGCCGCCCGAGGTTTGGATTTGAAGAAGAAAAGGTCGCCGCGTTTCTTGACTATATTGTGTATCGTGGCCGGGCTGTTGCGTCTTCCCCTTTGTCCCATTCACTTCCCGATCCGGATGATGAACCGTTTCTCGAAGTCACGCTTGCGAGTCAATCTGTATGCTTTGTCACAGGAAATCAAAAGCATTTCCCTGCTGAACGATGCCAAGGCGCTAAAATCATTTCACCCAATGAGTTTTTGATTTTTTTCAAAAACCAGCAAACAGGAAAGAAACACTCAGCAAAGCGCTCATCCCAGACGCACAAAAAACCACGCGCCGGTTAGCTTTTTATTCGCCAAAAATATTATTGACTCTATGTATAACAAAGGTATAATAATTATACTGTGGAATTTGAATTTGATCCGATAAAAAGTAACAGCAATAAGGAAAAACATGGGATTGACTTTTACGAAGCCCAAACCCTGTGGAATGATCCTGATTTAATGGAGATTCCAGTTAAAACCAGCGATGAACCAAGATTTTTGGTGATCGGCAATGTTTCAGGGAAGTACTGGTCAGGCGTTATTACTTATCGGTCTGAAAAGATAAGGATTATTTCGGTGCGACGATCCAGAAAAGAGGAGGTTGATATATATGAAAGCGCGTGAGCTTGACAAAAAATTCGATGAGGGCGGGGATATTTCTCAACATCTTGATATATCAAAGGCAAGACGGCCGGAGCAGGAGCAGAAAAGGGTAAATGTAGATTTTCCCGTATGGATGATTCAATTACTGGATAAAGAAGCAAGGCGTTTAGGTGTACCCAGACAATCTATTATCAAAGTTTGGGTAGCAGAGCGTCTTGGAAAGGCGTCTTGACACCGCCTGACCAAGCACTCAAGCAGTCGTGCGAAAAAAATGCACTCCACTTATTAGTTCAGTCGTTACACTTTTTCAAAGCGTAATTCACGCTGCTAAGGCATTTTCAAAATCATTGAATGTAGGTGAACGAGAGAAGTACGCATCAACCGGATGAACCAGGAATGGCAGCGAGGACAACATAGCAAGGATAGCATAATGGATGATCATAGGAAAGAACTGCTGAAGAATCTGCCCAAGATAGACGACGTCCTGCTGATTTTGGAAAAACAGGGCCTTTTTGAAAGGGCGGCAAAGGGGATTGTCAAGGAGGTCTGCCGCGCCGTGGTGGGCGACTTGCGCGAGCACATTCTGTCCGGGAAGGGGAATCGGGCGGAGTGGCGCATGCCGCTGAGCGAACAGGTTGCGGACCGGGTGCGCGAGCGGGTCGAATCGCTGCATCAGCGTCGTCTGCGCCGCGTGGTCAACGCCACGGGCATCATCCTGCACACCAATCTCGGGCGGTCGCCGCTTTGCCCCCAGGCCGTCGCCGCGATCGTCGAGGTCAGCCGGGGATATTCCAACCTCGAATTTGATCTGCAGCAAGGCCGGCGAGGGCTGCGTTATGATCATGTGCAGGGCATTCTCTGTACGCTCACAGGCGCCGAGGACGCCCTCGTGGTCAACAACAATGCCGCCGCCGTGCTGCTTGTGCTCAATACGCTGGCGGCAGGGAGAGAAGCAATCGTTTCGCGCGGGGAGCTGATTGAAATCGGGGGAGAATTCCGGATTCCGGAGGTCATGGAAAAAAGCGGGGCCCGGCTCCGGGAGGTGGGCGCCACCAACCGGACGCACCTGAAGGATTATGAAAAGGCCATCTCCGACGAGACGGGACTGATTCTCAAGGTGCACACCAGCAATTATAAAATTGTCGGCTTTACGGAAGAAATCGCCCTGCCGGCGCTCGTCGCCCTCGGAAAGAAACACGGCGTCCCCGTGATGGATGATCTGGGCAGCGGCTGCCTGATCAACCTGGAACGTTACGGTCTGGTGCGGGAACCCACGGTTGCCGACACGCTGCTCACGGGCGTGGATGTGGTGACGTTCAGCGGCGACAAGCTTCTGGGCGGCCCCCAAGCCGGGATCATCCTGGGGAAGCGGGAAATTCTCAAGAAAATCAAAAACAATCCACTCAATCGTGCCCTGCGCATCGACAAGCTGACGCTGGCAGCCCTCGAAGCGACGCTGATCCAGTACATCAACCCCGATGCGGCGCTTTCCGAGATTAGAACCCTGCGGGCCCTGACCGCGCCTGCAAGCGCCATGATTCAAATGGCCAAGCGCCTGCTTGGAGGTTTGCGACGGCTCAACCTGGCCGGATTCACCTTCAGCCTGCAAAAGGGCGTTTCGCTGGCCGGGGGCGGCTCGCTGCCTACCCAGGAAATCCCGACCGCGCTCATCAGCGTTCGCTGTGCATCGCTTCCGGTCAATAAAATCGAAGAACGCCTGAGACAGCTCGATATTCCGATCATTGCGAGGATTGTCGATGATGCATTGCTGCTCGATTTGCGAACCATTGCCGAAGAGGAATTCGCCCTGATAAAAAAAGGCTTTCAGGCGTTCAAGTCATCATGAGTCCAGCGCAACGGCAGACATATATCGTCGAGACGGGGGAACAGGGGCTCAGGCTTGATGTGTTTCTTTCGCGCCGCGATCCATCCCTGTCCCGGTCCCGGGTTCAGCGGCTGATCGCACAGGGCGCCGTCCGGTCCGGTGGCCGTCCGGTCCGGTCAAGCCACAAGGTCCGGAAAGGCGAGACAATTGATTGCGAAATTGCGCCGGCGGATGAATATGACGTTGTGCCGGAAGATATTCCACTTTCCGTGATCTATGAAGACGCGTCCCTGCTGGTAGTGGACAAGCCCGCCGGCATGGTCGTTCATCCGGCCGCGGGCCATCATCAGGGAACCCTCGTCCATGCGATGCTCTTCCATTGCTGGGATCTGTCGGGGATCGGCGGGGTGTTGCGTCCGGGGATCGTCCACCGGCTCGACAAGGATACCTCCGGACTGATCATGGCGGCAAAATCGGACTGCGCCCATCAGGCACTGACGGAGCAGTTCAAACAGCGCCAGGTAAAAAAAACGTACCTGGCTTTGGCCTATGGCGATGTAAAGGAGGATCAGGGCCTGATCGGCCTGCCCGTGGGCCGGCATCCCCAGGACCGCAAAAAGATGTCCACGCAGAGCCGCCGCGGGCGGGAGGCTACCACGCGCTGGCAGGTGAAGGAGCGGTACGGCGCGGCGACCCTGCTTGAGGTAGATATCGAAACCGGCCGGACCCACCAAATCCGCGTGCATCTGCACGCCATCGGCCATCCTGTGGTGGGCGACAGCGTTTATGGCGGCGCCCGGCGGGTCAATGTTGTTGCCGAACCTTCCCTGAGAGCCGTCTTGAAAACGATGAAACGGCAGGCCCTGCATGCCGCACATCTGAGCTTCAGCCATCCCCTGACCGGAGAATTGCTCGCCTTTTCATCATCGCCTCCGGCGGATATGGCGCAATTGTGCGACGCGTTGCGCCGGCTGACAGGTCGGTAAATTACGGAAAAGATTTCAACCGCAGGCGTTGTCCATTTTTCAGAGGTCTGAGAAAGGCGCCAGGGAAAAAACAACCATGTTCCGCATCACACAAAAAGCTTCCATCAAATATCTTGAGTGTTTCGCCGACAAGGAGCTGGATTTCATGATCCATGCCTTCTGTACGCGGCAGGGCGGTGTCAGCGGCGGTTCGTTTGCCGGTTTGAATGTAAGTACCCGCGAGGGAGACGACAACGATCACGTCCGTCTGAATTTCGAGAGCATTGCAGCGGCTTTCGGGATCACCGTCTCACAGTTTCTGCAGGTCCATCAGGTGCATCGGGATGGCGTATGGGTGCTTGACGGCCGGGTGCCGCTTCCCGCCGATGATCTGCCGCCGGAATGTGACGCTGTCGTGACGGACCGGCCGGAGGTTGCCCTCTGCATCAAAACGGCCGACTGTGTCCCGGTTTTTCTTGTCGATCCCGTCCGGCGGGTCATCGGCGCCGTCCATGCCGGCTGGAAGGGAACAGCCTTGCAGATTGTCGGCAAGGCGGTTGGGAAAATGGTGCAGCGGTTCGGCACACATCCGTCCGATCTCTTCGCCGCGATCGGGCCGGCCATTGGCCCCTGCTGCTATGAAGTTGACACCACTGTGTATCAGGCCATGAGCAACCATCCGGAGCGGGAGTCCTTTTTTCAGGCCGGCCGTGAAAAAGGAAAATGGTCGCTCGACCTTTTCCTGGCGAACCGGCTCCAGCTGATCCAAAGCGGTGTTCCCGCGCAGCGCATCCGACAAGCGGATTTCTGTACCGCCTGTCATCCGGGACTTTTCTTTTCATACCGGGCACAGGGAGGAAATACCGGACGGCAATTGAATTTCATCATGATGCGGTGAACAGAGGGGTGTTTAAAAAATACTTGACAGGCTAATTTGTTTATTATAAGAGGTCCCGAACGTTCGAAAGGCGTACACGAAGTCCTTCCTAAAAGGAAAGCCTCAAGAGACCAAACGAACAACCCATAAAATCCTCGTTCTTAACTTAATGCCGTGACTTACGATTTATTCCGTCAGTTCCTATGAAAAATACGGGTCGCACAAAAGCCGTGGTTTCGCATGTAAACGACGTTCCGGAAGGAGCGCTGCCCGATAAAACTTTGCGTAAGGATTTTTTTATGAATATTGAAGATATCAAAAGACAACCCATCAGTGAACTGACAGCACTGGCCAAGGACCTGAGCGTGGCCGGCGCCAGTGGCATGCGGCGGCAGGATCTGATTTTTTCCATCCTTCAGGCGCAGGCCGAAAAGAACGGCGTCATTTCCGGGACCGGTGTCCTGGAAATTCTCCCCGATGGGTTCGGATTCCTGCGGGCGGTTGACTACAACTACCTGCCCAGTCCTGATGATATTTATATCTCGCCGTCTCAGATCCGGAGATTCAGCCTCCGAACCGGTGATACAGTGTCGGGAGAGGTCCGGCCACCCAAGGAAGGAGAAAAATATTTTGCCCTTCTCAAGGTGGATGCCGTCAATTTTGAAGGGCCGGATGCCGCGAGGGACAAAATCCTCTTTGACAACCTCACGCCGCTTTATCCGGAAGAGAAACTGAGCTTGGAGAGTGATCCGGAAAACCTGTCCACGCGGATCATGGATCTGTTTACCCCCATCGGAAAAGGCCAGCGTGGCCTGATCGTGTCGCCGCCGCGGGCAGGCAAGACTGTCCTGCTGCAGGATATTGCCCGCAGCATAACAACCAATCACCCGGAAGTGACCCTGATGGTGCTGCTCATTGACGAGCGCCCCGAAGAAGTGACAGATATGCAGCGCAGCGTCAAGGGAGAGGTCATCTCCTCTACCTTCGATGAACCGGCCACGCGGCATGTGCAGGTGGCGGAGATGGTCATCGAGAAGGCGAAGCGGCTCGTGGAGCATCGGAAGGATGTCGTTATCCTGCTCGACAGCATCACGCGCCTGGCCAGAGCCTATAACACAGTAGTCCCGCCGAGCGGCAAGGTGCTGTCGGGCGGTGTGGACTCCAATGCCCTCCATAAGCCCAAACGATTCTTCGGTGCTGCCCGGAACATTGAGAATGGTGGCAGTCTGACGATCATTTCCACAGCCCTTATCGATACGGGCAGCCGCATGGACGAAGTCATCTTTGAAGAATTCAAGGGAACGGGCAATATGGAACTGCACCTGGATCGGCGCATTGCCGATCGCCGTGTGTTCCCGGCCTTCGATCTCATCCGTTCCGGGACACGCAAGGAAGAGCTCCTGGTCCCGAAGAATAATCTCAACAGAATCTGGATTCTCAGACGGCTGCTGCAGGAAATGAATCCGGTGGACGCCATGGAGTTCATTATCGACAAGGTCCGGAAGACGGAGACAAACCAGACTTTTCTGGATTCCATGAATCAATAAATAAAATAGTTGTATTTATTTTTTTTATGTCTATAATACTTCCCCCTGCCGTACAGCCATGAAAATTCCGACGGCGGGCGATTGTTATTGAGGAGGATAAGCAGTCATCATGAAAGAAGGGATTCATCCGGAATATACAGAAACCACCATCACCTGTGTCTGCGGCAATGCCATTGAAACCCGGTCAACAAAAAAGGATATCAAGGTGGAAATCTGCTCGCAGTGCCATCCCTTTATGACGGGAAAACAGAAAATCATTGATACCGCCGGCCGGGTCGAACGCTTCATCAACAAGTACGCTGGCAAGGGGCAGAAGAAAACAGCCTAAACAAACCCGCGCATCGCTCCAGGACTACTCATTGGCGCCCGTCGGGCCTTTCGGGGGCCATGCTCGCCTGGTTGCAGGCCGGCGCTTCGGTTTATTTTTTCGCCGGTTTGTTGACCGTCTATCGAAATCATTTTGAATAAATTTGTACAAAGGAAATATGTTCAAGAGGCTTAAAGAAATCGACGCCAGGTATCGCGAACTTGAAACTTTCCTGAGCGACCCTGATGTCGTAAGCAAACAGTCACTCTATCAAAGGTATGCAAAGGAGCACTCCGATCTCTCCCCTCTGGTGGAGGCTTTTCGGGAATATGAGTCTGTCCAGAAGCGGATCGAAGAGGGGCATGTCCTGCTGCGCGAAAATGACGAGGAACTCAAAATCATTGTCAAGGAGGAAATGCCCCAGTTGCGCGAACGGCTGAATCAACTTGAGGAACGGCTCAAGCTTCTGTTGTTGCCGAAGGATCCGAACGACGACCGAAATGTCTTTCTCGAAATCCGGGCCGGGACGGGCGGCGATGAAGCCGGCCTGTTTGTGGGGGATCTGTTCCGCATGTATGCCCGCTATGCGGAGATGCGCCGCTGGAACGTGGAAATCATCAGTTCCACGGCTGCGGGCGGGATGGGAGGGTTCAAGGAAATCATCGCCTTGGTTGCCGGACGGGGCGCATACAGCCAGTTGAAATACGAAAGCGGCGTTCATCGGGTTCAGCGGGTGCCGCTGACCGAGGCCCAGGGCAGGATTCACACGTCCGCTGTGACGGTAGCGATTCTGCCGGAAGCCGATGAAGTAGAGGTCAACATCGACCCCAACGAGCTGCGGATCGATGTCTATCATTCCAGCGGACATGGCGGTCAGAGCGTCAATACGACGGATTCCGCCGTCCGGATCACGCATTTACCCACCGGGCTTGTCGTAACCTGCCAGGACGAAAAATCCCAACTGAAAAACAAGGCCAAGGCCATGAAAGTCCTCCGGGCACGCCTGCTGGATGCCATGGTGGCCAAGCAGAATCAGGAAATTTCCGAAACGAGGCGGAACCAGGTGGGGACCGGCGACCGGAGCGAACGGATCCGGACCTATAACTATCCCCAATCGCGGGTGACAGACCACCGGATTAACATGACCCTATACAGTCTGGATAACCTTCTGGACGGGAATATCCAGAACGTGATCGACGCCCTGACAACCCATTTTCAGGCGGAGGCGCTGAAGCGATCCACGAACTGATTCATCCCTTCTCGTCATGGGATCAGAGTGAGGGAGAATTAAGGACGGGTTCACAATTCGAAGTAAAATGCGGGTCCGTCCCAAATTTCCTGCGCAACCATATTCAGAGGGTTGGGAGAGGAAAATGGCGGACTGCAAAGCCATGACGATTGGAGACTGCGTGCATCGGGCCGCGCGGGACTTCGACATGCAGGGCCTGGCGTCGCCGCGGCTGGATGCGGAGGTTCTTCTGGCGCACATCCTGAAGATGGACCGCCTGTATCTATACCGAAATCCGGAAGAACCCCTGGCACAGGAAGCGGTGTCGGCCTTCCGGTCCCTGACTGCGCGACGCCTCCAAGGTGAACCCGTGGCCTACCTGCTTAACCGGAAAGAATTCTGGTCGCTGATTTTTGAGGTGAATGAGCAGGTCCTGATTCCGAGACCGGATACGGAATGCCTCGTGGAGGAAGTCCTGAAGGTCTGTTCCGTTGCTGCATACGTCGATTTGCGCATCCTGGATCTGGGAACGGGCAGCGGCGCCGTTGGTGTGGCGCTGGCATGTGAATTGCGGCATGCACATGTCGTTGCAACGGACATTTCGCCGGGCGCCTTAAATGTTGCCCGGCGCAATGCCGGACGTCATGGCGTCGAACAACGCATGACTTTCCTGGCCGGCGATTTGTTTGCGCCTTTATCGGAAAAATTTGATATAATTGTCTCCAATCCGCCCTATATCCCGGCGACGGCATTTCAGGCGCTGCCTCCCGATGTGCGCGGGTATGAGCCGGCGGCTGCGTTGCTGGCCGGTCCCGAGGGGACGGTTTTTCATGAACGAATCATTGCCGGATGTCCGGAGTACCTGAAAGAGGGCGGTTGGCTCTTCCTCGAAATCGGGCCGGAGCAGCGTCAACGGGTGGAAGCGTTGCTGAACGATGCGGCCATTTTTGAGGAGAGTCATTTTCGCCGGGACTATGCCGGCTTGGACCGGGTGGCGGCAGCGAAAAGGAACCAGGCATCATGGACAAAATGATCATTGAAGGCGGCAGACCGCTCAGCGGTGAGGTGCAGATCAGCGGCGCGAAGAATGCGGCCTTGCCGATCATGTGTTCCGCTCTGCTTACCGAAGGCTGGAATACCTATCACAATATTCCCGACCTCGTGGACATCCGGACGATCCGGAAGCTTCTACGCAGCTTCGGTGCGGACATTGAGGGTGGCGAAGGAACGGTCCGGGTGAACGCAGCCAATCTCACCCGCTGTGAAGCGTCCTATGACCTGGTCCGGACCATGCGGGCGTCCATCCTGGTGCTCGGTCCCCTTGTCGCCAGGATGGGAATCGCCCGGGTGTCGCTTCCCGGCGGCTGCGCCATCGGCGCTCGACCGGTGAACCTGCATATCAAGGCCCTGCAGGATATGGGCGCGGACGTGGAACTGAAAGACGGATACGTGGAGGCCCGGACGAAGAGGCTCAAGGGCGCCAATATCTTCTTCGATCTATCTACGGTTACGGGAACGGAAAACATCATGATGGCGGCCTGTCTGGCTAAAGGGACAACGGTCCTAAGAAATGCGGCCAAGGAGCCGGAGGTTGTTAACCTGGCTGACGTCCTCAATGGCATGGGGGCAAAGATATCCGGGGCGGGCACGGACGTCGTCACGATCAGTGGGGTTGACCGGCTGCACCCCGTGGAAGCTTCGATTATTCCGGACCGGATTGAGGCGGGCACCTTCATGATTGCCGTCGGCATGACTGGGGGGGACATCATCCTCAAAGGTTGTAACCCTCTGCATCTGGAAGCCCTGATCAACAAACTCCAAGATGCGGGGATGGACATTATGCCCGTAGCGGACGGGCTCCGGATTGCGCGTCTGGGAAACATCCGCAGCGTGGACGTGAAAACCCTTCCCTATCCCGGCTTTGCCACGGATCTCCAAGCTCAGATGATGGCCCTGATGGCTATGGGAAACGGTTTGAGCGTGATTACGGAAACCGTCTTTGAAAACCGCTTCATGCATGTCAGCGAGTTGTTGCGTATGGGCGCTGATATTGTCGTTCAGGGACACAGCGCTATTGTAAAGGGAATCGAGAAACTTCGCGGCGCACCGGTCATGGCCACGGATTTACGCGCCTCGGCATCCCTGATCCTGGCAGCGCTGGCAGCGGAAGGCAGATCGGAACTGTTCCGCGTTTATCACATCGACAGGGGCTATCAGAGGATTGAAAAGAAACTGTCGGCTCTCGGCGCCGATATCAGAAGGGTGCAGGTCTGAAATGAGAATCATTGCCGCCGGCGACAGCCTCTTTGAGGAAACATTCCAGCGGATTGTCCGGCGAGGTCGGGTTTTCGATGCCCGGATCTGGGAGGTCGTTAAGGATATTGTTGACGACGTGTCCCGGCGGGGGAACGTTGCCCTGTTTGCCTATACAAAGCAGTTTGACCAGACGGATCTTGATGCCGATTCCGTGGAAGTATCCGCTTCTGAGTGGGAGGAGGCGTGCACGCGCGTGACCCGGAAAGATATGGCGGTCCTGCGGCTTGCCTGCCGGCGCATCGAAGCCTTTCATCAGCCACAGATCATTACGGATTGGAGCGGTGCCGGCGAGGACGGCGTGGAGATCGGACAAAGGGTTTTACCGCTTGAAAAAGTCGGCATTTATGCACCCGGCGGTCTTGCCGCTTACCCTTCCACCGTGTTCATGGCAGCCATTCCCGCAAAAATTGCCGGCGTTAAGGAGATCCTGCTGGTCTCACCGGCCAAAGGGGGCGCCCTGAACCCCCTGATCGCAGCGGCAGCGAGGTTAAGCGGCGTTACGCGCATCTTTAAGATCGGCGGCGCTCAGGCCATCGCAGCCCTGGCCTATGGAACCGAATCCGTTCCCAGGGTGGATAAAATTGTCGGCCCGGGAAACGTTTATGTCACAACGGCTAAAAGAATGGTTTACGGGCAAGTGGCCATTGATATGATTGCCGGTCCCAGCGAGGTCCTGATCATCGCCGACGGATCGGCCGACGCCGCTCTCATTGCCGCGGATTTGCTCGCCCAGGCGGAACACGACGAGTTCGCCAGTGCGGTTTTGCTGACCCCCGATAAAAAACTGGCACTGCGGGTTGTTTCAGCCGTAGATGAGCAACTGGCCGAACTGCCGAAACAGACCGTCGCCGGTCGTTCCCTGGAGGCCTACGGCGCCATTATGCTGACGCGGGATCTCGATGAAGCGGTAGCACTGGCGAACCGATTCGCACCCGAACACCTTGAGTTAATGGTCGAAAATCCGCAAGCGCTTCTGGCGGGCGTCCGGCATGCCGGAGCGGTCTTTCTGGGTGACTTTACGCCGGAAGCCCTGGGGGATTATCTGGCCGGTCCTAACCACATTCTGCCGACCGGCGGCACGGCGAGATTTTCCTCTCCACTGGGGGTTTATGATTTTGTCAAACGGACCAGCGTTCTGTCTTTTTCCGCCGCTGCCTTCAACCGGTATCGCGCACAGGCCGAACATTTTGCCCGGATTGAGGGGTTGGACGGACATGCCCGTTCACTCGCCGTCCGTCGGAGGATAAAAAAGCCTTGACAAACGGGCGTCTTTGTTTAAGATGCCCGTGCGTCTAAACCTGTGAAGAAGTTCTGAGCGGGCGTAATTCAGCGGTAGAATGTCAGCTTCCCAAGCTGGACGTCGTGGGTTCGAGCCCCATCGCCCGCTCCATTTTTTCCTTCCCATATTCGTTCAATCTTCCAAAACATCTATTTTTTTCTTGCATTGGGCATAAGTTTGTGTTAGGGAGCCTCGAAATCATCTTTCGGTTCCTTTGATGAGTGGGCGCGTGCCCACTTTTTTTTTCTGAAATGAGCGTTTTTTACAGAACCGATGCAAAATGGTTCGCAAGCGGTGAAGGAGCAGGGTTTTTAAAGGGTTATTGTGGAAGAGAACGTTCAAAAATATCAAGAAAAGATCCGGGAATTGGCGGAGGCCATTCTCGCCGCCGAAGGAATGGATCTGGTTGAGGTCGAATGTCTGAGAATGCCCTCCCGGTGGCTCGTCCGGATCTTCATGGACCGGGAAGGGGGGGTAACAATCGATGATTGTTCGGAGATCAGTCATCAGCTCGGGGATGTCCTGGATGTCAATGATGTCCCGCCCGGCCCTTATACGCTGGAAGTCTCCTCGCCGGGCCTAGATCGACCCCTCGTCAAGGACAAGGATTTTGTTAAATATCAGGGATGCGCGGTCAATGTCCGTCTGCGGGAAAAGCTGGTGGGCATCAGGCACTTTAAGGGGAAGCTTGTTGATTTTCTTGAAGAGGATGGGAAGAAGTTCCTGATCGTGGATGTTTCCGGGATGACTTACCGCATCCCGCGGGAGATGGTCTTGAAGGCGCACCTGATCTATAATATAGAAGGCAAAATCATGGAGGACAACTGAATGTTTCAGGAACTTAAACGTCTGATTGAACAGATGGGTAAGGATAGGGGAATCGATAAACGAATCATTATTGAGGCCCTAGAAGCGGCCATGCTCAATGCAGCACGAAAAAAACTGGGTATGCGCGTCGATATCGAGGCGCATTATAATGAAGAAATAGGTGAAATCGAGGTTTTCCAATTCAAGACAGTGGAAGAGAAGGTCGTTGATCCCGACATGGAAATCTCTCTGGAATCGGCCAAGCAGACTCTCGACGATGAGGCGGCGCCGGGCGACAGTCTGGGCATCAAGGTAGACACCAGCACGTTCGGGCGGATTGCCGTCCAGACGGCGAAACAAATCATCATTCAACGGGTCAAGGACGCCGAGCGGGATAATGTCTATGAGGAGTACAAGGATCGTGTTGGAGAATTGATCAACGGCTTCGTTCAACGATTTGACGGCGGAAACATTATTGTGAACCTGGGACGAGCGGAAGGGATTATCCCGATTGGTGAGCAGATCCACCGTGAGACCTACAAGCGGGGCGAGCGCATCCGCGGCTATATCTTTGACGTGAAGAAAATCACCAAAGGTCCGCAGATTATTCTCTCCCGCACCCATCCGGGTTTCCTCAAGGCTCTTTTCGAAATGGAAGTCCCGGAAATTTCTGAAAATCTCATAGAAATTGTGAGCGTCGCCCGGGAACCGGGCAAGCGAGCCAAGATTGCTGTAAGAACAAAGGATAAGGATATCGATCCCGTGGGCGCCTGCGTGGGAATGCGGGGTGCCCGGGTGCAGAGCGTTGTCCAGGAACTGCGCGGCGAAAAGATCGATATCGTTCCCTTTGCAGATGACCAGGCCAAGTATGTTTGTTCTGCCCTTTCGCCGGCCAAGGTCAACAGGGTCTTCATGTATGACGACAGCCGGTCCATGGAAGTGATTGTTCCGGACGACCAATTATCCCTGGCCATCGGCAAAAAGGGACAGAATGTCAGACTGGCCGTGAAATTGACGGGATGGAAGATTGATGTGAAGAGCGAGTCCATCGCGGCAAGCCAGGAAGAAGAAGGGTACCGGGCTCTGACGAAGATATCGGGGATTGATGAGGCGACAGCAGAACAGTTATTCAATCAGGGATGGAAGAACGTGGCCGCTCTGGCCGCCGCCGATGTCGAATCCCTGGTCTCCATTCCGGGGATTCCTCCAGAGCATCTTACCGTCTGGATTGAGGAGGCGGGAAAGCTGATTGATCAGGAGAATCCGACCCAGCCTCGTCAAAGGGAAAAAGCGAGCCGGACGGCGGGGAAAATGGATGTATGAATCTGGGGGTTGAGCATGTCGAAAAAGAGAGTGTATGAACTGGCCAAAGAACTGGGCGTTGAGAGCAAGGAACTGATCTCTCGGCTGGAAAAGTTGGGCATTACCGTGAAGTCCCACTCAAGCTCGCTCGAAGACAGTGATGTGGAGCGCCTGAAGCGGGATCTCCATGCTGCCGAACCCCATGAAGTGGAGGAAAAAAGGATTAAATCTACGGTGATCCGCAGAAGGGCCGTCCGTCCTGTGGTGGTGGAGGAAGAACAACCGGCAGTTCCGGAAGTCGAAGGCGTGAAGGCCGCCGTCGAGCCGCCAAAAGAAGAAAAGCCGGAATTCCTGGAGCCGGTGCAGGCCATTCCGGCAAAACCGGAAAAGGCGCCGCCTTCCAGCGAATCCGTCATTGAGGCCAAAAAGGAAGAAATCATCAAAGAACCTGTGGAGACGCCGCCGCTCGAAAGTGATTCCGATGCTTCTCTCCTTCCTCCGCTGGTCCGTCCGGAAGGGAAGAAACCGCCGCCGGCAGAAACAATGATAAAAGGATCGGCGCCTCAGATGACAAAAACCGCCACGATCGTAGGTCGCAAAGAGCTTCCCAAACAGCCGGCAATCAGAATCGTTAAAGATATCACGCCACCCGCCCCCAAAGCTATCGAGCTTCCGTCCGTCCGCCAGGAAATTGATAAAACCAGGAAAAAGGGCGCAAAAGCCCCGGTGGAAGTCGTCATTGGGGACAAGCCTGCTATGCGAAAAAAGGCTCTGATTAAAAAAGTTTATGACAAAAAGGGTGGCCGCTTTGATGTTGTTGAACGGGATGACCGGCTCGATAAATGGAAAGAAGAGAGGCGCCCTGCTGTCGTCAAGATGAAAAAAACGGAAATTACCGTTCCCAAGGCCGTCAAAAGGCGAATCCGGATCGGAGAGGCCATTGCAGTCGGCGAGTTGGCTAAGAAGATGGGAATAAAAGCCGGCGAGATCATTGCCAAACTGATGGGGCTGGGACTGTTGGCCACCATTAACCAGGCCATTGACAGCGACACGGCAACACTGATTGCCGCCGAATTTGGATACCAGGTTGAAACCGTTGCCGCCGAATTTGAGGAACCCCTGCTGAAAGCGGAGGCCTCTTCCGAGAATCTCAAGCCCCGTGCGCCTGTGGTCACGATCATGGGGCATGTGGACCATGGAAAGACGTCCCTCCTGGATGCCATCCGGCAAACGAATGTCATCGACGGCGAAGCGGGCGGCATTACCCAGGCTATCGGTGCCTATCATGTGCATATCAAAGACCGGGACATTGTCTTTCTGGACACGCCCGGCCATGAGGCCTTCACAGCCATGCGGGCCCGGGGAGCGCAGGTGACGGATATCGTGGTTCTCGTTGTGGCCGCCGATGACGGCGTCATGGATCAGACCGTGGAGGCCATCAACCATTCCCGCGTGGCCGGCGTCCCGATCATGGTGGCGATCAACAAGATTGACAAGCCGGGGGCGGATGCGGAAAAAATCAAGCAGAACCTGACACACTATCAACTGGTCCCGGAAGAATGGGGAGGGGATACCATCTTTGCGGAGATCTCGGCCAAAAAGAAGCAGGGAATCGAAGATCTGCTCGAGATGATCCTCCTGCAGGCGGATATTATGGAACTTAAGGCGGATCCCGATATGCCGGCGCGCGGAGTCGTCATCGAAGCAAAGCTCGACCGCGGGCGCGGGCCCGTGGCGACCGTGCTGATTCAGAAAGGGACTTTGCGGGAAGGGGACGCGTTTGTCTGCAAAACGGAGTCCGGACGCGTGCGTGCGATGATCAACGATCAGGGGCGGCGGGTTTGGGAGGCGGGTCCGGCCATGCCGGTGGAAGTCATCGGATTTTCCAGAGTGCCGCCGGTCAGTGCGGAGTTTGTCTGTATGGAAGACGAAAAAAAGGCTCGCCATATTGCCGATTACTGGATCCGGAAAGAACGGGAAAGGGAACTTTCGGCAACGTCCAAAATCACACTGGAACAGTTGTACGAAAAAATCAAGGAAGGCGCCAAAGATCTCAATATCATTGTCAAGGGTGACGTACAGGGCTCCATCGAAGCCCTGACGGAAGCCCTGAATAAACTCAGCACATCGGACATCAAACTGAAGATTATACACAGCTCCACCGGAACCATCACCGAAACGGATGTCATGTTGGCATCGGCGTCCAATGCCGTTATTATCGGCTTCAACGTCCGGCCAGACAGCCGCGTTGCGGAGATTGCCGAACAGGAGGGCGTGGATATCAAGCTTTACGACATTATCTATAACGTGATTGCCGATGTGAAGGCGGCTATGGAGGGATTGTTGGATCCCGTTTTCAGGGAAGTGGTGCAAGGTCGGGCTGAAATCCGCGATTTGTTTAAAATTACCAAAATCGGGACCATTGCCGGTTGTTCCGTGCTGGACGGGAAGATCTCCCGCAATGCCGGACTCAGAGTGATCCGCGACGGCGTTGTGGCCTACGACGGGAGGATCGCGTCCTTGAAACGGGTGAAGGACGATGTGCGGGAGGTGACCGCAGGAATGGAATGCGGCATCGGTATCGAAAATTTCAACGACATTCATGTGGGCGATATTCTGGAGGCCTACGTTAAGGAAAAAGTTGACAGGAAGCTGTAGTTTACATGGTCATCGGGTCGGGCGTCATTGAATTATGGATTGCGGAGAGCCATTCGCTCAAAGACAAAAGGGCGGTTCTGCGCAGGATCCTGAAACGGGCACAGAACGAATTCAATATTTCCATTGCGGAAGTGGGAGACAATGATCACCGGCGGCGGGCAAAAGTTGGCTTTGCCATGGTCGGAAATGATCAACGCTTCATCAACGGAAAGATCGATCACCTCCTGAGTTTTATCGAACAGATGCAACTGGCCGAGGTGATCCACCGGAGCATTGAAATCACGGGTTTTTCCGGGGCGATGGATTCCTCCGAACTTACAACGGAAAAGTATGACGACTTTTAAACGGGCAGACCGCGTGGCGGATCTCATCCAGTGCGAAATCTCCGATATTCTGCTGAAGCAGGTCCGGGACCCGCGGATAAGCGCCCTCACGGTTACCGGCGTCAAGGTAACCGACGATCTGCGCCTGGCGAAGATTTATTTCGTGGAGCTGGCCCAGGATACGATCCATGCGGAGACACTGGCCGGGCTCGAAAAGGCGACCGGCTTTCTGAGGCGGGAACTCGGAAAGCGCCTGCAACTGCGTTGTGTACCGGATCTGATCTTCAGGGCGGACGTCTCCTTTGCCTACGGAAACCGCATTGAGCGGCTGCTGGCGGAAATCAAACAGGAAGGAACGGGCGATGATACCCAGGATCATTGACATCATAAACCAGAACGCAACGTTTCTGATTACGTCCCATGAACGGCCCGACGGCGACGCCCTGGGTTCTGAGCTGGCCCTCTACCACATGCTGAAAGCAGGCGACAAGAAGGTAACCGTTTACAATCAGGATCAAACGCCCGGCGATTACCGTTTTTTGCCCGGAGCCGACGTGATCGTCCATGAATTGCCGCCGACGGAATCCTTCGACGCTGCCTTCATTCTGGACTGCAGCCAACTGGATCGGGTAGGTCGGGAAGCCGGTCGAATCGGGAAAATCAGGCAGCTTGTTAACATCGATCACCATGTGTCCAATGGCGGCTTTTGCGATGCAGCGCTGCTCGACGCCGGGGCCAGCTCCACCGGGGAACTGATTTTCAGGCTGGCGGAGGCGATGGCGGTGATGCTGACGCCGCAGATAGCTACAAATCTCTATGCCGCCCTGCTGACCGATACGGGCGGCTTCTGTTACGGGAACACCACCCGGGACTGTCTTGTCATTGCCGGGCGGCTCGTGGAGAACGGCGCCCGTCCGCAGTGGATCTCGGAAAATATATATGAAAACGCCCCTTTGTTGAAAATCCGGCTTCTGGCCGTGGTGCTGGAATCCCTGGCGCTGGAGCTGAACGGCAAGGTCGGCTCCATGACCGTGACGCAGGAAAACCTCGCCCGGACCGGCGCCCTGCAAGAACATACGGAGGGTTTTGTGGATCTGCCGCGCACCATTGAAGGCGTTGAAATTTCCATTCTCTTTAGTGAGCTGGAGGAAAATTATTTCAAACTGAGCCTGCGCTCCAAGGGGCGGTTCGACGTGGAGCGCGTGGCCAGAAAATTTGGCGGCGGCGGACATGTCAATGCGGCCGGTTGCCGCATCAAGGGAGATATCGCCGCGGTCAAAAGGCTGGTGCTGGCCCAGATCGAGGCCATCGGCTGAATGAATGGGTTTGTGGTCATCGACAAACCCGCCGGAATGACGTCCCATGACGTCGTGGCCGGAATCCGCCGTGTTCTGGGCATCAGAAAGATCGGTCATGCCGGGACGCTGGACCCCCTTGCAACCGGCGTTTTACTTGTCGGTATCAATGAGGCCACCAAGCTGATTCCGTTCTTTGACAGCCATCGCAAGGATTATCTGGCGACGATGCGTCTGGGTATCGAAACGGATACCTTGGACCGGCAGGGCCGGATCATCGCACAGCAGACGCCTTCGGTAACACCGGACGAGATAACAGCGGTGCTTAAGACCTTTGCGGGAAAAATAACGCAGATCCCCCCGCGCTATTCCGCAGTTAAATTCCAGGGACGGCCTTTGTACGCATGGGCGCGCAAAGGCATTGACATCGAACCGCTTTCCCGCACGGTGGAAATTCACAGCATGACGGTGGACCGAATCAACCTGCCCGATGTGGTTTTCCGTGTCTCCTGCGGCAGGGGAACCTATGTCCGCTCAATCTGTGCGGATGCGGGGAAGAAAATCGGATGCGGCGCCTGTCTGACCGAGTTGCGCCGGATGGCGGACGGCCCCTTTATGGAAAAATCCGCCTTGCAGCTCAATGGATTGACACCCGAGCGACAGAGATATCTGCTCGCGGAGGGCCTGATTCGGCTGACAGATACCCTGCCGGCATTGCCGGCCATGACGGTGGATGCGACCCTGCTGGCCAGATTGAAAACGGGTGGTCAACCAACGGTGGATGCTCTGCGGAGACATGATATCCCTTTTCTTGCCGGGGGAGATATGGTAAAGTTTGTAACAGCCGGGCGGGATCTGGTTGCGGTTGCAAAGGCGCTTTATGCGTCGCAAGAGATGCCGACCATGACTGAAAAAACGCAGATTTTTGAAATATTAAGAATATTTAACGAAGTTTGATCAAAGGAATAACAGTGTGAAAGGGAGGGGAATAAGCTGTGTTAGATGTAGGAAAAAGAAAAGGCATTATCAGTAATTTCCAGTTGCACGCGTCCGATACCGGGTCGCCGGAAGTTCAGGTTGCACTCCTGAGCGCCCGCATCGCCTACCTGACCGATCATTTCAAGGAGCATAAAAAAGACCACCATTCCCGCAGAGGTCTGTTAAAGCTCGTCGGTCAGCGTAGACGGCTACTGGACTATATGAAGAACAAGGATCTGGAGCGGTACCGGACTATTATCCAGCGCTTGGGCTTGAGAAAATAACCTTAGCAGTACGGCTGGGCTAACGGCAAATGGTTAAAGGCAAGATAAAGATAAATAGGGACAGAAACCCTATTTTCCTGTTGCAAAATAGGGTTTCTGTCCCTATTTATCTTGTCCTTAACCATGGGCCTTTAGCCTTTCGCCATCAACCACGATGAAAGGAAAAGGAAGCTTATGAAAGAAGTTTTCAGTACGGAGTTTGCCGGGAGGACCATCTCCCTGAAAGCGAATTATGTTGCGGCACAGGCCGACGGCGCCATTCTCGCCGTTTACGGCGATACCGTGGCCCTGGTAACGGCGGTGTCTCTGAAATATGGTCGGGAGGGGATCGATTTTATGCCCCTGACGGTCGATTACCAGGAAATGACTTATGCAGCGGGCAAGTTCCCGGGCGGGTTCTTTAAGCGGGAAGGGCGTCTTAACGAACGGGAAATTCTGACGTCCCGCATGATCGACCGGTCGATCCGCCCCCTCTTTCCCAAGGGCTATACGTTTGAAACGCAGCTCATGGCGACACTGCTGTCTGCGGACAGCGAAAACGACGGCGGCGTGGCGGCAATGCTGGCGGCTTCCACCGCTTTGGAGATATCTGATATTCCCTTCAAGGGACCAATTGCCGGTGTGCGCGTCGGGCGGCTGGAGGGCCGGATGATCTGCAATCCCTCCCAGGAGGCCATGAAACTAAGCGACTTCAATCTCTTTCTCGTGGGCCGGAAAGTTCCTTCTTCCACCGGCGCCGGGTATGATGTCAACCTCGTGATGTTGGAAGGGGAGGCCCTCGAAGTCGATGAAGGCGTTCTGGTGGACGCCATCAATTTCGGACTAGAAAATCTCCGGCCCGTCATCGACCTTCAGGATCGCATGCGCGCAGCCATCGGCAAGGAAAAAAGAATATTCTCGCCGGCTGTTATGGACGAGGGACTGGTTTCAAGGGTTGCAGACGCGACGCTGCCAGCCTTTAAGGACGCCTATCGTATCGCGCGCAAGCAGGAGCGATACAGCCGGCTTGACCAGATCCGGGAGCAGGCGATTGCCGTGCAGACTGCCGATGACGCCGCGTCAAAGGGGACGGTCGCTTCGATTCTTGAAAATCTGGAGCGGCGCGTGATCCGGGACATGATTCTCAAGGAAAAGAAAAGGATCGACGGCAGGTCGATGGCGGAAATCCGCACGATCAGTTCGGACGTGGGCCTTCTGCCCCGTGCCCACGGGTCGGCGCTCTTCAACCGCGGTGAAACACAGGCCCTTGCAGTTGTGACGCTGGGGACCGCCTCGGACGAACAACGCATGGATTTTGTCAGCGGTGAAGAAAGAAGAGCTTTTCTGCTGCACTATAATTTTCCACCCTATTGTGTGGGGGAGGCCAAGCCCTTGCGCAGTCCGGGCCGGCGGGAAATCGGCCACGGCAATCTGGCCCGAAAGGCAATCATTCCCGTTCTGCCCTCTCCGGAGGTTTTTCCCTATACGATCCGGATCGTCTCAGAGATCCTCTCCTCCAACGGGTCGTCATCCATGGCCACGGTGTGCGGCGGAAGTCTGTCGCTGATGGACGCCGGCGTCCCGGTAAAGGCCCCTGTAGCGGGAATCGCGATGGGGCTTCTGAAGGAGGGCGACGAGGTGGTCGTCCTGTCGGATATCTTGGGTGATGAGGATCATGCCGGAGATATGGATTTCAAGGTTTGCGGCACCCGAAACGGCGTGACGGCCATGCAGATGGACATCAAGATCGACGGCTTGACGGAAGGCATTCTGAGAAAGGCCCTGGCCCAAGCCAGAGAGGGGAGGCTGTTTATCATTGAAAAATTGGATGAGACCCTCAGCGCGCCGAGGGTAGATATTTCCATGTATGCTCCCCGGATCACCACAGTGAAAGTAAGGCCGGAAAAGGTCAGAGACGTTATCGGTTCCGGCGGCAAGAATATCCGCCATATCATCAGTGAAACCGGCGTCACCATCGATGTGGAGGACGACGGCACGGTGACTATTGCCTCCAGCGACGCCGAAGCGGCTGTCCGCGCCGTAGCGATGGTAAAATGGCTGACGGAAGACGCGGAAATCGGCAAGATCTATGTGGGAACGGTAAAGAAGATCGTCGATTTCGGCGCCTTTGTGGAGATCCTGCCTGGTACGGAGGGTCTTGTACATATTTCCCAACTGGCCAAGGAGCGTGTCAATAAGGTGACCGATATCCTGCAGGAAGGTGATGAAGTGACGGTTAAGGTCCTTGAGATCGACAAGCAAGGTAAAATCCGCTTGAGCAGGAAGGATGCGCTGGGCGCCCATGTACAGAAAGACGATTCTCGATAACGGGATCCGCGTCATCTCTGAAGAAATCGACCATGCCCGGTCCATTTCAATCGGAATATGGGTGCTGTGCGGCTCCCGTCATGAGGACCGCCATACGAACGGTATGGCTCATTTTATCGAGCACATGCTGTTCAAAGGCACCCGGATCCGGACAGCCTTCGACATCGCCTCGGCCATCGACTCCGTGGGCGGTGTCATGAATGCCTTTACCGGCAAGGATTTGACCTCCTTATACATCAAAATCCCCGACTATCACCTGGCCATGGCTATCGATCTGCTGGCGGATATCTTCAATAACTCGCGTTTTGATCCTGAAGAAATCAACAAGGAAAAGTCGGTGGTGCTCCAAGAAATCAACCTGCTGGATGATTCGCCGGATGACTGCATTCATGATTATTTTGATGAAAACTTCTGGAGAGGCCACCCACTCGGCTACCGGGTGCTCGGAAGCAAAGCGCTTGTGGAGAGCTTTGACCGGGATGCAATCGTCGGCTTCGTGAATGACCATTACCTCGGAGAGAGTGTTGTTCTGACAGCGGCCGGCCATTTAAAGCATGATGTCCTGACAGAGCTGGTCAGCCGGGCATTCGGTTTTGTGCACGGTCCCGGACGGCACAACGGCTCCGGACCCCCCGATGCTTCCGCAGAGATCTCCGTTCTTCATAAAGACCTGGAGCAGGTCCATATGATCGTGGGCTGTCCCGCTCCCTCTTCCATCAGCCCCCTTCGCTATGCGTGTTTTCTGTTGAATGCCGTTTTAGGCGGCAGTATGAGTTCGCGCCTGTTTCAGGAAATCAGGGAAAAGCGTGGCTTGGCCTACGCCATCCATTCTTACATGACCTCCTATCAGGATACAGGCCTGCTGGGGATTTATGTGGGGACCAGCGGGGACCGTGTCCAGGATATCGTCGGTCTGATCTTTGACGAATTGCGGCGCATGACAGATGTCTCCCTCACCGAGCGGGAATTGCGGTCGGCCAGGGAACTGGTTAAGGGTAATTTTCTACTGAGCATGGAAAGCACCGATAACCGGATGACACGTCTGGCTACAAATGAGATTGCCTTCCGAGAGCATATCCCAGCCGAAGAGGTTGTGCGGCAAATCGATTGCGTAACCGCTGAAGAGATCCGGACTCTGGCCGGTGAGATGTTCAATCCATCTGCCATCGGCCTGGCGGCGATCGGGCCAATCGCCGAAAAGGACCTGACGCTGGGCATCCTGAAGTGCTGAGTGGCCGGGCGTATCGATAAAACCTGGGCTGGGCGACCGTTCTGGTTTGGCGCGACTCGGCCGGAAGCTTGCGTGTACCCCGGTGCGGCGTCTTTGCCTGCGCGGGAAACCGTAAAAACGTTATGAGACCTTTGAAAAACGGTCGTTCTGTTGACAGCAACTATTGGGCCTGTGATCGAAGACATTAAGATTGCCATTCAAAAATTGCCGGGGAATGAAGATTTGCCGCTTCCCCGATACATGACGGAGCACGCGGCCGGCCTGGATTTATTTGCGGCCATCCGGCGGGATGTTGAGCTGTCTCCCGGGCAATGGGAGATGATTCCGACCGGACTTGCCATCGCCCTGCCGGTTGGTTACGAGGCCCAGATCCGGCCCCGTAGCGGACTCGCGTGGAAAAACGGCGTCACGCTCGTGAATGCACCGGGCACCATCGATGCCGATTACCGGGGAGAAATTGGCGTTCTGATGATCAATCATGGCGACCGTAGGTTTGTCGTTCGCCGGGGAGATCGGATCGCACAGATGGTCGTACAGCGCGTGTACCGCGTCCGCTGGGATGTCCGGACAGAACTGAACCCGACGACCCGAGGCAAAGGAGGATTCGGACACACTTAAACAATAAGCGTTGCTCGGGAAGCGTAATAACGAGATGTGCAGTCTATGAAAGACTCTATTATAGAGGATTCTATCCCATGAAAAAGTATAAAGTCAGCAAAACTATTCAGGAAATCAACGAAAAAATCAAACAAGGAAAGGCCGTCGTGGTCACGGCCGAGGAGATCATCGATATTGTGGCGCGGCATGGAGACGTTGAGGCCGCTCGCCGGGTTGATGTGGTCACCACGGGAACCTTTTCTCCCATGTGTTCCTCCGGGGCCTTCCTGAATGTGGGTCATGCGGCGCCCCGCATCAAGGCTGACAAGATCTGGCTCAACGATGTGGCGGCATACGGCGGTCTCGCCGCCGTCGATTGCTATATCGGGGCAACGCAGGTTGTCGAGGGCGACCCCTTGAACAGCGTCTATCCGGGCGAGTTCAATTACGGCGGCGGTCATGTGATTCAGGACTTCGTGGCCGGAAATATCATCCGGTTGAGAATGGAAGGCTACGGCACGGACTGCTACCCGGCGCGCAAACATGAAAAGAATATCACGATCCATGATCTGCGCGATGCCATTTTGTTCAATCCGCGCAATGCCTACCAGAACTACAGTTGCGCCGTGAACATGTCCGACAAGACGATCTATACCTATATGGGAATGCTGCGGCCGCGCATGGCCAATGCGAACTACGCGACCTCGGCGCAGTTGAGTCCCCTGTTCAACGATCCCTTCTACAAAACAATCGGCATGGGGACGAGGATTTTCCTGGGCGGCGCCCAGGGTTTCGTATCCTGGCCGGGGACCCAGCACAATCCGAATGCCCCGAGGACCAGCGGGGGCGTTCCGCGGGAAGCAGCCGGCACACTCGCCGTCATTGGAAACCTCAGGGAAATGAGTCCGGAATGGCTGGTGGGCGCCAGCATGCTGGGATACGGGGTGTCTCTTTATGTTGGTATCGGCATTCCCATCCCGATTCTCAATGAAGAAATGGCGCGATACACCTCCGTGAAAGACGAGGATATCCTCGCGCAGGTCTATGATTACGGCATGGACTATCCGAAGGGCGCCCCGAAGAGCCTGGGGGAAGTCAATTACAAGGAACTCCGTAGCGGCACGATTATGCTGAATGGAAAAAAAGTGGCCACGGCGCCTCTCTCCAGTTATTATAAAGCCAGAGAAATCGCCAATATTCTGAAAGAGTGGATTGAACGCGGAGATTTTTTACTGGGTGAAGCGCAGCAGCTCCTGCCATCGGCAAGGTCCTGAATGGCTTAAAATGTCCTGAATTTATGTAACGTGCCGTTATAACGGGTAAATCAACAAACGAATCAGGCGGTCGGGTCATTTACGAAAAAGACAATATTATTAATTAGTTATGTGTATCACTGCCGACATCCAGGCGTAAACGTTGCGGTTTTGTATCAAATAATTGACAAAAACATCATTTTTTTGTTGTAATCAATTGATTTTTAAGGTATCAGGCAAACAAGAGAGACATAATCCTTCTTAAGGCAGCATTAAGATGAAGGTTGGCCGGTATCTTGCTGGTTTTGTTTTGGTCATGGGCTTTCTGATTGCCTTTGGAAACAGAGGGCTCGTGGATAATTATATGATGCATGAACGGCTGGCGACCCTTAAGAAAGCAAATCAAGATATCGCCCGGGAAAACAAGGAGCTGAGAAAAACGATTGTGCTTTTGCAGAGCAAGTTACCCTATGTCGAAATGGTGGCGCGTAACGAGCTCGGTATGGTTAAAATAGGGGATCTTGTTTATCGATTTTCCCAGTAACTCAGGGTTCCAAAACGCTTTTTTCGATCGAGCGGTGGTTGCATGTCGAAATTGAAGGATCTTTTTTCACGCGGGAAGCAATCTAAGTCGGCCGGAGACGGGCCGGGCGGCCCGCAGCCCGCAGCAGAAAAATCTTCCCGCTTCAAAATGCCGGCAAAGCTGGGAGCCGCCCTGAGCTTTCTTCCCAATCTCACGGATATATTCGCAGGCAAGAAACAACTGGTCGGTCTCGATGTCGGCTCCGGTTCACTGAAGCTTGCCGAAATTCTGGAAACAAAAACCGGCTATCTTCTCAATCATTTTTCAGAGATTTCTCTCAACAAAGGGACCATTGAGGACGGGATTCTGACCGATCCGGAAGCCCTGACAGAAAAGGTCAATATCCTTTTCAAGGGAGCCGGGCTTCAGAGGAAAGCGCTTGTCGTGTCGCTTTCCGGGCATGCCGCAATCACCAAGAAAGTTACCTTCCCAACGATGGAAGCACCGGAACTGCGCGATATGATTCACGATGAAGCAAACAAGTACCTGCCCTTCGACAATATGGACGATGTCAATTATGATTTTCAGATCCTGGGGCAGAACGAATACAATCCACACCAGATGGATGTTATGCTCGTTGCCGCCAAGAATGACATCATCACGGATTATATTGAAGCTATCGAAAACGCAGGGTTGACGGTCATGATTATGGACGTGGACACCTTTTGCCTGGAGACCACATACGAGGCCAATTATGATTTCGATCCCGCAGATATCGTGGCCATGGTCAATATCGGCGCCAGCATTACCAACATCAATGTCGTCAAGGGTAGCATGTCCATCTTCACGCGAGACTTCACCCTGGCCGGCAATACCATCACGGAGGCCGTCCAGTCCGGGCGCAGTTTGACATTCGAAGCCGCCGAAGCCCTGAAAATTGACGGACCGGACGCGGACGACATAACCCGGGACGCATTCCGCAACTCCCTGCTGAGCTATGCCGACCCGATCTGTACGGAAATCGAAAGATCCATTGATTATTTCCGATCCACCTCGGGTGGCGACAGCATCAAGAAAATTCTCCTCTCGGGAGGCGTTGCCGCCATTCCCGGGATCACGGGCGACCTGACGCAACGGCTCGGCATCGAGACAGAAATTCTGAACCCCTTCAGAAAGATTGATTGTAATAAAAAAGTTCTGCCCCCCGAACGGATCGATGAGATCCGGCCCATAGCCGCCGTCGCCGTGGGCCTGGCCCTGCGCAAAGTAGGTGATAAATGATCAAGATCAATCTTCTTTATCGTTCTGTTGAAGAGAAGGAAAAAAAGACGAATATCGCACGTCAGCTGGCCATCGTTGTCGTCGCCACAGTGATTTTCGCGATCTTGATTGCTTCTGTCCAGATTTTCATGATACGCAGCATCGCGAACATTGAGACGGATATTAAAAAAAGAGAAGCCCGGCTGATCGTTTTGAAAAAGATTCTCGGTGAAATCGACGACATCAGGGCGGAGAAACAGACTCTGGAAAAAAAGCTGGCCGTCATCAAACGTCTCGAAGAAGATCGCTTCTATCCGGTTCGCCTGCTGGACGAGGTCAACGCCCTGGTCCTGACAAAGGATATCCGACTTACGAAATTGTCGGAAGAGGGACGCCGACTGAACATTGAAGGTGTGGGCCGGGACAATGTCGCCGTGGCGCTCTTCATGAAAAATCTTCAACTTTCCAAATATATTGAATCGGTTGATCTGATTTCCTCCAAACAGGTGAATAAATCCGGCGTGAATGTAAATCAGTTTTCCTTGTCCTGTGTGAAGAAAAGGTCATAGCCCATGGCAATCACCGCCGACAGTTTAAAAAATATGTCCCCCAAGATAAAAGTAATATTACTGGTAATTGCCTATGTCCTGATCGGTTATTTTTATTATTTCTTTATCTTGCAGAGCGCTATTGAAAAAAGGACATCGCTGCAGACCAAGCTTGTCGAATTGCAGGAGCAGGTGGAGAGACAGGAACGCATTGCCTCCCAGAAAGCAAAATATATCAAGGAGGTAGCGTCCTTGAAAGATGCCTTCCAAGTGGCATTGACAAAGCTTCCGGACAAACGCGAGATTCAACCGCTCTTCCAGTCTGTGGCGACAAGTGGAAAGTCCGCTGGACTGGACTTCCTGCTTTTTGAGCCGAAACCGCCGCAAAAGACTCCGGAAGCCAAGCCGGCACAAAAACCCGCAGCAGGAAAAGTACCGGCAAAACCGCCGGAACAAGAGAAATTCTATGAGGAAATTCCCGTCATGGTTACGATCAGTGGTCGTTTCCATAACACCCTGTCCTTCTTCGAACAGGTTGCGAGGTTGCCCCGAATTATCAATATTGAGAACATTACCATGGGAGAGGGCGCCGGGATCAAAGGGCGGGGCTGGGTAATAAAAACCAACTGCATCATCAAGACCTATATGTTTGTTGATAAGGGCAAATGAGAATAAATCAAGCGACAAGGAAGTTGAAAGCCACGTTTTTCGGGACGGCGTTGATACTTGTCCTTGCGGGACCGGCCGCGATCTCTGCCGCGCAGGAACCTCCTGCGACGGCAAAACCGGTGACGCAGGCGCCGCAACCGCTTCAGGAGGAAGCCTACCGCTACAATCCGGAGGGGCGAATCGATCCTTTCAAGCCCTTCGCCGATCTGGAGGCGGCTGCAAAAAAGAAAATAGACCAATCCGTGGCCCTGCCCCGGAATCCATTGCAGCGGCTGGGCCTCGAACAGTTCAGGTTGGTGGGCGTCATCGAAGGCAATAAGGGGCGGCGCGCGATGGTGCAGGACGTTTCGGGCAAGTTTTATTCGCTCGTCCCGGGGACCTATATCGGTCTGAACAAGGGTCGCGTAAAGGCAATTCTCAAAGACAGCGTGATCGTCCTTGAAAAGGTCTCGACGGAAGAAGGAAAAATAGAATTACGCAAACAAGTCATGAAACTTCGACAGGATGAGGTAAAACCATGAAAACATACCGGTCGCTGATGGAAATTCTGATCATAATCGGGCTCTTCATATGGATCGGAAGTGCAGGCGCCGTGCAGGCCGCGTCAACCGAGCCCGCCGCGGCAGAGACCGCGAAGGTCATGGAGGCCGGTGCCGGCTATCTTGAAAACATCACATTTGAAAAATTGAAAGGCAAGGAACGCGTGGTTTTAATGCTCTCCAGGCAGTCCGGCGCCACCGCTGAAGATCAGGGAGAGAAAACTATCGCGGTCAAGATAGAAAATCTTTTTATCCCCCAGGATCTGTGCCGGGCCATGGGAGAAGGATCTCTGGACAATCTCATCCGGGTTGTGCCCGCCCAGCGGACCGCAGGCGGCAAGCCGCAGGCGTTGATCGGCATAGAACTGAACAGACGGGTCCCGTACAGCGTCCGCCAGGACGGACATAACGTGATTATCGATTTCAATGTAGCCTCTCTGCCCGTGGTGCCCGCTGGAACCGGCGCTGGCGCCAAACCGGCGCCCAAGGAGCAGGCGAAGTTCAAGGCGGCCGTCCCCGCACAGAAACCACCCGCTCAGCCGAACGTTGTCCCGCCCTCTTATGCCGGCCGGCTGGTATCCCTGGATTTTCAGGATGCCAGCATCAAGAGCGTCCTGCAACTGCTGGCGGAAGAAAGCGGCGTCAACATCGTTTCCGGCGAGGACGTCAAGGGCAACATCACGGTGTCCATGAAAAAGGTCCCCTGGGAGCAGGCCCTGGACACGATTCTGGCCATCACGGGTATGGTCAAGACGCAGCAGGGGAATACGATCACCGTCATGACCATGGACAGGATGCGCAAGAACGAGAAAGACCTCAAGGACGCCGAAAAGGAACGTCGGGACGGCGTGCAGGCGCGCAAGGATGAGGAACAGAAGCAGAAAGAATCAGAAGGGAAAAAGAGGCAGATCGTCATTGAGGCAAAGATCCTCGAGGCCACCGACGACTTTGCCAGAAAATTCGGGGTTCAGTGGGGGGCCGGTTTCGCGGATAGTCTGAGAGTCGGTAAAGGCTCGTATCCCTACGGCATTCTGGCCGGCGCCAGCCCTATCGGGGGTACGCCGTTCGGAGCCCTGAAAGGATTGGCCCAGGGGGTCGCCCTCTCGACAACCAACCTGGCAGCGAACTTCCCCATGGCGGCGTCGGCGCCTTCCTACGCACTGGGTCTGTCGCTCGGCAGTTCCTATGCACTTCTGGACGCGGAGATTGTGGCCTCGGAAAAAACAAGCGACGTGCGCATCATCTCCTCGCCCAAGGTCACCACGATGGACGGGGCGAAGGCTGTCATCAAACAGGGCGAGGATGTGCCGGTCGTCACGCCGGCCACGGCCCAAAGCCCGGCTACGGTCTCTTTCAAGGAAGCGGTGCTCAAGCTGGAGGTCACGCCGATCATCACGCAAGCCGGGAAAATTTCCATGTCGGTCAAGGCGAACAACGACTGGGCGGACTATGCCCGCGCCACACAGTTGCAGGGAAATCCGCCGATCAACAAAAGTGAGGTGGACTCAAAAGTGGTGCTCAACGACGGCGAGACGATGGTCATCGGCGGCATTCTGAAGGTAACAACATCAAAAGGACAATCGGGGCTGCCTTGGATATCGAAGGTACCCATCCTGGGTTGGCTTTTCAAATACGATGAACTGTCCAAAAACCGCAAGCAACTGCTGATTTTCATCACCCCGAGGATCGTCAAAGATGAGAAACCAGCCAATGGGCTGGAAGGACAGCAGCCTGATAATAAACCAAAAGGTTAGCTTTAAAAGGAGAGGATGATGAAGCGAAGAAAATCCCTGATGATCCTTGCCATATTGGTGTTAGGTCTTTTTTTCATCGGCGGATGCGGAGAAGAGGCAACCAATGCGCCGCCATTGCTGCACGTTGAAGTCACAACCAACCCATCACCCGCGAGTGTAGGTGAAGGCTTTTATGTCAACATTACCGCAACGGTTACACGGGTAGTGAATGGTACTGTAACTACGACGCCTGCGATTGGCGAATCAGTGTCCTTCAGGATCGGGGCGAACAGAAGCGGCGCAACACTCTCGGCTTCATCCGCAGTAACGAGCGGCGCCGGCATTGCGGGAACTGTCTATTATCCGGGCAATATCAACCCGACGGTCAGCGTTCAGGATACGGTATATGTGACGGTCGGCACGGCGTCGAGCGCCGTGTCGATCACGAGGACCGGGTCATCTTCGTCGGCATTCACTATTGCTGTCGCTGCGGCTCCCACAACATTGACGGCAGATAATGCCCACAGTGTTATTACGGCAAACGTGAAGAATAATGTGGGATCGGTAGTCAGCGGCGTGACCGTTACGTTTACTGTCACCGGTGGTGGTTCGGTACCGGCTCCTGGTACGGCGACAACGGACGGGGATGGAAATGCCGTGATTACCTTTACAGGCGGTGGTGCACGTCCGGCAGGCGAAACGGATGTTGTCACAGCCAGCATCACGGTCGGTGTAAATACATATACGGCTGACGTGATTATTACTTATCCGTAACGGCCATATCCCCCTGAACCGGCGACGGGGCTATCATTAAAAGAGGGCGGCGGATGTCGCCCTTTTTTTGGGGGCGGATATGGGGACAGCGCCCCTATTTTCGTCTTCGGAAAATAGGGGCGCTGTCCCTAACTTCTTCATCTGAGAATCTCTCATTTTTTCAGGATTTCTTCCTTGACAGGCCGGGGGGGCTGTGTTAGCTTTTTTCCCGTTTCGGTGCCAGAATCCGGCAATCGTCTTATAATCTTGTAAATACATGTACTTATGAGCTCGATGGATCCCGAAGGAAGCAGGCGGTTCCTGTCAAGGGTGGAGGCCCTGCTGGATGCGCGCATGTTCGATCTGGCGCAGGAACTTGCGGCGGAACGGCTCGGACGGCTGCCTGAGGATGTGGACGCCCGGATCGCGATGTGCAAGGTCTGGACGCGAATGGGCAAGTTGGAGCGCGTCGAGGAGATCCTGCGGGACGTGGAAAAACGCATCAGCGATTGGTCCCGTCTCCATGCCGCCATGGGCGATATCTGCCGGGAATCGGGGTTGCAGAAGGAGGCCGTCCGGTTCTACCGGCGCTTTCTGGCCTTGAATCCACAGGGAGTTCCGTATGAGACGATTGCGGAAAAACTGGACCGTTTGCTTATGGATGCCGGCGTGGATGCGCTCTTACCGGATGAAGATCAGGACCATTATGAACACATCAACGATATTGCACCTGATTTCCATACGATGACGCTGGCCGAACTCTATTTGCGTCAGAATCAGCCGGATATGGCCCGCCATGTCCTGAATGAAATTCTCCGGCGCGAACCGGATCACCGGGAAGCTGCCGCCAGGCTCCGAGAAATCGAGAACCGAAGGCCGGCGCTGCAAGATAATGTGGGCGGGCAGCCCCGGGAACGCGTCATCCGGGAGCTGTCGCGTTGGCTTAACAATATCGGCAGGATCGGAGGCTATGCAACCTGAGCAGTCACCCCCTGCAGGCCGCCTTCAGCGGATCCGGGAGCGGCTTCCGCTGTGGTCCGTGCAGGCGCTGCTTTTCCTGGATATGAAAAATATCCGTTATCTGACGGGATTTACGGGCAGTGACGGGGCTTTGTACGTCGGGCCGGATTGCCGGGTCCTACTGGTGGACGGCCGTTATATAACTCAGGCCCGTGGTGAAGCCGGCGGTTTTGAGGTCCATCAGTACCAAAACAAAATGGATGGCTTGGTTGACGTGATCTCACGGCATGGATGCAGGATCGTCGGCTTCGAAGCGGAGACCATGACCGTAGCAACCTGGACCGCCGTGAAGGAGCGTCTGCCCGGTTTGACTTTTCGTCCGCTACAGGAGGAACTGGAAACCCTGCGGGCGGTAAAGGATGAGGAAGAAATCGCCAGAATCCGGGAAGCTGCGGTGATTGCATCGCAAGCGCTCCATGTGGTTCTCGAACGGGTCAAGCCCGGGATGACGGAGCGGGAGATCGCGGCGGATCTGGATGATGCCATTCGTCGGGGCGGGGCGCAGGAAGTGTCTTTTCCGACCATCGTCGCGTCCGGCGCAAATTCGGCGCTTCCCCATGCCCGGCCGCAGGATCGTATGGTCCGTCCGGGGGACTTGTTGACCATCGATTTCGGCGCCGTGTTTGAGGGTTACCACTCCGATGAAACCTGTACGTTCGCGCTGGGCCGGGCGGATGCAAAGCAGGAACAGGTCTATCAGGTCGTAAAGGAGGCGCACGACCGGGCGATCCGGGCCGTGCGCGCCGGCGTCTCCTGCCAAGCGATCGATTCAGCCGCAAGAAGCTGGATTGAAGCACAGGGACTCAGCAAAGCCTTCACGCATGGTACGGGGCATGGCGTTGGCCTTGATGTCCATGAATATCCGCGCCTTGCACCGCAATCTCAGGCGGTTTTGGAGGCGGGTATGGTCGTGACCGTGGAACCCGGCGTGTATCTTCCCGATCTTTGGGGGGTCCGCATCGAGGATCTGGTCGTGGTCCGGAGGGACGGATGTGCCATGTTATCTAAAATATCAAAGGAATTCAGCATTATAGAAATTTAAACGACAGGATTATGGTAATATGAAAGTTTTCCCGGAAGATCTGCTTTACAGTCGTGAACACATCTGGATTAGGATCGACGGTGATCTGGCCACAATTGGGATTACCGATTATGCGCAGGAAAATCTGGGAGAAGTGGTCTCCATCGAACTGCCAGAAGTGGATTCCGACGTCGTGCAGGATGAGCCTTTCGGAACGATTGAATCGTCGGCAAAGGGGCTTGTTGAATTGATCTCGCCTGTAAGCGGGGAGGTCATCAGTGTGAACGAAGATATCGGGGATGATATCGGCATCATCAACAGCGATCCTCACGACACGGGATGGCTGGTCATTGTCGGGATGAATGACCTTGACGAGTTGGACGATCTTTTAGATGCTAAGGGGTATCATGACTTTATCGTCCAGGAGGCGGAAAGCGAGTAGTTTGCCGTGAGACGCTGGAGGCTCCTCCCATTCGAGAGTTTGCGGGCTTCCGAAAATATGGCCGAGGATGAGGCGGTTTTTCTGCTGAGCCGTCGCCGGCCGTCGCCGACCGTCCGGTTTTATAGCTGGCTTGTCCCAGCTGTTTCCGTCGGTTACTTCCAGCAGGTCGATCGGGACATTGACTTGGCGGCCTGCCGTAGACGTTGCGTCGATATCGTGCGCCGCCCCACCGGTGGGAAGGCTGTTTTTCACGAGCATGATTTGACGTATGCCATGGTGGGCCTCGAGCAGCGGGACGGGTTTCCCGCCGATATCTTAGGAACCTACCGGAGGATCAGCAGGTGCCTGATCCGGGGCCTGCGAGAAATGGGAATTGAGGCTCAGGTGACCGAGGAAGGTCGGGCCTTGCCGGAAACGCCGGTAAAAGCATCCTGTTTTTCAGCGCCGTCCCGTTACGAACTGCTCGTGCAGGGGAGAAAAATCTGCGGAAGCGCCCAGGTGCGATCCCATGGTTCATTTTTACAGCACGGATCACTCTTGCTGGCCTTTGATCCGTTGCGCACGGGAGAGCTTTTGCTGACGCATCCGGAAGAGCGTGATCAGCAGATCGCTCGCCTTCGACAGTCCGTCACCTCGCTACGGGACGAAGGGGTGCCGCTGCCGGATATGAAGGCGCTCTGCGGCATCATGAAAACGGGCTTTGAGGCGGCATTGGACATCTGCCTTGAAGAGGGGGCGCTGACCCCGGATGAAGAGGCGCTCAAGGAACACTTGTTTAAGGACAAATACACAAACGATAGCTGGAATCTGGAAGGCAGGACTGGTAGATGGATTTGGGAAAACTCATAAGAGAAGAGGTGCTGGCGCAGCAAGCCTATCCGGCGGAGGACATGAAATGCCTGATGAAGCTGGATGCCAATGAGAGTCCCTACGGACTGCCCGCGCTGCTTCAGGAAAGGCTGTTTGCGCTGATGAAGGATGTGCGCGCTACCCTGATCCGCTCGCTGATCCGGGAGCGCCGACGCTGCGCAAGCGTTATGGCGTTTCCTGCGGCGTCGATGAAAATGAGGTCATGACGGGCAACGGTTCGGACGAACTCATCCAGATTCTCTGCACGGCGCTGGCCTGTCCGGGAGCAAAGATCCTCATTCCGACACCCACCTTCGTCATGTACCGGATCCTGGGCCTCAATTGCGGACTCGGCGTCACGGAAGTTCCTCTTGACGACGTCTTTGATCTTGATCTGGCGGCCATGCTGAAAAAATTGCCGAGGAGTCGCCGACCCTGATCTTTCTGAGCTATCCCAACAGCCCCACGGGCAATTGCTTCAGCGAGAACCGGATCGAAGCAATTCTGCAAGCCTCATCGGGAATAGTGGTCGTTGACGAGGCCTATTTCAATTTTTCCGGTAAGACCTTGATGCCCCTATTGAAACGCTATGAAAATCTCGTGATTCTGCGAACCCTTTCCAAGGTGGGCTATGCCGCCGTGCGCATTGGTTTTTTAATCGGCGCTCCGGAACTGGTGCGGGAATTGAACAAGGTGCGCCTCCCCTATAATGTGAACAACCCTGTCGCAGCTGGCAGCCGGGTCCTTTATGGACAAGAAGCAGGCGTTTTTGTAACAGATTGAACGGGTTATCGAAGAAAGAAGAAAACTCTATGATGCGTTGCAGAAAATGGACGGTATTCATCCCTTCCCGAGTGTTGCAAATTTTATTTTTTTATTTGCAATCTCGATGCAATTCATATATATGAACAGCTACTTCGCAAGGGGATTCTGGTCAAGCCTTTCATTCTCCCCCGAAAAAGCCGGCAGTTCACCAGGGTTGCCGTTGGCAGTCGCGAAGAAAATAAGGCGTTTATTGAGGAGTTGAAAAGGATTATCGCCAAGTAAGGAGCGTGGTCTGAAACAGGCAACAGACAGGGTAGATTACGGCGCATTTTTTGTGCAGCGTCGTACTGCCCTTTTTTTATGCCGATTGAGGAACATGATTATACGAGAGAAGGGAGGGGGAAAAACTGGAAGTCAAAGTATTTGACAATGACGTAGAAAAGGCTTTGAAGATCCTCAAGAACAAGCTGTCTAAAAGCGGCCTGTTCAAAGAGCTGAAACTTCGCCGGGCCTATGAGAAACCGTCTGTGAAGAAGAAAAGAAAGACGATCGAGGCACGTCGAAGGCTGGCCAAAGTACAGAGGCGTAAAAGCGTATAAAGGGGCGCTCCATGGAAGAGAGACAATACCTGGTTGATGCCTTATCCATCGAGGAATCCTGGCGAATTTTCCGGATCATGGCGGAGTTTGTGGAAGCCATCGAGTCTCTCTCCAAACTCAAGAACGCCGTGAGCATTTTCGGTTCTGCCCGTGTGGCGCCTGATGATTCCTATTACCAGAAAACGGAGAATCTGGCCCGCCGATTGGCCCAGAAGGGATTCAGTGTGATTACAGGCGGCGGTCCCGGAGTCATGGAGGCGGCCAACAAGGGTGCCGCCGAGGCCGGCGGCAAGTCGGTGGGCATGAACATCCGGCTTCCCTTTGAGCAGAAACCCAATACTTATGCCAACATATCGATTGATTACAAATATTTCTTTATCCGCAAGGTCATGTTTGTGAAGTATGCCGTCGCCTATGTCATCATGCCCGGCGGATTCGGGACGATGGACGAGCTGTTTGAAGCCCTGACGCTGATTCAGACCCGGCGCATCAAGAGTTTCCCGGTAATCCTGATGGGCAGTGAATACTGGAAAGGACTGCTGGACTGGCTCAAAAAAACCATGGTTCGCAGCGGCATGATCCTGCCTGAGGATCTCGATTTTATTGAAATCATCGACGATCCTGACGAGGTCGTCAAGCATATCCAAAAATTTGTCATCGTTTAGCGGTCGAGGAGGGTCAAGGCCCCCACATGGAACTGGAAAAAGTCCTGTCCGAGATAGGAAAAGGCCGGATTGCTTCCTGCTACCTGCTCTACGGCGAAGAAGAGTATCTGCTCCGGGATGCTCTCGATAAAATCATTGCGCTGATCATTCCCACATCCGACCGCGACCTGAACCTTTTTGTCCTGGACGGCGACACGGAGGATATGAATCAGATCTGCGAATCGCTCCTGACGCGTCCCCTCCTCCCCGGGCGGAAGGCGATTGTCGTTCGCAATACCCGCATTTTTCATTCCCGTAAAACCTTGTCCGTCATCATTCAAAAAATCCGCGATCAGGCCAAGGCGAATCCGGTCCGTGTGGCCACTGATTTCATGCTTTTTCTGCGCATGACGGGCTGGACACTGGACGACCTGAAGGACGGCGGTTGGCAAAAAATCAGCGATGAGCAATGGCAGCAGGCGGTTGAAGGCGACGAGGGTCGGGATCGGGAATCCTGGCTGCCTGTGATGGCGGCGTATTGCGCAATGCACCAGTCGGAAGCGGCCGCGTCCGGCGAGGGCGCGGATCGTCTCGAAGCGGTGCTGAAAGACGGCCTCCCCGAAGGCAACCACCTGATTCTGACGGCGGATACAGTGGATAAACGCAAGAAGCTTTTTAAGACCCTCGACGAAGTAGGGAAAGTCCTCGAGTTTTCACGCGTAAAGGGGGATGCGAAGCTCAAGGGGCGGCTTATGGAAAATGCACGTGAGCTTCTGGCTGCAAAAGGCAAGAGTATGGCGCCCGGCGGCTGGCTGACGCTGGGGAAAAAAACAGGATTTGATCTCAGAGATTCGATGGCCGCCCTGGAAAAACTCATTACGTTTGCAGCGGAAAAATCCGTCATCGATGAAGCGGATATTGAAGCGGTGATCGGTAAAACTAGGGAGGAAACCGTTTTCAATTTAACCGCCGCCCTGTCGGAAAAGAATCTGCCGGCCGGCATGGCCATCCTCGGAGAGCTGCTGAATCAGGGCGATCCTCCGCTCATGATCCTGGCCATGCTTGCCCGTGAAATCCGGACGCTGCTTCAGGCCAGATTATTGCTGGAAACCGGTCCGCGGATCGTCTACCAGAACGGAATGGATTACGGCCGGTTCCAGAAAGCCCTCTTTCCGGAGATTAAGGAACGGCTGGGAACGGCGACGCCTCATCCCTACGTTATCTATCAGGCGTTCGGCCATGCGGGCCGCTTTTCCCGGGAGTCGCTGATTTGTCACCTGGAGACGCTCGTGGATATGGACTTGGCGATGAAAAGCACCGCGAAGGACGCCCGCCTGATGCTGGAGCGGTTCCTGATCCAAGTCTGTGAGAAATGAAACGCCACATTTTGAACGGAGACCGGTGATAAATGGCTTCGCCGCGGCTCAAAATCTTTTTCGCTTAGAGTATGATAAGGCTAATATTTGATTGAAATCAATAAAATAGTTTAATTTCTGGAAAGTCGAAAAATCTTTCATTCGCCGCTTGCGAACCATTTTTACCGATTACGCAAAGCTATCTTATAGCTTGTTAATAACCGACCGGGCCGTCCTTTGCTTTTTGGAGAGACGGCGGGATGGGCCTTTCTTTTTTGTGCCTGCGGCGGAATCTTCATTCCGTCCTTCTTCGTCCGGCTCGTCCTTTTCGAAGTGCCTATCCTCGTTCCGCTCGGCTTCGGCGTTTTGCAACCGGGACTCAAAAACCGGCGAGGCAATGGCAGCGACGCCCCGGCGGGAGGCAAAATCGGCAATGTCCCGATCCGAGGTGACCATAACGAATTCTTCTTTTCTTCCTTCGATCATATGTTTGATGAGATCATCGGCTGTTTCACCCTTGCGGGAGTACAGGCAATGGACCCCGCCGTAACGATCGCGCTCTTCCGTGAGAAAGCCGCCTTCGCGGGCGTCAAAAACGACCGTCACGCGGTGTCCCGTCTGCCTTTTGTAGGCGGCAAGGCTGTGCATCAGGGCATTGCGCCCCGCTTCAAGGCTCATCCGGTCATAACGCCTGAAGACCCCGGACTGGCGAATCAGATTGTATCCATCAATAAGAATATGCATGCAAAAGTATCCCACCGTCCGATTCCCCTTCTACGATAATTTTCCCAAGGAATCAATTGTCAGAATGTCACTGATATGTTATATGACAAATCAACATTGACTCTGGAGTCAATATTGATTTCAAAGATACAACGCTCTGTCTTTGCCTGATAGTCAAGGACAGGAAAAAATAAAAGGAGGAGAGAAAACATTATGGAGATCAAGAAGATTTGTGTTTTGGGCGCAGGGCTTATGGGCAACGGCATCGCGCAGCTCTGCGCGCAGGCAGGCTATCAGGTAACCATGCGGGACATCGAGCAGCGCTTCATCGACGGGGGCGTGAAAACGATCACGAAGAATCTCGCGCGGGATGTGGAGAAGGGCAAGCGGACGCAGGCCGACATGGACGCGATTCTCGGCCGCATCAAGCCGACCGTGGATTTGAAGGAAGCCGCGACGGGTGCCGATGTGGTGGTGGAAGTCGTCGTCGAAGTCATGGAAGTCAAGAAAAAGGTCTATACGGAACTCGAGCAGATTGTCCCGGAACATTGCCTGTTTTTCACAAACACCTCCGGCCTGAGCGTTACTGAAATGGCATCCATCACAAAGCGGCCAGGCAAGTTTATCGGGACCCATTTCTTCAATCCCGTGCCGGTCATGCGCCTGCTGGAAATCATCCGCGGGCACGAGACCTCCGATGAAACCCTCGAGATTGCCAAGGCCTGGGGGAAGACCATCGGCAAGGAAGTCATCATCGTCAATGAGGCCCCGGCTTTTGCGGTCAACCGCATTCTCTGCACCATGCTCAACGAGGCTTTCTTCGCGCTGGGTGAAGGGGTTGCCACGGCGGAGGACATCGACAAGGGAATGGTTCTGGGCTGCAATCATCCCATGGGACCGCTGGCGTTGTCGGATCTCGTGGGAAACGAGACGCTGCTGCGGATCATGGAGGGCATGAACCGGGAATTGGGTGACAAATACCGTCCGGCTCCGCTGTTGAAGAAACTGGTCCGGGCCGGCCGCTACGGGCGCAAGGTCGGCAAGGGCGTTTACGATTACACGAAATGAGGCACCGGACAAGCTCTTAATAAGCATGACGGAGGAACTAAGGATATGGACTTTGATTTGACGGAAGAACTGAAGATGTTGAAGGACATGGCGTACAAGTTTGCCGTGGCGGAGTTTACGCCGCTTTCGAAGGAGTGCGACGAGCACGAAAAGTACACGCCCGAGACTCGCAGGAAGGCCGCCGAGAACGGCCTGGTGGGCGCCTGGATTCCCGAGGAGTACGGCGGCGCCGGAGCCGGCATTCTGGGCAACACCATCATCACCGAGGAATTGTCCAAGGTTGATATGGGAATCGGCTTGAACATTGTGGCGGCCACTTTCGGGTGTGAGTCCATCTTTCAGTACGGGTCGGAAGAGCAGAAGAAGACCTATCTGCCCCCGGTGTGCCGGGGCGAGTGGGTCAGCGCCGGATCCTTCACGGAACCCAACGCGGGAACCGACGTTGCCGGATACAAGACCCGCGCGGTCAAAGACGGCGGCGACTATGTCATCAACGGCAACAAGATGTTCATCACCAACGGGACGGTCTGCGACTTCATGGTCACGCAATGCATCACGAACCCGGAGGAGAAAAAACACAACAGTTTCAGTCTCATCATCATTCCTGCCGATGCCAGGGGCGTCACGCGCAACAAGATTCGCGGGAAGCTCGGCATCCGCTCCAGTGACACGGCGGAGATCGCCTTGGAGGATGTGCGCGTGCCCCAGAGCAATCTCGTGGGCAAGGAAGGCCGCGGCTTCATCCAGTTGATGCACTTTTTCAACACGACGCGCGTCATGGTGGCCGGGCAGGGACTGGGCCTGTCGGAAGCCTGCCTGGAGACGAGCATCAAATATATCAAGGAGCGAACGGCCTTTGGGTCGCCTCTGGGCGCGTTTCAGCTCACGCAGAAGAAGCTCACGGAGATGGCCATCATGATCGAAGCTCTGCGGGGCCTGGTTTACAAGTCGGCTTGGCTGATCGACGTGGGCAGGCCCGATTATCACCTGGCCGCGATGGCGAAATTCTACAGCGGGCAGGCAGCGGTCTTCTGCGCCAACAATGCCGTGGAGCTTCACGGCGGCTACGGATATATCGACGAATACGCCGTTCAGAAGTGGTACCGCGACGCCAAGATCCTCGAGCTGTATGAAGGAACGAAGGAAGCGGAAATCCTGACCATCGGCCGCACCTTGCAGGCATAATAAAAAGGCTTAAAAAAGACAGGCGGGCAAGATAGCGAAAACAATCTGACGGTCAATTCGGGGCTCGGGGAAATTGCTGTCCAACCCTGCTCATGAGGGTTTTCATCTTGCCGATTGTGGCGGCGTAATCGCCACTGCCGAAAACAGCGGCGCCGGCGACGAGCGCATCCGCTCCGGCGTCAAGAATGGACGGCATGTTTACCAACGTGACGCCGCCATCCACTTCGAGGATAACGGAAGAGGCCTTCTGATCGATGCGTTCGCGGGCCTGCCGGATTTTAGGCAGCATTGTCCCGATAAACTGCTGGCCACCGAAGCCGGGGTTGACGGTCATAATGAGTAGCAAGTCAATATCTGCGAGGATAGAATCAATCAGCGACAGCGGCGTGGCGGGATTTAAAGAGACGCCAGCCTTGGGTCCCAATTCCCGGATGCGGCAAACAGTGCGATGCAGGTGGTTTGCCGCCTCCACATGGATGGTAATTATGTCGCTGCCCGCTTCCGCAAAATCCTCCAGAAACTGTTCGGGGTGCCTGATCATCAGATGCACGTCGAAGGGAAGCCGGGTCAGCTTCCGCAGGGACTTGACCACAGCGGGTCCGACTGTGATGTTCGGGACGAAATGGCCGTCCATGACATCGATGTGAATCCAGTCGGCGCCGGCCGCTTCGACTGCGGCAATTTCCTCACCAAGCTTGCTGAAGTCAGCGGAAAGGATAGAGGGGGCGATAATTTTCATGGCTCTTCCATACACGATTGTCGTCGGGGTGTCAACAGAACCATATTGTAAAATCGAGGTTTGTTGATGTTGGTTCTCTATAACATCCTGTTGACGCTTGTGGCTGCACTGGCTGTTCCATACTACGGCGCGAAAGTCCTGCTTACGGGCAAATACCGGCATAGCATAGGACCGAAGTTTGGTTTTAACCGGCGGGATCTCTACGAAGGTATGCAGGGAACGCCGCGCATTTGGATGCACGCCGTATCCGTGGGGGAAGTCACCGCCGCTGCGCCGATTATAGCCGCCCTGCGCGCGGATTTTCCCGGCGCCTGCCTGGTTCTGTCCACGGGCACTGAGACCGGCCAGGACATGGCCCGCCGACTCGTTCCAGAGGCAACAGTCATTATCTATTATCCCCTTGACATTCCTTTTGTTGTTCGAAAACTAATCCGCATGGTCCGTCCGGATATTTTTGTACTAACGGAAACCGAGCTCTGGCCTAACTTTCTGCAGGCCTGCCGGGGGCAGGGGATCAAGGTCGTTATGGTCAACGGGCGCCTCTCTCCGCGTTCCTTCAATAAATATTACCACACCCGCTTCTTCTGGAAGGGGATCCTCAGGGGTATCGATAAGATGGGCGTCATCTCGGAAATCGACGCCGGGTACGCACGGACCATCGGTATGGCCCCGGAAAAGATTCATGTCCTCGGGAATGCCAAATATGACGGCCTGGCGGCAAAAGTTTCTCCCGCCCTCAGGGAGGAAACAGTCTCCCGCCTGAACATGGCCGTAGCGAAACGCGTGCTCGTGGCCGGAAGCACCCATGAAGGTGAGGAGACCGTGATTCTGGATGTTTTTCGGAAGCTGCTGGCGATCTATCCCGATTTCAGGCTGATCCTTGTGCCACGCCACGTTGAACGGGCCGGGAAAGTGACGAACCTTGTCCGGCAAGCCGGTTTTGACAGCCTCGCCTTGACGCAAATCGACCAAGGCCGGACTATGCAGGATGAAAAGGTCCTGGTGGTGAACAGGATCGGAGAACTTTTTAAGGTTTACAGCTTGGCGACGGTCGTCTATTGTGGAGGATCGCTGGTCCCCAAAGGCGGGCAGAACATTCTGGAGCCCGCCGCCTGGGGCAAGGTCGTCTTTTACGGGCCATCCATGGAGGATTTCCGCGATGAAAAGATCCTGCTCGAAGCGGCCGGGGCCGGGATTCCCGTTAACGACGGCCCGGAGCTTGCGGATAAAATGCTTGAACTGCTGCGAAGTCCGGAAGTACTGGCAAGCAAAGGGCAGGCTGCCGGCCAGGTCGTAGCCGCCAACAGCGGCGCCTCCCAGAGGTATGCTGCCTTAATCAGAAACGTGCTCCTGAACCGACACGTGCAATAATCTCTATGCCTCCGCCCGCCTCAGATACTCCTGCCACTTGGCATCCACCCAGGCCTGCTGCTGGTTCAGTTGCTCGATATTCATCTTCCGGAAGCGGCCCTGCTTTTCGAGGTAGTTGATAACGGGCAGGCGGTTGCCGCGTTCGGCCAGGATTTTACTGCGGCCCGTGAAGCGGAATTTCCCGTTTTCGATTTCAAACAGGACGACCACCCCGGTTTCCACCGCCAGCTTCCCCGTCTTGATCGTATCCTTGGTCGCAAAGCCCCAGCCGGGCGGGCAGGGGACATACATATGAATGTAACGCGTTCCCTTGATCTTCTTGGCTTTGACAAACTTGTCATAAAGATCGATGGGATAAGATGGCGATACCGTGGCCAGGTAAGGCAGGTCGTGCGCTTCCATGATCTTGATGAAGTCCTTCTTGTGCTGCTGCTTGGTTAAGATCGGGGTTGTAGACGTAATCGCCCCCATGGGCGTGGCGCTGGAGCGCTGGGTGCCCGTATTCATGTAGCCTTCGTTGTCATAACACAGATAGATAAAGTCCGTGCCGCGCTCCGCCGCCCCGCTTAAGGCCTGAACGCCCATATCGAAGGTCCCGCCGTCGCCGGCGACGGCCATCACGGTGGTATCGGTCTTGTTGAGGGCCTGAAGCCCCGCGACAATCCCCGCTGCGGACGCCGCCGTACTCGCGAAAGAGTTGTTCAGGCAGGGGATCATGACCGGCGTGCTCGGGTAGAGCCCGTGCAGGACGCATAGACAACAGGCGGGCAGCGTCACGATCGTGTTTTCGCGCAGCGCCTTTAATGCAAAACGATAACCCAGGGATAGGCCGCAGCCCTGACAGGCCCGGGTTCCGGGCAGAATATATTCCTTTGCGTTGAGTTTGAAGAGATTTTCCGGCATATCATCACCCCGTCGTCGTATTGAGCCATGTTGTTTGTGGTTCCACCATTCCCTTCTCAAATCCGGACAGGGAATCTTTCGCCGCTTCGGCCAGTTCGCGGGCCTTGACGTCCCGGCCGCCCAGTCCGGCGATATAATTATGGATGGGCGCCTTGATGGCCGTCCCGTAAAATGCCGCCTTGAGGTCGGAGCACAGGCCGCCTTCATAGCCATAGCTGATGCTCTTTTCGAAGATCACGATCCCCTTGGCGTTGCGGAAGGCGTTGCGGACGTCTGCCTTCGGGAAAGGCCGGTAAGAGCGGATCCCGACGACGCCCGCATTGATCCCCTCTTCACGCAGGCGATCTGCGGCGACTGTCGCTTCGCTGGCGATCGATCCCATCCCGGCAAGGATCAGGTCCGCATCATCCGTCCGGTACTCCCAGAGCATCCCGCCGTGATCCCGCCCAAAGGCTTCGGCAAAGGCGGCATTGACGGTGCGGATCGTCTCAGGAGCCTTCTCCAGCGACGCCTGCAGCTTGTAGCGCATTTCCATATAGCCGTCCCGCAGGACGCCTTCGCTGTCCCGGCGCTGTCCCGGGAAGAGAACAGGGTTGAGATTCATCGGATTATCGGGCGACAGGATCGTATGCGGCCGGTACGGCGGCAGGAAGGCCCTGACACCGGCGGCGTCGGGAACATCTACGGGCATCATCGTATGGGACAGGACGAACCCGTCGTAACAGACCATGACGGGGCAATAGACAGACTCGGCGATCCGGTAGGCCTGAATAACCGTATCGATGATCTCCTGATTGTTGCGGCAGTAGATCTGTATCCATCCCGTATCACGCTGGGCCAATGAATCCTGCTGGTCATTGAATATCGTCCAGGGGGCGCCGACGCCGCGGTTGACGCAGCACATGACGATGGGCAGGCGCGACCCGGCCGCCCAGTGGAGCTGCTCGTGCATGTAAAGCAGGCCGTTGGCGCTTGTAGCGGTTAAGTCTCGGGCGCCGACGGTGGATGCCGAGATGCAGACTGTCAGCGCGGTATGCTCCCCTTCCACCCGGACGTATTCGGCCTTCAACTCCCCGCTTTCCACATAGCTCGACAGGATTTCGGACAGTTGCGACTGCGGCGTGATGGGATAGGCCGCCACCACTTCCACACGGCAGAGCTTCGCTGCGAGCGCGGCCGCCTGATTGCCGGTGATAATCTGGACATTACCCATGTCTCTTGTCCTCCCTGATCATACTGATGGCCCGGGGCGGGCATTCCTCCGCGCAGATGCCGCACCCCTTGCAGTATTCCAGATCGATTTCCACTTCGATGCCGGCCTTCACGACCCCTTCCGGGCAGTAGAGCCAACAAAGATAGCAGGCCGGCTTGTTTTTCATGGTTGGGATGCATTTTTTTCGGTCAATGACCGGGCGGAGGCTCCGCCAATCGCCTGTTTTTCCGGCCTCGCCGATGGCGACGGTGCCCATGGCCGAGATATTGTCGTCTTTTCGTTCTTCCATAAAAACGCTCCTTGTACCCTTAAGAAACCCTAATTCTTCCGGATGAGAGTCTCATCATAGGCGGCATTCACCGCCGCATAATTCTTGAGGACCGCTTCGCGGGATAATTTACCCCGAAGGGCCTTTTCCAGATTTTCCAGTGATACCATGCCGGCGGCCCGGGCGAAGGCGCCCAGCATGGGCGTATTGACCACCGGCGCCCCTTCCTTGATCAGATGTTGCTTGAGGGCGACGGCGGCGGCATCCACCGTGGCCAGTCCGAACGCGTCGCCGATCTTGAAATTTTCCGGCGGCTGGACCGTATTGATGATCATGAGTCCCCCCTTGCGTACCCTGCCCAGGATGTCCACGACGCCGAAGAGGCTGTCATCGAGGACGACGGCGATGTCGGCCAGTTCCGTCTGTGAAAAGGTCCGAATCGGGTTGTCTGCGATGCGCGTGGAAGCCGTCAGCGGCGCGCCGCGCCTTTCAGGACCGAACGTAGGCGCCGACGTCACACCCTTGAATCCTTCCAGATAGGCGGCCTCGGCCAGGATTTGCGCCGCAATGACCACCCCCTGCCCTCCTCTGCCGTGCCAGATCACTTCGTGCATATTACTGTCTCCCCCTGTTTGTATTTTTCAGATCATCCGTCGGGATTACGTTGATATCCGCATAATAAACAAAAAGGCCATGGATTTTCAACCCATGGCCTTTAGGATACAATTTTTTTACGGTACTACACTTTCCTAAAAACGACGGGCGATGGGTTTAATCCCACCAAAAGAAGAGAGAGGCACAATAACCCCAAGAAGCTTTCCAGATTCAGTGCTCTTCTTATTCCCATCGAAGTCATTCTCATGATCGTCCAAAAAAAGTTAGTTAACGCTAAAACAAAATCAAAGTGATGTCAACCCCAAAATTTTCAATTGTGTTAGTAGCACGTGATATGATCGTACCCATCGTGAGCGATCTCATCTTTCGGGCATACATGTCCTCATCTTTCTTCAAATATCCTGAGCCTCAACCTGAAGCTTCTCACATTGATTGGGAAACCATTCACAGTCACCCTGAAGCAGTGGCGGAAGCATTATTGAAAAGGTGCAGAGGGGGGGGTGGGGGTCTGCCGGACTGACCCCCACCGGGATATTTTCTTACAGATTAAAGATCCGTTTGGCGTTTCCGAACAGCACTTTTTCCAATGCGTCGTCTTTAAGTCCCATTCCGCCTATCTGCTCGAGGTATCGCTTCC
>JAZDIK010000092.1:0-2537 GCA_043805145.1 Pseudomonadota bacterium | reverse complement strand
GATTAACGATGCTCCAGATCTGCCGTTCAGTCAACCCGGTCTTTTCCTTTAACTCAGTTGTCGAAATTCCTTCTGCACTACCCTGAACGAGCGCGACGATGGTGCTGATATTGGTTGGTTTTTTTACACCTGGTTCCCTCTTTGGGGCTTTTTTGGCCTTTTTCGGAGCACGGGCCTTTACAGCCTTGGGCGCCTTTTTAGCTTTTGGCGCCGGAGGAATTTTCTTAACTTTTTCTGCTATGACCTCTTGAGCGCCTGAAATCATCTTTTGCAGCTTGTTGAAATAGGTTTTAACGAATGCTTCAGATCCTTCAATTTCGACTTCCTTCGTGACCGGATTGAATCTGATACGTGATGTTTTTTCCATATCGTCTCCTTTGAAAAAAGTCACAGGTCATTATAAAAGGGCTTTCAACTCCGCATCAGTCAAAAGCCCTTTCATAGTTTACTTCGCCACCGCATCTTTCAGTTTCTTGCCAGCCACAAATTTTGGAACTTTTTTTTGCCTTAATTTTTATTGCTTTGCCGGTCTGAGGATTTCTTCCTGTTCTTGCGGCCCGCTTGGCAACTGAAAATGTGCCGAAACCAATGAGAGTAACCTTATCTCCCTTTTTCAGAGACCCCGTGATCGAATCCAGGACACAACTGACTGCTTCTTCCGCTGTTTTCTTCTTTCCCACGACTTTTGCGACCGCATCAACCAAATCTGTCTTGTTCATCCTGTCCCCCTCCTTCTAGTTTAGATTATTAACGACCGCCAACAGTGGCGCCAACCTTTACGGCGAGTTGTATACCAGCTTAATTATATGCTTCTAATAACTGATGTTCAACTGTTTATCAAGGAAAATAAAAATGTCAATAGAAAATATCAACTGAAGTCGGGCGCCGGAGCAAAACTGGCGAATATTTCATCAAGGAAGTCTCAACGGTCCGGGAATGCCGTGTTGCGGATCGTCCGCTCCAGATCGGGCCGCCAGCTTTTCTGCCAGTGATCGTAAGTCCGGACGACGACCCTCTCGGGGTAGAGGTAAAGGACGTTCGTCCAGGGCCTTTTCCGTTCCAGGTCGGCGTTGTGGATGACCGTCACCTGCTTTTCGTAGACGTTGACGGGGGAGCTGTAGCTCTCGTTCGTGGCCGGGACGTGCAGGTGTCCGGATACCCAGAGGAAGATCTGGGGGTTCTCCCGGATCAGACCATGGAGCCTGATGGCCGGCTGGGCGACGAAGCTGGGCGTGTTGACGCGTTCATTGTAGGTTTTCAGTGTTCCGGCGAGCGGCGCATGAAAGAAGATGATCGTCGGCAGATTCCGGTTGCGGCTGAGCACGGCGCTGAGCCAGGCGACCCGGTCTTCCGAGAGTTGCGCCAGATGACCGGTTTCCAGATCATCTGTGGAGAGATAAATGAGAAGGTAGTTCCCAAGCCGCTCCTCGCCGTAAACCGCCTTCATCCCGAAAGTTTCGGCAAACCGCGCCAGCTTCATCCGGCGGATCGTTGGGGAGGCCTTCACCTTCCGACCCTCGCTGTTCATCTCGTCCTCGTAGATGTAGTCGTGATTGCCCGCGATGAGGCGGGTCGGTTGATGGAGGCTGCCGAAGAATTTCTTCGCGACGGCGTATTCTGCGGCCGTGCCTGTCTCCTTGCAGATGTCCCCCAGGACGACAACCCGGTCGATGTCGTCCCAGCCGTCGATCGTCCGGATGACCTCTTCCTTGGTCGGGAGGTTCTTTCCGGGGAGGTGGGGGTCGCCAATGAGGGCGATGCCGAACGGCCTATCCGGGACGGACGCCGCCGCTTCGGCCCATCCGGGGGAGAGGACCCAGAGGAGGGCCAGCAGGACGGGAATCATCTTTATCATGAATGGTCTCTTTGGGCGGTTCGACATGGTGTTTCGTCTCCTTTTCTGAAGGCGCTCTCTCCCTCCCCGGTTGCCGGCAGCCGTTTTATCGCCGCGCCCCGGCTATCCGCTGGAGGATATAGATCGCCTCCGGCAGGCCGCAATGATGACGGTCATCCTTCTTTTCACGGATCGGCACCCTCTGTTCGTTTCCGGACATTCTATAGCCGGATTTCTAGAAAAATCAATGAGAAATAGCGACTACTCACGCAGTCAGTCTTAAGCTGTTTAGCCTACAGCCTATCTACCTGAGCAGTTACGAGAAATAGAGGAGGGGGGGAGGGCATAAACGCTCACATAAATCCATCCCCACTTTTGGAAAAGGGGGATTTCAATGAATGATCTGATTAAGTTAGCGCTTATAGGGAGGGGGGAGGGGCAGGTTGGTCGCGATCAGGGTCCTTGAAAAACCATCTCCTATCGGTTAACGTGGCCGCATTGCTGGAACGAGACCTTTGAATTTCTCCGCATATGGTTTAAGTTGTCATTCCCGCCTGCGCGGGAATGACAAAGTAGGGGCATTTTTCAAAGGTCCAGGAACGCAATTTCGGAGGAGCAAAGACGGGATGAACCGGGAAAACAGGCAGGAGAAAGGCATCGTTCTGATTCATCCGCCGGTGACGAAAGCCTGCGAGGCGCCGGG
>JAZDIK010000091.1:0-7278 GCA_043805145.1 Pseudomonadota bacterium | reverse complement strand
CGGGACCTTTGGAAGGCACGAACAACAAAATCAAAACCATGAAACGAATGGCCTATGGCTTCAGGGACATGGAGTTCTTCAAACTCAAAATCATGGCCCTTCATACAACGAAGTACGCTTTAGTCGGATGAACCTTATTTTTGATTTGGTGGAATGATAATCTAACGGATCGTTTCCAAGGCCTATCTCAGCAGCGGGGATACCCATGAAACTCTATGAATACGAGGGCAAAACCCTTCTGGCCGGGGCCGGTATTGCCGTCCCGAAAGGATGCGTGGCGGCCACTCCGGCGGAAGCCGTTGCGGTTGCCGCGAATTTGGGCTATCCGGTGGTCCTCAAAAGCCAGGTGCTCCGGGGAGGTCGCGGCAAGGCCGGCGGCATCCGTTTTGCCGCCGGCATCGACGAACTGCTCCGGGAAGCGGAGGCGCTCTTTGCCCTTTCGATCGGCAGCGAAAAGGTGGAAAAACTCCTCATCGAAGAGCGGCTCATCAGTGTTCGGGAAATTTATGCCGGAATCACGTTGGACTCCCTGACGCTTCTGCCGCAGTTGCTGGTCTCGGCAGCCGGGGGAATGGATATCGAGGCCGCGGCCCGCACCATGCCCGGGAAACTCCACCGCCTGCCGCTCGATCCCCTCAACCTGCCCGGTCCGCCTCAGATCGCAGGCCTGCTCCGGGCAGCGGGACTCCAGGGCGGGGATATGTCCGGCGTCGCCGGTGCAGTTGGGAATCTCATCAGGGCCTATTTCCGGTACGAGGCCGTCACCGCCGAAATCAATCCGCTCATCATCGATGCGCAGGGCCGTGTGATTGCCGCGGACGCCAAACTGGAGATCGACGATTCCGCCCTGGGGCGTGTGAAAGAGGCAGCTTCCTTCGTCCGAACGGAACGCTCGGGCGATCCTCTCGAAGCGGAGGCCAAAGCCGAAGACATCGCCTATGTACGCATGGAAGAAGGCAATATCGGTCTCGTTTCCGGAGGCGCCGGTCTCGGGATGGCCTCCATGGATATGATCGTCCTTCACGGCGGCGCGCCGGCCAACTTCCTCGACCTGGGCGGAAACGCCACCGAGGAAAAGACAGCTGCCGCGCTCCGGATCGTCCTCAAGACCCCTGGTGTGGAGGGAGTTCTCCTCAACCTCTTCGGCGGCATCAACAACTGCCGGAGCATGGCAAAGGGGATCGTCCAGGTAATCGACGCGTTCCATCCCCCTCAGACGATCGTCGTCAAGATGCGCGGTCACTCCCAGGATGAGGGCTGGGAGATCTTGGAGGATCGAGGGGTTCCGCTCGTCAAGTTCGGTACCACGGAAGAGGCGGTGGTGCTGCTCATGGCAAAATTGAAGGAAAAAGGAGACCGTGGAAGTGGCCATACTGGTTAACGGCGAGACCCGCGTAATCGTCCAGGGGGCAACGGGAAAACAGGGACAGTACCATACACTGAAACTTCTGGAATATGGCGTCCGGGTCGTCGGCGGCGTGACCCCGGGCCGGGAGGGAGACCGGGTTCACGGCGTGCCTGTCTATGACAGGGTGGCCCGGGCGATGGCCCGGACGCCCGTCGATGCCTCGATGATCGTCGTGCCACCCTTCGGCGTGCTTGCGGCCGCCCGCGACGCCATTGAAAACGGTGTGCCGCTGGTGGTCGTCATCACTGAATTCGTTCCCCTGCACGATGCCCTGAAAATCCGGGGCCTGGCCCGAAAAAGGGGCGCCCGCGTCATCGGCCCCAACACCATCGGCGTGATCAGCCCCGGCAAGAGCAAGGTGGGGATCATGCCCGGCTTCATCTATGGGGAGGGTTCCGTGGGCATCATTTCCCGAAGCGGGACGCTCACCCACGAGATCGCCTCCAACCTGACCTACCGGGGTATCGGCCAGTCCACCTGCGTCTGCATCGGCGGCGACATGGTGAAGGGGACGGACTTTTCGGATCTGCTCGAACTTTTCCGCGACGATCCCGAAACCGGGACGGTGATCCTGGTCGGCGAGATCGGCGGCGCGGGCGAGGAACTGGCCGCCCGCCACCTCCGGGAGCGCCCCTATCCCAAGAAGGTGATCGCCTTCATCGCCGGCGCCACGGCACCGCCGGAAAAGCGGATGGGTCATGCCGGCGCCATGATCTGTGCCGGCTTCGGAACGGCGGATTCCAAAATCAGAAGCCTCCGGGAGGCCGGCGTCACGGTGGTGGAGAGCCTCGATGAACTGGTCGAAAGGTGTCGCTAAACGGGCAATATTCCTTTAGATAAGTAGTGTTAATGCATTAATGCGACTTCGCAGCAGGAGTGTTTCCAGCCGGTCCGGCAGGGGAGAGACGGGCCAAATAGCGCTCAGCGGTGCCCGTGAAACATCCTTTTGCATTTGCTCAGGCAGTTTTCCTGCGGCCTCACTGATAATCTCAAGGTTCCGGATGATGGCTACTAAAATATCATCGAGATAAACCGGAAATCTCTAAGCATAGGCGATCTCGGGGTGATAATTGGCTTGAGACGGGGCTTCAAGGAATCGGCCAAAACGAGGTCTACGGGCCTTCCCAGTTTATCTTCGAGGAAGAACTTCAGATCCATATACGGGTCGAAAGTGGGATGAGTAAGCTCGACCAGAATGTCCACGTCGCTCCTGTCACTGGCGGAACCGCGAAGGACAGACCCGAATAAGCCGATACGCTTCACCGAAAACCGTGCTTCGATCTCTTGTCTTTGTTGTTTGAGGAAATCGAGAATCTCGTCGCCTTTCAACATACTCTACCTCATTTCCAAATATTTAACGGCGGCAATTCAATGAAGGGACAGTCACATCCAGTAGGCTCAATTCCCTGTTTCATACGGGGAGAGAGCCACCACTGTGAATAAGATTAAATACTTTTCAATATCAGTCAATCAACGAATTCGAAAAGACAGCGCACTTCAAGCGGGATTCATTGATTTGGCATGATCAGCCGCACTGAACACTTGCAGTCCTTCCTGCTGCGCATTCGTATTCGGTAAGCGCGTTTGTTTCATACTCGTTTTTAAGTCAGTTCGGCGCACTGAACTGACTTATCAGTATGGTATTATTAACATTACTGCGATAGCCGCTTTCATTTTAGCTTCGCTCTGCTCCGCTGATTCTTTGAATTCATGTCGGTTTTTTCTTGTCATGGCCTGACCCGAAAAACCCCACTCTTCAAGGGCATCACACTGGATACCCTCGGAACGCCTTCATGGCTTCTTCGGCCAGGACATGTGGCGTCATTTTATATTTCGGTGAAAAGTGAAAGGGGACCATCCGTTTCACATGTGCCCGTCTCGCCAGCGTGCCCGCCTGCTGGGCGGTGAGGTGATATTTCCTTGCTGCCGTTTCCATATGATCCTGAAGAAAGGTCGTTTCGATAAAGAGCAGATCGGCATGATCGGCCAGTTCAAGAATAGCGGCGCAATTTTCCCGATTATGGATCGCGTCGGTAACGTAACCGATCCGCAGGCCGGGACTCACCTTTACGACATGTTTCAGTGCGCCCAGGGGAAGCCACCTTTCCCCGACATTGCCCAGTTGATCTCTGGACCGGATCCGTACAGGCGTCTCGTCGGTGTCGCCGTTTACGAGATGTTCTTTCAAGGTCATCAGCCAGACGCCTGTGGGCAGGCCCATTTCCTTCAGAACCGTCTTCAGGATGTTGAACCGTTGCCGCTCCTCGAAGCGAAAGGCAAGGCAGGGGATGAGGTGGTCGAGAAAGGCGCCTCGCACGGTGAAGAAACGTGTCTCCAAGAGGATGTCGTCAAAAGTACGGCATTCCTCAAGGGTCTCCGGCTGGAAAGCCGTCCGGCAGCAATAGCGCTTCGTGGTCAGAGCATGCGGATGGACCTCCGTCGCGATGACCTCAAAATCGTTCGTATAGTTTTCCACGAGATTCCAAGCGTAGGCCATCAGTTTGTGCTCCAGGTGCTTGAGAAACCCCGGCGGGCCGTATAGGTGCAGGTGCTTGTCCCGGCCCAGACACAGCCTAAGCAAATGGTCAAAACCGATAAAGTGGTCCATGTGGGTGTGAGACACAAAGATGTAATCTATCTTGAGGAGTTTGCGGGGCGGAAGGAGATGCAGATCGCCAAGATCAAAAAGGATGGCCTCCCGGCGGTACTTGCACTCCACGTAAACCCCAGGATCTCCGAAAGGATCGTTAATGAGGGCGGCGTTGAACATTGCTGCACCATCTTCGGCATAAGCGCCAATTTGACATGCCCTAACCGGCATTCCACCCGCCGCATCATGTCGGGCAGATTGGCTTTCCCGGATACCGCACCGGTGAAGATGTGTTCCCCGTAGCAGCCTTTTCACGCGTTAGGCAGTGCATGGATCGGCAATGGAATCCGCGCTGATGACATTTGCAGCACCGACGGCCTTGAAAAGGGTGTAACAGAATACCCCATCCGGCTCTGCCGTCCGGTAGAGGCCCCTGATCCCCCGATCAAAAATCGGCTCTTCGATCCTGCCTGACCGGATGGCGGATTCACGGACGCCCTCGATCATGGCGGTGAACGTCTTTTTGGTGAAGCCTTCGACCAGCCCGGGCCTGCTGCCGTCGGCGTAAACCATTCGCGGAGAGACGCGAATCGAGCTGAAACCCGCCTTTCGCAACAGCGGATAGAGCTCCCTGCCGATCATGGCGTTGCCGCCGGCCTTCCGTTGCAGTTCAACCTGACATGCAATCGCCCCCCCTTCCCCTATACGGAACGCAACCGGTATCATTCGGACAACATGGCAACGGAAGGTTTTCTTTGCTGTCATGGTTTGGGCGGACGCGGTTCCTTTCGGATATTCTTCATCATTTCACCAATATCTCCCATGCCGCCTGCGCCCATGACTTCCTGTACGCTGTTGACCTTCTTGTAATCCCGCGGAACTTCGAACATGGAGGCTGTGGCCGCGCCTAACTTGATGTCTTTGAATTTCATGACCATTTTGCCCCCGGAACCCGGATATTTGGGGTTCGCAGGGACGGTCATTTCCGTTTGAATATTGAAATTCTTGAGATCTTGAGCCTCCCAGAGAGTGGCTTTATACTTTTCCTCAGGCTTACTCTTCCGGTAAAATGTTGAATCATATCTGATACACGGGTGTCCGTCGATGGTGTCGGTCCCTGCTTTCTTTTTATCGAATACAATATCAGGATCGTATACATCAGGAGTCGTCTGATGGTCCTGGGTCGGCTGCTCGTAATAGGTCTTGCTGACGGTGTTCAGCATAATGATCTTTTTTGCATCCGCAAGATTGATGGTCACAAGACCCTTCATGGCCGGATTTTCTACACGGCTCTTGGTTCCCATTTTTGCCATGGGCATTTCCATTCCCGATGAGACCATTGTCGCCGTGAAATTATCCGGTGGGGCTGCAAGAACAGACAAACTGGTGAACAAAATACTCACAATGAAAAATAATGACACCAGACACCGAATGCTTATTTTTGCCATGACTCCCTCCTCCTCTTTTTTCCTAAGCTCCTTATATCATAACCGTTGATCGAATCATATTTCTTCTTGATTTATCCATGCTTTTGTTCCCTGAACCGGTTCAAGCTCTGAGAACGGCTTGGGTCATCCATCCGCCCGACGACGGGCCGCCTGCGCAGGTGATTGCCGTACCGCAAAAGTTGTTGCACCCCATGTGGTCATGCCGGATTTAGGAGGTGCTGGGGGACCATCTCTGATCCCCCAGCAAAGGAGGAAATGATGAAAATCTGTTTGCTTTACCGTCTGCTGTCCGTGCCCGTTACGTTCAACTGACAGTTTGTCTTTAAATATAGGCAATACAGGATGCATGCCAATAGCATGTAAGGTGGCTTAACAGCTTGCAATATAGAAGCAAACTCAGATTCCCGAGAAATGACAAGCGTGGGAATGAGGAATATTCCGGCAATAATTGTCAGCAGCTTTAGGGACTGTTATTGATAACCCTTGATATTATATGGTGTTACCCGAGAAGGCTTTTTGCATGGCATCCGGACAATATTGTCGAAAAACACGGTCAATTGGTTTTATTGGTTTTGATTTTCTCGTCCTTATAACCACACATATGATCCGTTCACAACCCTTTTGATCTTACCAAATTTTTCAGCATCTCGGATGATTCCACCGATCTTGGAATCGGATAATCCAAACTTCTCTTTCAGTGATGCAATTGAAATCTCCCTCGGTTTCTGTTCGACAACTTCAACCACGACTCTTTGATGGCCCGGCACCCCCTCTTTCCGGATATATTTTCTGAGCGGTGGCCTTTTCGCCTTTAATTCATGAGAAAATTCAGGCATGGAGGAGCTTGTTGCTGATAATATCGGGGATGCCTTGGATCGTTCAGGCTTCTTTATTTCTGCGCCTGCTTGAGATGCTTTCATTTTTACATTTGCTATGGGTTCCTGGCTTTTCCTTGCTTGTCTCTCCGCCATCTTCTTTTTCACTCTAAAACTTTCGATCAGTGGATCTTGGATCTTGTCAAAATTCGATTCAATGAAGGATTCCGAACCCTTCATCTCGATTTCTCTTGTTAATTGATTAAACTTTATGCGGGGCATAAAATCTCCCTTCTGCGTGCTTTTATTATTGTGATCACGAGGGTTTTTTTACTACAGATAATCCTGGTTGCTCACTTTGCCGGCGGCATATATCATAAAGTCGGGATCAGAACAAGGTAAAAAAGCAAAAACTATTTTACATGATCGATCTTCTCCATCGGTTCAGGCTCTGACATATCCGAGTCTGCGTTCGGAGTGCCCGTTTTTAGATGGGCTTTCTGCTGTTTGGCCATGATTCGCTTTGCCGCCTTATCCATCTGTTTTTGCTGCCTTGCTTTTTCTTTCCCCTGCTTGCCGAAATTGTACATGGATTTTCCCATTTTAAAGCTCCTGTTATTATTTCTTTGAATCTTTACAGAACATCCACATAAAAAAACAGACGAGAGCCGCCTGTGCCGTCTTGTCTTTTAACTGGAGTCACATCATTGAACATTTTCTCTTGAGGGTATCAGGGACTCCAGACGGGCACAGCAGCATCTCGTCGTTTATTCTTATTATTTGTACATTTCCCGGAGAACTATGATAAAGATCGCGTCCCAAGCGTTGCGTCATCTCGATGGCCTTAAGATAGTCTTGCTTATCGTCAATGTCAAGAGACGCCTTTACTTTCGAATTGCCTCAAATAAAATGTTACCCGAGGAGGTCTTGAAAAAGGATCGTTGACTCATAATTCGATGTTACCGAACATCGCCTTCCCAAAGGAGGGATAAATATGAGTCCACGATCCAAACAAGA
>JAZDIK010000090.1:0-2874 GCA_043805145.1 Pseudomonadota bacterium | reverse complement strand
TTTTCAGAAGATCATCTTCGGCGCCGCCTCTGACGCCAAGCGCGACGTCCGGATCCTCAGGAAAATCTCCCACGCGTTCGATCATCCCATTAATATCTACCACCCCGAAGGCGAATACCTCAAGGGCCTCCTCTGCGAAGTGATTTAATTCGGGGGACGCGTAACTTATCTCCCCGAATTAAGTGATGTGCCTGCCCTGCGCAGCTTTAGCGGAGGAGGGTCCCGGGATTTCCCCAATGACAGGGTATCAGACCGAAACGGCTTCCAATGGCGAGGAAGCGCGACGGGCTGTTTGCGTTCAAGAATCAGCGGGATTTTGACGAAATTTAAATTGCACGTAGATTGATGGTAAGGATATCGAAATGCCGCATAAGGGTGGGCCTCATCTGATTAATATGATCAAGCGAGAACAAAAAACTCTAACGACGGAGATGAATATGGGGAGCTTAAAAAATCTGAAAATCGGCCACAAGCTTTTAATAGCATTTCTGCTTATGGGAGTAGTCCCTTTAGCGGTTGGAGCGGTTGTCATGTTGAACCGTTCATCTGCTGAGTTGAGACGGGCATCTTTTGATAAGCTTGAAGCGGTACAGCAGATCAAGAAGGGGCAGATTTCCAGTTATTTTGGTTTCATAAATTCGCAGGCTAAAACTCTATCCAACGATGACATGGTAGCTCAGGCCTCCAAGGAATTAACAAAGGCTTTTTTTGATATACCAGCGGAATACGGTGGAAAGTATGCAGAGAAGCAATCCGCCTATGAAGCTTCTTTGAAAGAGCGTTATAAATATCAGGTTGACCACACCCCGGGTGCATCTCAAGCAGATATGACAAAGTGGTTTCCTGCTGATAAATCGGGCTTGATTCTTCAAACATTGTATATCGCTCAGAATCGTCACGATATCGGCAAGAAAGAGACTCTTGATGCGTCCGATGACGGAACGACTTATTCCAAACTGCATGCCAAGTATCATCCGATTTTAAGGCAATATTTGCAGGAGTTTGGTTACTACGACATTTTTATCGTGGAGCCGAAGACGGGACATATTGTCTACACTGTCTTTAAAGAGGTGGATTTTACGACGTCGTTATTTACCGGGCCATATAAGGATACTGGGCTTGGCAGGGCTGTTAAGAAGGCTATGGAGTCTAAGGAAAAAAGCAGCACTTTTCTGGAAGATTTTGAACCGTATGCGCCGTCTTACAATGGGCCCGCGTCATTTATTGCTTCTCCCATTTATGATGGTAATGAACTTGTTGGCGTGTTGGCGTTTCAGATGCCGATTGACAGGATCAATGCGATCATGCAACAGCGCGATGGAATGGGAAAGACCGGAGAAACATATTTGGTCGGTTCAGACAAGTTAATGCGTTCCGATTCATTCCTGGATCCCAAGAATCATAGCATGGTCGCGTCATTTGCGAATCCAGACAAGGGGAAGGTTGATACTGTGGCTTCACGTCAGGCGCTGGCCGGGAAGACTGGGGCGGAGGTGATCATTGACTATAATGGTAATCCTGTTCTTTCAGCGTATGGTCCGCTGGATGTCTTGGGGGTTCGGTGGGCTATTATTGCGGAAATTGACGAGGCGGAAGCGTTCGCAAGCATCAAAGCTCAGACAACGATGATCGCGATCTTGTGCATTATTGCGATCATTGTGATTGTTTTGCTGGCCGGAATTATTTCAAAGGCTATTACAATTCCGATCGTTGGGGTTGTGGCGATGTTAAAAGATGTTGCTCAAGGAGAAGGGGATTTAACCAAGCGGATTGATTCAAAATCTAAGGATGAGACTGGCGATCTAGCCGGATGGTTTAATATTTTTATCGAGAAGATGGAAGGGATGATCGCTGAGATCAAGTCTTCGGCTGAACAGATTCAGGGAGCTACGCAGGAGGTTTCTTCCGGCGCTCAACAAATCGCTGACGGCGCACAACAGCAGTCGGCATCATTTGAGGAGCTTTCTTCATCGGTTCAGTCTAATGCGGAGAATGTGAAGAATTCCAACCGCATTTCTCAAAGCATGTCACAGGATGCGCAGAAGGCCGGACAGGCAATGGATAATAATGTTGAGGCCATGACAGGAATTGAAAAAGGATCCAAGCAGATGGCTGAGGCGGTCGAATTGATTACTGACATTGCTGACCAGACCAATCTCCTCGCCTTGAACGCGGCGATTGAAGCGGCCCGCGCTGGTGAGCATGGTAAAGGATTTGCTGTTGTTGCTGATGAAGTTCGTCAGTTGGCAGAACGTTCCGCTACTTCTGCCAAGGAGATCCAGAATCTTATTAAGGAAAATTTAAGGCAGGTGGAGAATGGAGTCACTATCTCCAAAGAATCCGGACAGCTTGTTAAGGGTATTACCGACAGTGTCAAGAAAGTCGCCGATCAGTTGCTGTCGGTGGCTAACGCAACACAAGAACAGGCGGCGGCAATGGAACAGAATACATCCATCACGGAATCCAATGCTTCCTCGGCGGAGCAACTTGCCGCGTCCGCTGAGGAAATGTCTGCTCAGGCAGAGGTCTTGAAGAACATGGTGGCACAATTTAAGACGTCGGCGGTCACGGGAACTGCTTCGGTGTCGGGTGCGTCTGCTGTGAAGAAGGTTGAGACTTCTTCTCATGAAAAGCATGAGGTAGTGAAACATGCCGTTAAGTCTGTTAAGAAAAAACATGGCGATGAACCATTGCGCATCGCGTGATCTCATGATGCGTTGATTCTGATCCCTCTCACGTTCTCCTGTTCGTCTTATATCACCCCGGACCTTTTTCAGAAGATCATCTTCGGCGCCGCCTCTGACGCCAAGCGCGACGTCCGGATCCTCAGGAAAATCTCCCACGCGTTCGATCATCCCATTAATATCTACCACC
>JAZDIK010000089.1:0-3668 GCA_043805145.1 Pseudomonadota bacterium | reverse complement strand
CGGCGGCCGCTCCCTCCGGCACCACCGCCTGGCTCAGCAGAATCCGGAACTCTGCGCCGGTGAGGATGACGGCCTCTATGCCGCCCTGGCCGACGAATTCTCCCGACGGGCCGTGGAGCTTCCCCTTCTGTTCGACCCTCAGGCCCCGGCCATCACCCTCAAGCCCGGCGTCGCCGCCCTGAAGGCATGCCTCCGCCTTCTGTCCGCCACGGATGAGCTCTTTACCGCCCCGGACGCCCTGGGCTGGGCTTATCAGTACTGGAACACGGAAGAAAAGGACCGGGTCTTCGACCGGGTCCGCACCGTCAAGGGGGCAAAGATCGAAAAACTCGACATCATCCCCGTTACCCAGCTCTACACGGAGCCCTACATGGTCAAATTCCTTGTCCAGAATTCCCTGGGCGCCCTCTGGATGGCCATGCATCCCGAATCCCGGCTTTGCGACTCCTGGGAATACTTCGTCCGCAACGCCGACCGGGCACCCGCGCCGCAAAAGCCGGTCCGGCGGATCTCCTTCCTCGACCCCTGCACGGGCTCCGGCCATTTCCTTCTCGAAGCCTTCGACCTTCTCTACGCGATGTATGAAGAAGAAGGGGATTTGAAGACGCCGTCCGACATCTGCGAGACGATCCTGACCCAGAACCTCTACGGGATCGACATCGACGAGCGGTCCGTCCAGATCGCCGCCCTGGCCCTCGCCATGAAAGCCAAGGAAAAGGCGTCCGATTTTTTGCCGACGCGGATGAACCTGACAGCCGCGAACATCCATCCGGCGAACGGTCCTGACCGACTCACGGCCTTTCTCGAAAAACATCCCGACGACAAGCCGCTCCGGAACGCCCTCGCCACGGTCTTCGAGAGCCTCGCCCACGCCGATGAACTGGGCTCCCTCCTCCAGATCGAGGAACCCGTCGAGAAGGAGCTCCGCTTCCTGAAATCCCTCGATGATGAAGAAAAGACCGGCCAGGATCAGACAATCTTGCCGCTCAAGGAATTCGAGAAATCGGAACAGCAGCGCCTTCCCCTGGGAGTGGAATCCTATGAGGATTGGAAAACCGGCCTCCTGGATCGCCTGAAGGCCCACTTCCATGACGAGACGACCTCGGCGGATCTTTCGACCCGCTTCTTCGGCCAGGCGGCCGGCAAGGGGTTATCCCTCTTCAACTTCCTCTCCCGGCGCTACGACGTGGTGGCAACAAACCCGCCCTATATGAGTGCAAGAACAATGGGAACAACCATTAAATGTTATCTTTCTGAAAACTATACATACGGTAAGAATGATCTTTACCTCGCTTTTATATTGCGGGCTCTAAATTTGTGTAAGCAAAACGGTTTTGTCGGAATGGTAACAATGAATAAATGGCTGTATTTAAAAGCTTTCACTGAAATGCGGAAGATTATTACAGGAGATTATTTTCTATCTCTTTTAGTAGATCTGGGTTCAAATGCGTTTAACGAAATCTCGGGCGAGGTTGTAAAATCAGCGCTTTTTATAATACGGAATCAGAGACCTCTACCCAATTATCAACTTCACGCGGTGAGCGTTAATCATATCGAAACAACTAATCTGAAAAATGAATTTCTGTTAAATATTTGCTCAAAAAGTAACGTAAAAAAAATATCTTCAATATCTTATGATATTATTCCCAAATTACCTGGTTGTGCTTTCTTTTACTGGCTTCCTCCAGATATATCTAAATTACTTTATAAAACATGTATAACTACTAAAGATGTGCTGGAAAACGCTAATTGCAGTAAAACCGGAAATAATGAAAGATTTTTACGATATGAATGGGAAATTGATTTACAGGCACGAAATTTCCCTAATAGATGGGTTAACTATACAAAAGGCGGATCATATAAAAAATGGGTAGGACATGATGACATATATATTGATTGGAGAAAAACGACACGTATTTTTTATTTGCATGATAATATTGCCAGATTAACTCAGGAAGTTTTTTGGTTCCGCGAAGGTATCACCTTTTCGACAACAGCCACCCAATGCATAAGCTTTCGCCATGTCACTAACAGTGTCTATGATATGCAAGGGCCTACATTCTTTACAACTGAAGGATCTCTTTGGACTTGGCTCGCCTTCTTAAATAGCAGTTACTCATCATATATTGCGTCTATATTCAACCCCACAATGGTTTTTCAAATAAGCGATATTTTAAAGATTCCAATAAAAAGAAATCAAAAAATTGAGCATGAACTTGCCATCCTTGGAGATCTATCAACTCGAATAAAAAAGAAACAAGCGCAAATTGCTAACGACGCAAATTACTCAAGCTGGAAGAGTCTGAGAGATTATATAACTTCAATAACAGACAGTGATTTGAAAGCATATTCGGTATTACATACAATCGAAGCCATTATTGACGACCTCGTGTTAGCACTTATGGACATTAATGCAAATGATTTTTGGTCTCTTTGCGTTGAGCCACGTCCAGCACATAATAATTTAGTTACAGATTATGCAACTTTCTCCAGTATTGAAAGTCTAATAAAGATAGACTCATATGATATTGTAACAAAACTCACCCCAAAAAAATGCATTGACCAAGATCTTCCATATTTAAGGCAGCGCCTTCGCAGTCTCTATGAGGCCGGGCCGGGGGTAAGAGAGAATTCTGATGAGGTAGAATGCGGCCAGGCGGGAGACGAGGAGGAGGAAAGCGATCAAGTCGCCGTCGGCGTCCGGATCCGAATCCCGGCGGAGACCTTTCTGGAGGAGCTCTCCCAAAAACTGGAGGTCCACCCGGTCTCCGTTTACTGGCTCCTCAAAGAGGGGATTGAAAAGGATGGTTGGCGCTGCCGACCGGAGGAGCAGCGTTTGACGAAGGACCGCTTCACCGTCCTGATCCTCCGCCTCCTTGGACACCTCTGGCCAAAGCAGATCGAAGCGGGAGAGGCCGTCCCCGCGTGGGCGGACGGCGACGGCATCATCCCCCTGACGGAAGGCGCCGACGAGCACACCCTCCATGAACGTCTGCGGGAACGCCTCGCCGCCGAGTGCGGAAACGAACGGGTATCCTCGGAGGAAAACGCCTTTGCCGACGTCATGGGGAAGCCCTTGAAGGAATGGCTCCGGAAGGATTTCTTCCGCCATCATTGCTCACCGTTCAAGAAGCGCCCCATCGCCTGGCATGTGACAAGCGCTCAGGTAAACGGCAATCGGCGACAGGAATCGGCCTTTGAAGCGATGCTCTATTATCACCGGGTAGACGGCGATCTCCTGCCGAAGCTTAGGAGTCAGCATCTTGGCCCCCTTCAGAAACGCTGCGAGATGGAACTGCATGGCCTAGAGAATGCTTCTGGTCGGAATCTATCCGCTGAACAGGAGGCTCGGCGGGACATCCTTCGTGGCAGAATCGACGAATTGAAGGCTCTGGACGAGACCCTGTCCGGGATCATCGGGGAAGGTTTCGGCCCGGCGTCCGTCAAGCCTCTCCTGCGTCAGTTTGCCGTCAATGACGCCATGTACTGCCTCAAGGTCCGCTGGCTCCGAAGACTTGGTGAGACCGTTGACGCCGGTCCCCTTGAGATTTGGAAAACGGCGGCCGATGAGACGGAATTGCATCCGGACCTTTCCACCTGGATCGCCGACGCCATGAACCATTTGGATCATCACTGCACCGCCGTCGGCCCCAATCCGCCGGAACAGA
>JAZDIK010000088.1:0-5542 GCA_043805145.1 Pseudomonadota bacterium | reverse complement strand
CGGGATGCCAAGCTTGAAAGAACAGCAAGAGGCATCATCAATGCCTATTGTGGATGCGCTGGAGCCAGGTGCATGGCCTGTCCGGTGGTTGTTGTAGAAAATTGCATTGCCGATGAGCTCATCGGTTATCTCAAAAAGTTTATTGCCGAGTTAAATCTGGGGCCGGCCTATGATCCTGCAACAGGGATGGGCCCAATCATGAATGCCGGTCACAAGAAATTTATCACCGACTGGATTGAAAAAGGCATTGCAGAAGGAGCTGAACTTATTGTTGACGGCCGCAATCCGGTAGTGCCCGGCTATGAGAATGGATTTTATCTGGCCCCCACGATTTTTGATCATGTTACAGAGGAAATGACCATCAGAGCCGAAGAGGTATTCGGTCCTGTGCTCTGCATCAAGAGAGTGGATTCCTTCGAAGAAGGTTTAACCTTAATGAATAAAAGCAGGTTCGCCAACGGGTCGGTGATTTATACTCAAAACGGACATTTTGCCCGTGAATTTGCCGCTCGCACGGATGCCGGAATGGTGGGTATCAATGTCGGGATTCCCGTTCCTCTGGGAATTTTCGGTTTTACAGGTCACAAGAACTCATTCTTTGGCGATCTCCATATTATGGGAAAAGATGGATTCTCGTTCTTTACAGAATCCAAATGCGTGACACATACCTGGTTTCCGGAAACTGATCAGGCAGTATGCAAAGTTGATACATGGGATGGGACAATCTCTTCCATGCCGGATAAACATAAGTAAAAATAGCATTGATAGTCGTTTCGGTCATTGCACAGATAACCGGTTCCCAGGCTGGAGCTTAGGAACCGGGAAAATAAACCTCGTCAATAGTAATCACCAATTTTTCCGACAAAGCGTCTTTCCTTTCCGTATGTAGCGTATAAAGTGCTTTGCCCGGGTGTATTAATCAAAGGGATATTCGACGTCCCGATAAAGGTGGTCGCCATTTATTTCCTATTGAAAGCAAGCATTTTCTTCGAGGTTGGCTGGTTGTGTAGTTCAGGAAGACATGCCGGCCCCTCCGAAGCAGAAAATCAGATGTCCTGCATTTCCACATTACATTCCGTAAGTCGCTTCCACGGTCAAAAACTCCACCTTTCTATTGGTTACAAAATGGAAAAATTATAAAGGGTAGATAAGGATAAAAGAGCGTATTGATAAGGGTTAAAGTGAGACCTGATCCTTTTACTGACCATACCCCATCTCTTGTCCGATCCTGTCAAATTCCTCTTCCAGCGCCAAAAAAGCCTTTACTAAAATGGGATCGAATTGGGTGCCGATGCCGCTTTCGATAATCTCGCGGCTTTGGCCGCGCGAAAACGGCCTCTTGTAGCAACGATTGGAACGAAGGGCATCGTACACGTCTGCGATCGCCATGATGCGGGCAGCCAGGGGGATCTCCTCTCCCTTCAGTCTGTCGGGATAACCTGTTCCATCCCAGCGTTCATGGTGGTTCCGTGCAATGGAGATGCCCATGTTGATAAAGGCATTATTTTTGTATATATCGTGGACGGCCTCTATGGTGGTCGCGCCTGCTATCGTGTGTTTTCTCATGATTTCAAACTCCTCGGAACTGAGCTCGCAGGGTTTCAAGAGGACATGATCGGGGCTGGCGACCTTGCCGATGTCATGCAGGGGGCTTGCATTGAAGATATTGTGGATGAATTCGGCATCTATTACGCTGTTGTAAGGCACTTCCCGACTTAGTTTTTCCGCTAGCATCTTGCAGTAGATCTGCACCCGTTCGAGATGTTTGCCGGTTTCTTTATCCCGGGACTCCGACAGCTTGGACAAGGCGAAGATCGTCGATATCTGCGAATCTGAAATTTCCTTGACCTGTTCTTTCACGAGATCTTCCAGGTGCGCTTGATATCGGCGCAGCTTCAGGTGAGTTTCCACCCGGGCCTCCACCTCTTCAAACTGGAACGGCTTGGTCACGTAGTCGACTCCGCCGCTGCCGAAAGCTTTCACCTTGTCCAGCGTTTCGGTCAGGGCGCTGATGAAAATAATTGGTATGTCCCGGAATCTCGTGTCCTGCTTGAGCCTGCGGCATACTTCAAATCCGTCCATTTCCGGCATTGTGATGTCGAGAAGAATAAGATCCGGTTGTTCGTGCTCCACGGCCTTAAGCGCCAGTTTGCCGCTGGGGACAGGCCGCACCCGGTGCCCCTTTTCCTTTAGCATGCCGGTGAGAAGGGTCAGGTTGGCGGGCACGTCATCCACCACGAGGATATTGCTTACGTTTGTCATGGGTCATACTCCCTGAGAAAAAAGCTCGATCAATTCTTCGTATTGATAACGCACGGCCATTTCATGTATCCGCTGCGCAAAAAATGGATAATCCGTGGCCAGTTGCCCCGCAAGGTCGTTCAACCGGTCGAGATCGGCTCTCTCGACGGCAGAGCGTAGTTGACCGATAAGATCGGGGGGGAGGGCGGCGGCGGTCTTGATCATCGCTGCCTCATCTTCCGCTGCGCGGGACGGTTTTTCCGTTGCTCCGTCTTCGTGATACAGGTACTCTACCCCGGTCAGCCTGGCAATGTTTTCAAAAAGCTCCGTGTCCTTGAATGGTTTTGCCAGGAAGCCGTCGGCGCCGGCTGCCAATATCCGCTGCCTGTCCTCCTCGAAGGCGCTGGCCGTAACGGCAATGATCGCAGTATTCCTGATGTCGGGGGATGACTTGATCCTGCGCGTGGCTTCGTAACCGTCCATGACTGGCATGGTCATATCCATGAGAACCACCTGGGGCTTCCATTCCCGGACCATACGAACCGCTTCCTCGCCGTTGACGACTTCCCGCGTAGGAAATCCAGCCGCTGCAAGCAATCGTGATAAAAGCTGACGGTTCGTTTCTCTGTCGTCGGCGATTAAAACCCGGATCTCCCTCTGGCCGGGACTCAGGCGCAGCACACGTCTTTTCGACACTTCCAGCGATGCCTCCTCCTCCTTGCCTTCCTTGACCGGTATCTCGAATCGGAACACGGTTCCTTTTCCGATTGTGCTGGCCACCGAGATGGATCCTCCCATGATTTGGGCAAACCCGCGGCTCAATGAGAGGCCGAGTCCTGTCCCTCCGCTCCTGATACCGGCACTGGTCTGCTCGAATGCCTGAAACAGGCGACTGATCTCATCTTCGGACATGCCGGGACCAGTATCCTCGACCTCGAATTGAAGATCTATCGTGTCCGCCTCTCCTTCTTTCGCGCGGAGGCGAAGAGCTATGCCGCCCTCCTCGGTGAATTTCACGGCGTTCCCCAGGAGATTGATGAGTACCTGGCGGAGTTTTCCTTCATCCGTGACCACCCAGCGGGGAACATGCCCGACCTTTTCCACCAGAAACCGAAAGCCTTTGGCCTCGGTCCGGATGCGGAACATCCGTTCGATGTCATGGAGCAGAGCGTGCAGGTCGAAGGTGTTCGGGACTAAAGTCGCCCGTCCGGCTTCAATCTTGGACATCTCCAGAATTTCGTTGATAAGCTCCAGCAGGTGCTCGCCGCTCCGGTTGATGATCTCCAGGTGATCCCTCGACTCCGCTGAGAGCAGCGGGTCCCGCTCCATGAGCTGGGCGAACCCTAAGATGGCGTTCATGGGCGTCCGGATCTCATGGGACATGTTCGCCAGAAATGCGCTCTTGGAGCGGTTGGCCGCGTCGGCCGCCTTCTTCGCTTCTTTCAGCTCCGCTTCCACCCGCCGGATGTCTGTTATGTTATGTACGGATTCGATGGCTCCGACGACGTTGCCCTCGGAATCATGCAGTTCGCTGGCGTATCCAACAAGGATGATCCCCAGTTCCGGGATGAAGGCTTCCGCCGTGAGAATTCCTCGCTCGCGGCGAATGTGGCTATACTTGGTCGCGAGATCCTCTTCAGAGGCAAACACCAGATCGATCAGGATAGGTCGTCTTTCTCCATAGAAAGGAATTGAATATTCATAGTTGCCTTTCCCGAGAATGTCTGCTCGATTCACCCCTGTGATTACCTCCATCGCCCGGTTCCATGCGCTGACTCTGCCCTCGCGATCGATCACCATCGTAGCGAGAGGCAGGAAGTCAATAACATCCGCAAGGCGGCGTTCAGATTCGCGGATGGCCTGTTCGGAACGTTTCCGCTCGGTGATGTCTGCTGCTACACACAGGATGCCCAAGGGGGCTCCGTTTGCATCGCGAAGAAAAGCCATGGTATTTTCGAGAAAAACCGTGGAGCCATTTTTGTGATATTCTTCTAGTTCAAGAATTAGAACGTAATTGGGATCGGGAACCTTTGCATTTGCTTCCAACCTCTCCTGAAATGATTTAAAGGCGATCGCCAAAGATTCCGGAGTTAAAATCTGGTCCAATGTCACCGTCATGGCCTCTTCTGGCGTATAGCCCAAGATTCGTTGAACGCTATCGCTTACATAGGTAAACCGCAGGTTCATGTCCAGAATCAAAACGACGTTAGGGATGCTGCCGACGATTTGCCGGAATTTTTCTTCGCTCGCCTGAAGAGCCGCCTCCGTCCGCTTGCGCTCTGTGATGTCACGGGTCACTCCGACGTAACCGGTTAAATTTCCTTTATCATCCCGCATGGTTGTCATGGAAATCTCAACCCACACCGTGGAGCCGTCCTTGCGGTATTCCTCAACATCCATGACAGCGGTCGGATTAAGGCCCTTTTCGATGTCAGGGAGGTGAAGCGTGTACTCGTTGACGAGGGCATTTAATGATGCCGGGGTTACTGTTTCTGCTAACGTTTTCTGCATCGCTTCCTCCGGCTCGAGTCCCCGCAATTTTCGGACAGCTGGACTGTAGTAAGTGTAGCGCAGCTCAGTATCAGTAGTCCAGATCACGTCGTTGCTGTTCTCGGCAAGCAATCGGTACTTTTCCTCGCTCCGGCGTAACGCATCTTCCGCCAGCTTGCGCTCGGTGATGTCGCGGCTTATGCAGAGATAATCTATTTCCCCCCCGGCAAGCTCCTGCCTTCTGCTGACCTGGCCAATCCATAAAGTTTTGCCGCTCTTGGTTATACCCGGGAATTCAAAGTACGTCTCCTTGATCTGACGGAGGGCCATATCCTGGAAAAAATCTATCGCCGTTTTTTTGTAGGCGGGTTCAATAAATTCCCAGAAACCGTGACCCTGGATATCGCTAATGGCATATCCCACCAGCTTTTCAAATGCCGGGTTAACAAACGTGAAAATGCCCATGCTATTGACCCGCGAGATGCAATCCGACGCGTTCTCCACGATCTGCCGGTACTGCTCCTCGCTCTGGCGTAACGCCTCTTCGGCTCTTTTTCGGTCTGATTCAGAGCCTTCAAGTTCCTTGATTCTCTGCTTTAAGATGGAATTTTCTTCAAGAAGCGCTTGTTTTGTTTTGGATTGATCTTTCATCTGATGCCTTTCTGTAATAACAAATGCTGGTAGCTAGATTGAAAGACGGAATGTATTAGAGTCCTATTTAACCATCTAAAATCTATCTGATATCCATTGAGATGTCAAATCGAAAGTAGGCACAGAGAAATATCACAGGTAAAACTGCACAGCCTTTTTA
>JAZDIK010000087.1:0-5974 GCA_043805145.1 Pseudomonadota bacterium | reverse complement strand
TTTTCGGCTCGAACTCCCAGCTCCGGGCCTTGGCAGAGGTTTACGCATGTGAGGACTCCCAGGAGAAGTTCCTGCAAGACTTTGTGGCGGCATGGAACAAAGTCATGAATCTTGACCGTTTCGACCTCGACTGATTACAGCATAAACGTCTTCGAGGGCTCCCGAGAGGGCAGCGAAAAGACGGCCACTGAACAACCGGTTCCAGCGGACGGCTCACCGCCGCCGCTGAACCGGAACGCCATGTCATATCGACAATAATTACCACTAACATAAATTGCAGTATATTACGGAATGATCAATGATAAAAATAAGTGAAGGAGAAAATTATGTCCAAAACAGAAGATGCGTTGAAAGAGGCTTTTGCCGGAGAATCACAGGCCAACCGTAAGTATCTGGCATTTGCAGTGAAGGCCGATCAGGACGGGTTTTCCCAGGCTGCAAAATTGTTTCGGGCAGCTGCGGAAGCGGAAACAGTTCATGCTCACGCCTGTTTGCGAGTGTTGAAAGGAATACGATCTACTCAAGAGAATCTGCAGGAAGCAATTGCCGGGGAAACTCATGAATTTATAAGTATGTATCCTGTAATGATTGAAGTAGCCAAGGAGGAAGGAAATAAAGAGGCGGAACGATCGTTTACATTTGCCTACGAAGTGGAAAAAATTCATGCCCGACTCTATCAAAAAGCTCTGAATAATCTGGATAGCGCTAAAGCATCATACAGCTATTATGTCTGTCCGGTATGCGGCTACACTTCAGAGAAGGAAGCGCCGGAGACTTGTCCGATATGCGGCGCTAAAGGAAAGATGTTCAAAAAAGTCGATTAATCGTATCTTTCATGCATGACAAACGGGAGGTTGTTAAAGTAACGCCATAGGTTATTCCCTGAATTTTGCACACCCGAATAAAGAAAATGAACGAACCATCCGGGGATCCTGTTTTATTAAGGGATTGGCAAATACCCCCCCAATGGATAAATGTTTTGACAGTAAAGGTCAATATCTTGTAATAAGACGATATTGAATTTCATTACCACACAAGAAGGCTTTCATGAAGTCAGAAATTGAAATATTTTACGCTTATATGGTAAAAAAGCATCTCCGCGAAACCCCGCAGCGCGGAATGATCTTGGACGTGTTTTTAAAGTGCGAGGGACATACCACGGCCGAGCAGCTCTATGATATCGTCAAGAAGAAGGACCCATCCATCGGACAAGCCACCGTCTATCGCGTCTTGAAACACATCGTCGAGGCGGGAGTGGCCCGGGAAGTCGATTTCGGCGACGGCATCATGCGCTATGAGCATTGCTACAATCATCCCCATCACGATCATCTTATTTGCAGAGGATGTGGCAAAACCCTGGAAGTGATGGATGCCATCATCGAAGAGCTGCAGAAGCGCGTGGCGGAAAGTTTCGGTTTCGAACTGACGGATCACGAAATGTATCTTTACGGCTACTGCGAAAAATGCCGCAGTAAGAAAACCTGATCTCTCTTTCTTTCCGCGATAATTCAAGCGCATGTGTCTGCATTTTCTCTATCTGTAGATTATTTTACAATATTTTTGCTATAATAATAATTTACATCAATAATCAGCGTCTGGTATAAAAAAATCTTGACAGTATCATTCAGTGTATAGTAATGCTTCTCAGAATGAAAATGATTATCATAATCATTGTAAAAATATCCCCCAGGTCTGCCGGTGGAAATTGACTATAATGCTATATATTATTAAAATAATCAAGAGGATGGCTAAGAGAAATATAGGCTGACGATTAATCAGTATATTTTTTACACATAAAACGATAATGATTATCATTCGCAATATAATAAAAGGAGAATCAATGATGTCACCACTGGCTTTACTGAAAGAAGGAGAGGTCGCCGAAATCATCGACCCGCCCAGAAACCGCCCCGGCACACAGCACCGCCATCACCGGCACGGGCATGACGGTTGCCGTTGCACAACACCATGCACAGGCTGCTCATGCCGTCATGCCCATCACGGAGGTCTTGCGGCGCACAGCCATTTTCATCTGCAGGATATGGGGCTTCGCCCCGGAAAAAAAGTGGAAATGATCACCAACAGCGGCACGGGCCCACTGATTTTGCGCGTGGATGAATGTCGAATCGCCATGGGGCGCGGCGAGGCCATGAAAATTTATGTTCGGAGGGATGGATAATGACACTGGCTGATTTGAAAACCGGGAAAAGCGGAATAATTGTGAAAAGTCAGATATCGGGTGCCCGCAAGCGACGCCTGATGGATATGGGCGTGGTGGCAGGTACGCATGTGCTCGTGGAGAAAGTAGCGCCGCTCGGTGATCCCATCGAGGTGCGCATCAAAGGCTATGCTCTATCCTTGCGTTTGGCAGAAGCCCGTCAAATTGAAGTGGAGGAGATCGATTACTTATGAACAAGCAAACATCATCATCCGTCAATATTGAAAGCAAAGCGGCTAAAATAGATTTAACAATTGCAGTCGCAGGTAATCCCAATGCCGGAAAATCAACACTCATTAATGCCGTTGCCGGCGCGAGGCTTTCCGTCGGAAACTGGCCCGGCGTCACCGTGGAGAAGAAATCAGCGACTTTTGAATTTCAGGGGCGCAAAATCACGCTTGTTGATCTGCCGGGGACATACAGTCTGAGCCCCTATACGCAGGAAGAAGTCATCGCGCGCGATTACCTTGTATGCGAAAAACCGGACGTCATTATCAACGTCGTGGATGCTACGAATCTGGAGCGCAATCTGTATTTTACTATTCAGCTCCTTGAGCTGGGAACTCCGCTTGTTATGGCGCTCAACATGCACGACGAAGCCGCACAGAAAGGATTCCGCATTAACGCCGGAAAGATTGCCTCCATTCTGGGCTGCGCGGTAATTCCAACCGTGGCGACCAAGGCGGAAGGAATGGAGCGGCTTTTGGAAACAGCCGTGGCCTTTGCAGATCATCCTGACAGCCACCGGCCCGCCGATATTTCTTACGGTGAGGATATTGAAAAAGCCATATCCGCCGTGGCGGAAGATTTGAAAGACCATCCTGACGTTATGGCCGGGCACCTTCCTTCGCGCTGGATGGCTGTGAAAATTATCGAACAGGATAAACGCGTGATCGGCGACGACAAGGCGGTGCAAAACCCGGCATTTTCCGAAAAGGCAACCCGGCATTTGCGAACCGCCCACGGCGAAGACCTCGAAGCACTGATGGTCGACACACGCTACGGACTGGCGGCAGGACTGACCCGTGAGGTGCTTCAAAAACCCGAAAAAAGAAAAAGGGAGATGACCGAACGCATCGACGCCGTTGTCCTCAACCGCTATGCGGGCATTCCTATTTTTCTTCTGGCCATGTGGTTGATGTTCAAACTGACGTTCGATATCTCCGGGCCTTTCACGGATTGGCTCGACGGTTTCGTATCCGGTCCCGCAACCCGCTGGGCCGGCGCGCTCATTGCCGCGTTTTCCGCGCCCGAATGGGCTGTTTCGCTGGTTACGGAAGGTATAATTGCCGGTGTCGGCGCGGTATTGACATTTTTACCGCCTATCTTTGCCATGATGTTTTTTATCACGCTCCTGGAAGGCAGCGGTTACATGGCCAGAGCTGCTTTTCTGATGGATCGCGTGATGCACGCCATCGGGTTGCACGGCAAATCATTCATTCCGCTTTTGCTGGGATTCGGTTGCAACGTGCCGGCGATTTACGCCACACGTACTTTGGAAAATCCGCGCGATAAAGCGCTGACCGCTCTTTTGGTTCCGCTGATGTCCTGCGGGGCGCGGCTGCCGGTTTACGTCGTTTTCACCGCAGCATTTTTTTCCGCCTATGCAGGAACAGTTCTATGGTCGCTCTATGTTCTGGGCATCGTACTGGCAGTTTTGATGGGGCTTTTGTTTAAAATGACGATTTTTCGGGGCGAAGCGCCGGTTTTTATCATGGAGCTCCCGCCGTACCGCATGCCGACTGCCAGAAGCCTGACGATCCATACCTGGGAGAAGGGCAAACATTATCTGATTAAAGCCGGAACCTGGATTCTGGCCATCTCGGTCTTTGTCTGGTTCGGACTACACATGCCCTGGGGTGTCGAATCCAAAAAGGATTCCTACCTGGGCAAAGCCGGTCAGACGATCGCGCCTATTTTTCGACCGCTGGGTTTCGGCACATGGGAAGCAGCGACTTCGCTTTTGACCGGCGTGGTTGCCAAAGAAATTGTTGTTTCGACGATGGGTGAAGTGTACGTTCCCAAGGCGGATGAGAAAAAGAAAGAAACGCCTTCGTTTGGTGAAGATGTCCGGGAAATAGCCGTCTCGTTTGGCAGCGCATTTGCGAACGCTGCGAAAAACGTCTTCTCTACTTTTGGGATCGCTACAATGAGTGCGGAACAAGGAGAAGAAACAGCAGGGCTGAAAAGCATTCTGGCGAAGACTTTTACTCCTCTTTCCGCCTATGCATTCATGGTCTTCGTGTTGTTGTACTTGCCCTGCTTCATCGTGCTGGTAGCCATGCGGCATGAATTCGGCACCTGGAAATGGGCGGGTGTGACCATTGTCTATCAGACAGTGCTCGCCTGGCTTGTGGCATTTGTCATTTACCAGGGAGGAAGATTGCTCGGGTTTTAGGGTCAAGGAACAAAGCTAAAGGTTATAGGAGTTTGATATGAATTTAGTTGATGTGTTGCTGGCTGCGGGAATTATTGCGGTAGCGGGATGGATATTTTACAGAAGTTTTATTCGGAAAAAAGGAATCTGCGGGGGATGTTCGGTATGCGCTTCCCGATTCTGTGGGGACCGTCATGATTTGTCGTAAATTCGTTTGCACGGTTTTACCGGAACAAGAGGTTGCAACCCCTTATTCTCAGATAAAATAAGATCAAAAAGGAGAAAAAAATGAAGCGTTTAGTTTTATCGGTTATTGGAGTTTTGATGATGACAACGGCTGCTTTCGCAGGTCATCCGCTGGTTACGGACGACACAGGTACGCAAGGCAAAGGCAAAGGGCAGGTGGAAATTGGCCTGTCCTTTTATCATGACAAGAATAAACCAAATGAAGTTACAACAGACAAAACGGAAGGTGGAGAGATATCATTTGCGCTTACTGTCGGATTAACGGAGAAACTGGATATTGTTTTGGGTATTCCATATTCCTGGTATTCTCAGGATCAAAACGACACCCGTATTGCCCGGGAAACCGGCATGGGAGACATTACTTTTGATGCTAAATGGCGTTTTTTCGAAAAAGAGGGCTGGTCTCTGGCATTGAAGCCGGGGATTACGCTGCCGTCGGGTAACGAAGATAAGGGACTGGGAGCAGGCAGAACCGCATACCGTATGTTTCTTGTGGGTACGAAGGAATTGGAACCTTTCGCCGTTCATGTCAACGCAGGCTACATCCGCAACGAAAACAATTCCGAGGAGCGCAAAGACATCTGGCATGCCTCCGTGGCTTGTGAATTCGAGGTCATTAAAGATCTGAAGCTTATGGCCAATGTCGGCATGGAAAGAAATCCCGACCCGGCAAGCGACAACCATCCGGCGTTTGCCTTAGGCGGTATTTCCTACAATGTGTCGGAGAAGATAACGCTCGATGCCGGGATTAAATACGGATTGACTTCAACGGAGACCGACTGGGTTTATCTTGCCGGTTTGACGATCCGATTTTAATTTCTATTCTTGATATTCCGGGTTAATGCTCCTTTCATGTCAAAATATGCAAAAGGCGTCATCAAATAGATCCCCCGAAAGTCTTTGCCGGCCGTATCGACAAGTTTCCGGGCCATATCAAATCCTTCCCGTTGGGCATCGGGACCAGGTGCGGAATGTTTGGCCATTCGCTTTTGGGCGGCCTGCGCGTCCTGGGCGCGAACGTCGGCGGCTCCCGGCACGGCGTCTTCACCAAGCGGCCGGAGGCGCTGAGCAACGACTTCTTCGTGAACCTGCTCGACATGGGCACGGAGTGGAAAGCGGTTTCGAAAGACGCG
>JAZDIK010000086.1:0-2014 GCA_043805145.1 Pseudomonadota bacterium | reverse complement strand
CAGCGAAGGGAGAACAGAAGAAGGGGGAACAGCGCCATGATGGTTAAAACCATATTCTCCGGTTTCGGCGGTCAAGGGGTGCTCATGATGGGCTATTCCCTGGCCCACGGCGCGATGAGCGCCGGTTATAACGTCACCTTTCTGCCTGCTTACGGCGCAGAGGTCCGGGGCGGAACAGCCAACTGCACCGTCGCCGTATCGGACGATGAAATCGCCTCGCCCATCGCCTCGGAGCCGGACAACATCGTCGTTCTGAACACCCCTTCCCTGTACACATTTCAGAATCGCGTGGCGCCCGAAGGCGCCCTTTTCCTGAATTCCTCGATTATCGCCGTTGAATCTTCGCGCCACGACGTCCGGATCTTCAAGATCCCCTCCTCGGAAATGGCCGAAAAACTGGGAAATCCGCGAACGGCCAACACGGTGATGATGGGCGCTTTCCTGAAAATGACCGGCCTGGTACCGCCCGACATCTATCTGAACAGCATGGAGACGGTCATGGGGAGCAAAAAGAAATCGGTCATCGAGATCAACCAAAAGGCCTTTGCGGCCGGGTATGAATTTCTGAAGATGAAAGAATAACGCGCAGAAGCGATCTTGTTGGAGGAGTCAATCGAACATGGCAGTCAAGCAAATCTCCGTCCTCCTGGGCAACGTCCCGGGAACCCTTTCCCGGCTGACGAACATCCTCGACAAGGAAGACATCACGGCGAAGGCCCTGCTCGCCGCCAGCGCCGTGGAAAACAGCACGGTCCGGATGGTCGTCAACGACCCGGAGAGGGCGGCAGCGATCCTGGAGAGCTTCGGTTTCAATTACGAGGTCTCCCCGGTCCTTGCCGCCGAGGTGCCGCTTCATCCCGGCGGGATGAACGCCGTCCTCAACCCCCTCAACAAGGCGGAGATCAACATCCACTACCTCTATACGACGATCAACCGGATCGGCAAGGAAACGATTGTCATCCTCGGCGTGGACAAGATCGACGAGGCGAGGGAGGTCCTCCAGCGGAACTGGATCCACCTGATCGAGGATGAGATCTATTCCCTCTGAAAGGCATTGCCCTCCGTGGTGCCCCCATAACCTTGAAGCAATGACCATTTCTCAGGAAAAAGATGCGGCGCTCCGGGAACGGATGGAGCGCCTCGGCGTCCGGGAGGAAGAATTCCGCGAAACCTTCATCCGTTCCTCCGGTCCCGGGGGTCAGAAGGTCAACAAGACATCCTCGTGCGTCTTTCTCGTCCATCTGCCGACGGGTCTCTCCGTCAAATGCCAGCAGGAACGTTCCCAGACGCTGAACCGCTTTCTCGCCCGCCGCATTCTCCTCGACCGGATCGAGAGGCTCCGGACAGGGCTCGTCAGCGCCGAGCGGATGCGGGTCGAAAAGATAAGGCGGCAGAAAAGGCGGCGTTCCCTGCGGGCCCAGGAGAAGACCCTGGAGGCAAAGCACCTCCAGGCGGAAAAGAAGGCCCTCCGGATAAAGATCGACCCGGAAAATGGATAGAAAAGGATGATCCGGTTGATACGTGTAAGCTGAAGTCAGTAAAACGTCGTTCTTGAAAATAATGCTTGATTTCAAAAAGATATTTTTGGAGAGTTGAAGAAGAGCGATAGGGGTTTACATGGAAGAAAAAAATCGTCACTCAAGGAACGACCTTCCGACTGACTACTTAAAGATTCTCTACAGGCAGCACTTTCAAGGGGCGCTTGTCCGTTCTGGTGCCAGCGTGATCATGTGGTTATTCTCATTATCCGCTTATATTGCAAACATAATCAAGATGAATCACTTTACAGGCGTTACCTTGTCAGTCTTATACCTCATTCTGATAAACCCTCCCACTTTGCTGCTATTGAAGCGTATTACTTACAAGCGTTTATACAAATACGCTTCACTTCTAATCAATTTTCTTGAGATCCTTGGTTATACAGCAATTATTTATTTCCTGGGCGGCATCGAGGCCACATTTCTCACCCCTATCTATGCTGCTCTTATAACGTATGTGGGCATTGTCGCACCCC
>JAZDIK010000085.1:0-28406 GCA_043805145.1 Pseudomonadota bacterium | reverse complement strand
GGGTACGTGACCGATCCGGAAGCGACTTTTTTTCAAGGCATTCGCCAGATACACCCAGGGGCAATCGTTGCCTTCTCGGATGACGGGACGGTCGAAACAAAGCGATTCGGCGTACTGCCTCCGGCGAGATTCCTCAATGGCAATGGTTTACCGGGTTATGATGAGGCCTGCACCCAGGTCAGGGATCATGTGATCATGGCAGTGGAAGGAATGTATCGCCACGGTCAGATGGAAAAGGGGATTTACCTCTCCGGGGGCGTGGATTCTTCCACCATTGCGCTGGTGGCAAGGCGGTTATTGGGATACCCGGTTCAGACCTTTACCCTGACCGATTCTGAGGAGAATCCAGATTTTCAGGCGGCCCGGCAGGTGGCGAAGGCCCTGGGAACGCGGCATCACGAATATTTTGTTACGGCGAAGGACTACTGGCAGGCGGTTCCCGACTACATGGCCCATTTTGAAAGCCTGATGGCCGGGGGGGTATTCCACATTCAGGGCGGTGTTGCCTTTCATCTGCTGTCCCGGCGAATCGCTCAGAACGTCAAGGTGGCCTTCTCCGGGGAAGGGGCGGATGAGCTCTTCGGCGGCTACTATTGGATTTACACCCATCCGCTGGGTTTTTCCGACAGGATACGCCGCAACCTTCAGGATATTCTGCCCAACGACCGGATGGCCGGTTATGTGAATCGACTGTTTCCCGAACCGGAAGACGAAAGGGTTTACCGGCGCAATCTCTTCGATCACCTCTTGAGAGCGGGTCTGTCGAATTACCACCTGCAGAGCGTCGATCGCTCGGCTGGGGCTTTCGGATTTGAGATTAGGCCGCTTTACCTCGACGATGATCTTTCCCAGTATGCGATGGAACTGCCCATCGAATACAAAACGCCGGACAAGAAAACAACGAAGAGGATACTTAAAGATGCCTTCAGAAAAGATTTTGCTGAGGCCGGTATCGGTTGGGTCCATGAGCGTTTGAAATACGGCATGCCCGAGGCGATCTCGACGATCGATAAGACAATCGAAGGCCAGATGGCGGCGGCAATTTCCGATGACGAACTGAAAAGACATCCATTGGGGAGGATATTGGGTTCCAAAATGAATCTGCTTCTTTATGACCTGTTTGAACAAATCTTCTTCCGGGGATGGGATCATAGAGCTCCATGCCCTCCCGAGGATTCACTATTGGCGAGGGTATGGCCCGAATAATCTGCATCAGCAAATACCCGCCCCTTGAAGGCGGCATTGCCGCAAAGACATATTGGCTGTGCAGGGCCTTGGCCGAACGGGGGCATACCGTACATGTCGTTACGGACGGGGAGAATAGCGACGCCGATTACTGTTTTCCCGCTATCCAGGATCAGGTACCCGTAAATACTCTCCATATTCACCGCCCTCAGGAAAAGATCCCCTGGCATATTCCAAATGATCCTCATCGGTCATTGGCGCTATTGAATGCGGCCATGGAAGTCGTTGACCGGCATGGCGCGGATGTCATCGATACGGGATACCTGATCCCTTATGGTCTGGTGGGTTGCCTCGCCGGCCAGATGGCGGGGCTTCCTTACTTGCTTCGCCACGGCGGCTCCGATCTGAATAAATTTCTGGACAAGGGGATTTGGACGAACCTGATCACGAAGGCATTCAAAGGCGCAGGCGCCGTCATTACGGACAAGGAACATTACGAGGGCTTTTGCGGCTTATCAAAACGGGTTATTTCGATCCCGCCTTATCTGCCCGATCCAGCTTTCTTCAAGCCCGTGCCCGTTGAAAAGTCAAAGCCAACTTTGGCGCTTATCGGAAAAGCCAACTATTATTGGCGACATAAAGGGTGGCACAGGGCAATCGAAATCATGAAAAGCCTTGGGGACCGTTTCCATTACCTGATCGTTTCCCAGGGGATTGGCTTTGAGGATTTCAAGAAATTCGCGGAGGAGCAAATCGGTTCAGTTATCGAATGGAAAGAATTCGTTGATCCCGTGGAGATGCCGCGGCTGCTACAATCCGTAAGCGGCATCTTTGTTCTGCAACAGGATTTGCCGTTCCCCGTATTTTCAAACTTGGTCATGGAAGCTTTGTACTGCAATGTCACTGTCATTACCGATAGGCCCGACATGGTTCAAAGCTTGAAGAAACAGGATTTTCATATCGATGCCGAATCCAGGAATTTCCTGGTCATTCCAAGCGATGAACCCGAGACGGCGGCGGAGAGGATCATCAATTATTTTGCGCAATCAATTCCGGAACAAATTGACATCAGTCATAGAAAAGCTGATTACGCGGCTTATATAAACCGGAATGAGGAAGCGATTTTATCTGTTTAATCTCTTCCCTTGATCTTCCGAAATCATCTGCCGGCGCAGTGCATGAAAAACCCTGCCTATAGCGCCTACAAGTGCCCACCTTCTTTGATTTTCCCCGTCCATAGCCGTTACCATCGCGCCTAAAATTTGACCCCGCTGTGACGGGGCAACGAAAGGGGCGCAGCGATGGAAAGTACACAGAATACCGATAATCCCAAGGCAAAATGGACTGTCATGGCCTACATGGCCGGGGACAACAACCTCGACGGGGCGGCACTCCGGGACATCGACGAGATGGCCAAGGTCGGATCGACAAAGGATGTGAACTGCCTGGTTCAGCTTGACCGCATCGAAGACAACCTGACCCGCAGATTCCGGATCACCAAGGGCGGTGGTTTTGAAAAGGACTGTATCGAAAAATTCGGAGATACCAACACGGGGGATCCGCAGGTACTGCATGACTTCATCCGCTGGGCAGTGGAAAAGTATCCCGCCGACCGTTATTTCCTGATCCTCTGGAACCACGGCAGCGGCTGGTGGGAGGATGCCAAAAGCAGGGCAGCCGCCCCGCAGCCCCGGACCGGCACTCCCCGCCGCAGGCGCTACAATCCTCTTTTCCGTATAAACCCCGGCACCCGCGGACATGATACCCACCGCAGCATCTGCTATGACGACACCTCCGGCGGTGATGCCCTGGACAATCAGGAGCTCAAGAATGTCCTCATCCAGGCCACGACGGTTCTCGGGAAAAAGATCGACATCCTCGGCATGGACGCCTGCCTCATGAACATGGTGGAGGTGGCCTGGCAGCTTCGGGATTCCGTGGGCTACATCGTCGGCTCGGAGATCGAGGAGCCCTTCGACGGCTGGCCCTACACGGAGATTCTGGCTTACCTGACGGCAAAACCGAACAGGGATGCCGCCGCCATCGCCAAAGAAACCGTCCGGCGGTACATCCGCTCCTACAAAGGCAAGGATGAGACCGTCACGCAGTCCGCCCTCGATATGAATCGAATCGGCGAGGTGATGGGAAAGCTCGATGCCCTCTCCGACGTTCTCATCGCCTCCCTTGATTCCGCCTCCGGCCTGATCGAAAAAGCCTGGGATCGCAGCCCTAAATTCTACGATCAGAATTACATCGACCTGGCCTGCTTCGCCCGGAACCTCCGCAAGAAGACCCATCCCGCAATCAAGGCCAAGGCTGAAGACCTCCTGGCGTCGCTCAAAACGGGCAAGGACAAACCGATCCTCTGCAAGGGCAAGATCGGCAGGGAAGTCAACGGCACCTGCGGCCTGTCCATCTATTTCCCCGAAGACAGGATCAATCCCGCCTACAGGTCCCTGGATTTCGCCGGGGACTGCAAGTGGATCGCGTTCCTGGAGGCGTATCTGACATGAATCCCATGAAGACACCTTCCAACAGGCCAGCACTGTCAAAACATCGGGCGCGGCTACCACGTCATGATTGCGGTAATACCGGGCACACGGGAACGGGACCCCGGAAATTTGTTGCGCCCAATCGCTGGGACAGCCTGATTCAGTCTTCCGTGCAGAATCTGTGGCCGGAGATGGACTGGCGACTCATCAAGTGCCAGGTCCGCCAGGAGAGCGCCTTTAATCCGCGAGCGGTATCTCCCTGCGGCGCCATCGGTCTGATGCAGATCATGCCGGCGACGGGTCAATCACTGGGCGTGTCCAGGGCCATGCTCTTCGATCCTGAGGAGAACATCCAGGCGGGTATCATCTACCTGAAACGGCAGTATGACCGCTTCCCGGAAATCGCGGATCCCGTGGAACGGCTCAAATTCGCCCTGGCCGCTTACAACGGCGGCAGGGGATATAGCAACCGTGCCATTGCCCTGGCCAGAAAGGAAGACGCCCCCTGGCAGACGTGGGAAGGTGTCAAACAATATCTCGGCAGCGCAGATTGTTCCGTCAGCGGCAAACATCCCGATCACCGTCAGATCATCGCCTACGTGGACCGGATCTGGGCGGATTACACGAGGGAAACAGCGCAGGCGGGCACTTGCATGACGAAACATGATCCGCCTTTCGTTTTTTCCCCGCCCTCGACGGAAAGGGATCAAGTGGAGGGTGTCATTCCCGTGATTTCAAGCAGCAACCGGAAAGGCGGCACGAACCCATGACCGACAGCCCTGAAGGTGGATTCTCCATGTACACCCAGCTCCTGCTGGAGAGCATCACGAAGCTTTCCTCTCAGACGGAGGAACTCAAAAAGCAGTACGCCGCCCTGGACAAGACCATCTGCCTGCTGAAACAGGCCTACGAGGTCAATCTGCTGGCCGACCGGCAGGCTTTCAACAGCCTCATGAGCCAGGTTCAGCGGATCTCCGATATTGTCGAGGAGCTTTCCTGCCGGGAGCATTCGGAGAAGATCCTGAATTTCCAGGAGCGGATCGGTACGCTGGAGCAGAACATCACGCCATCGAAATGGACGACCAGGGTCATCGGCGAATTTTTCCAGAAGACGGGCTGGATCTATGGCGCCCTGATCATGGGATCGGTCGGCTACGTCCTTTATCTCGTCGCCGTAAAGATCCTGCAACAGCATTGGACAAAAGGTTGACGACGCCCCCATCCCATTGCGGCAGGGGCGGAGATTCCAAAATGAAAGGAGGTGAAAACTGATGATGAAGAAGGGAAGAATGGTCGGCGCGGGGAGGAAGAATCTTGTGGATGCGGTCGCCGAGAAGACCGGCATCACCAAGGAGAACGCCGGCGTCGCCGTCAAGGCGGTACAGGAAGGCGTCATGGATCTTCTGCAGCAGAGCGGCAAGCTCCAGCTCATGAAGTTCGGGAGCTTTACCCTGAGAAAGACCAAACAGCGACAGGGTCGGAATCCGGCAACTGGCCAGCCCATCACGATCCCGGCGGGCTACCGGATCGGCTTCAAGGTCTCCAAGACCTGGAAGGACAGCATGATGGCGCGGACAAGGGCTCACGACCAGAAGACGGCAAAACCCGCCGCAAAAGCACTGGCGAAACCGGCGGCCAAGAAGAACTGGAAAAAACGTTAATGAAAGAGAAAACGACGAGTGCCGTAACCAGGGCGAAAGGAAAGAACGCCAAAGTGCCGGTTTCGAAGTCAGTTAATCCGACGACGGCATACAAGGTCCTCTTTTCCCCAAAGGCGGGCATCTCCAAGGAGCTGTTAAGGCTGACGCAGGCGGCTGCGAAGGAAATCTCCGTGGCCGCCTACGCGTTCTCCTCGAAGTATCTGGGCAATGCCCTGGTCAGTGCCATGAAACGGGGCGTCAAGGTCCGCCTGATCCTCGACAAAGACAATGCGGAGAAAGCCTACACCATTGACGAATGGCTGATCGAAAACGGCATCTACGTCCGTTTCATCAAGCTCAAAAGCGGATGTATGCACCACAAGTTCCTGATCGTTGACCGCGCCCGCCTCATGACCGGCAGCTACAATTTCACGAATGATTCGGAATTCCGCAACCACGAGGCCGCCATCTTCATGAATGCCACTGCTACCACCGCCGCTGTTCTCGTCAACGCCTTCACCGCCGAGTTCGACCGCCTCTGGACCATCGCCGCACCGCCCACCATTTCTGGGGGAAAGGGGTAGGGGATAGGGGGTACAAACTTTTTCAATTTTATTGCCTATTTTCAGGCATTTTCACCAAAAACCCACAATTTACGAGGTCATTTTATGGTTCACGCCATCCCAAAAAGTGGTTTTGCCAGGTCATATCTGATCGAGGAAGCAGAGGGCCTCATGGCCGTCGATGTCGGCAGTATCGGCGCGGCCCAGGAGATCGAAACATACTGCACTGGGGTCTTGAAGAGGTCGCTTGAGGATATTCGATTTATCGCCGCCACGCATTTCCATGTCGATCATATCGGCGGGATCGAGACGCTGCTGCGGAAGTGCTCCCCGGATACGAAGGTTCTGTTTCATCCCTTCGTGAAGGAGTATCTTGCCGGAACTCGTGAACTGTCACCGATGAAGAATTGGATGAACGGCCTGATCCCCGCCGTGATGGCCAGTTGCTCAGGCATCGGAAAACTGTCCCACGTTACCTTTGAGAGCCTGGCCGGTGTTCCCCTTTCGATTACCGGGAATCGCTACTATCTCCCCTATGAAGCATGGATCGGCTATTTCGATGCCGAGCGTCTGCCTCGTTATCGGATCGGTTTCGGCGACTGGAGAGTCATCGTCACGCCCGGCCATACGGAAGATTCCGTTTCATTTTACAGCGACGCCACGAGGGAACTGATCTGCGGCGATCTGATTATCGGCGGGAAAGACGGAACCGGTTGCCTGAATCGCTTCTACTGGGATGAGGCGCTGATTCAAGAAGCATTCGAGATGCTAAACGAGATCATCTGCCCACGGATCATCTATCCCGGCCACGGCGGAATCATTGCGGATAACGAAAACGCCTTCCGGAAAGTGGCGCTGTTTACTGAAATCAAAGGAGGCAGGACATGAGTGGTCTTCCAGAATTCGGACGTGTCAGGCACATAACCCTTACCTCCGGCATGAAACTGATCGTCATGTCCGACATGCACCGGGGAGATGGTACCGGCGCCGATGACTTCGCCCAGAACTCCCTGATCTACCGTTGTGCCCTGGAATATTATCTTGAAAACGGTTTTACCTAAATCGAACTGGGCGACGCCGAGGAACTATGGGAGAACGACAATTTCGACCAGATCTATATCACCCACACGCCGGTCTATGAACTCCTGGCAAAATTCCATGACCCCGATCCCGAAAAGACCCGTCACATCAAGGTCTGGGGAAATCATGACATCTACTGGAAGGACAACGAGGCCATTTATCAATCCCTTTTTCCTGGGATTCAGATCTATGAGGCCATTGTCCTGAACGATTCAATCCTCATGATCCACGGCCACCAGGCCGACCCCATGTGCAGCGGACCAGTCGCAGCAGTGAGCCAGTTCTTCGTCAATCATTTCTGGACTGAGTTCCAGCGCCTCGGCGTGAAAGACCCCACCCGCGCTGCAACCAATCCCGGCCTCTGCAACGAGGTGGACGTGCGCCTCCACGAATGGGCAACCCAGAACGACAGAGGCATCACCGCCGTCATCGCCGGCCACACCCACCGAGCGGTATTCGAAAACCTGTCATTGTCGGAGATACATCTGCAAACAATCAGGTTCAAAACCATAGACGTCGAACCTTTGGAGGCCAAACGCGATCCACGATACTACAACACGGGCTCCTGTGTGCACCCGCTGAGTATCACCGGTCTGGAAATATGGTTCGATGACAAAATTCAATACAGACTGGTCAAGTGGCACTGCGATGCAGACAGGAATATGATGGGTATAAAAAGAGTAATGCTTTAGGTAAAAGTTTTTCAAGACAGGAATAATCTCGTATTACTTAACGCCGTTGCAGGTGGTATAATTATCAGTAGTGCCCTGACGAGTCTGTCTAAATAATCCTCATTGAAGAATAGAATTAATGCATTTCCTTGATGATCCCCATCTTTCGATCAGATCTCACCTAACACGTAAGTATGTTAATAGCGACGCATGCTCAGTTACAGAACTCGCCTCGATCTCCTGAAAATTAACATATTCTAAAGATTTTATTACCCACAAACTGCATATTGAGCCTCTTGTATATTGACCGTCAGTACCTCCAAATCTTTTCAGGCCTTCAGGGAGCCGCCTATAGGGAATCCCGGTGCGAATTCGGGTGTTGGCATAATTATCTCCGCAATCAATCCGTTCAGGCCTTCCGGGAGCCGCTATAGGGAATCCCGGTAAAATTATAGAAGGAGGATTTTATGTCACGGACAAGAGGAAATACAAAAAAATTGGAGTTCTTGACTCTTGAGGAAGCGGTCAAGAAGTACATGCACAACGGAATTGCATGTGCTTTCAGCGGGTGTACCGGGTTTAATAGAAATCCGGTAGCTTTCGCCTGGGAAACGGCGAGACAGGGTTTTAAGGATATTCACGTCATCGACCGCCATGGGAGTCAATGCACATGGATTCTGAACGCTGTCAATGCCATCGGAATCTTTGAAACTGACTGGATGGGCTGGGCCGAAATGGCGGGTAAGCTGGACCTGAATATGGAGCGACTTTACAAGGCCGGTAAAATCATCCTCGAAGATTACTCCCACGGTTCAATGGCTATGAGGTTCCTGGCGGGTGCGATTGGAGCGCCCTTTATTCCGTATTACGCGCCGCTTGGCTCAGACCTTTATAATCCCAAATATGATGCTCTTGGGCGTGCGGGTTTGAGAAATGGCATGAACCCGAGGATTGCGAAGAAAAAATTTATTCAGATTGAAGAACCTTTCTATGGTGATGGTGACATCGTCCTGTTGCCGGCGGCAAGACCTGAACTTGCAATCATCCATGTTCCCCAAGTCGGCAGCAAAGGAACGGCCCGATGGAGAGGCGTCAGTGCCATTGATAAGGAAATCGCTTTCGCATGTGACAAAGTTGTCATTATAGCGGAAGAGATCATTCCCGAATCTGAAATTAGGAATTATCCCGAGAATAATCAGATTCCTTTTTTTGTCGTTGATGCTGTCGTTGAATGTCCCTGGGGTGCATTCCCAAGTGCCGTGCCATACTATTACGATTACGATGCGTCTTTTATGCGCGAGATGGATGCCGCATCGAGAAACGAAGCCGACCTCAAAAAATGGCTCGATCAATGGGTCTATAGTCCGAAAAGCTGGGAAGATTTTATCATAAGGCTCGGCGCTAAGAGATTCCTTGACCTCAGGGCGGACAGTACTACCGGTTATAGTACCAGGATGATGAGAGGAAAAAGGCCGGCGCCTAGAATGAAAATGCCTTTATCCGTTGCAAGAAGCGGTTATTAAAGAAAGGAGATTATCGAACATGACAAAAACAACAGAGGAATTGATGAGATTGATAGACAGAATTCCGGAAGAACCAGCAAAGCCGGGCGAATTTATTCTGCCGGAGTTAATGGCTATAGCCGTTGCACATGAAGTGCAAAATGACGATATCGTATTTGCCGGCACGGGTCTGCCCATGATTGGAATCATGGCAGCAAACTTGTTAAATGCACCTCACGCCACACTTATTTATGAATCGGGGATCTGTGACGGGAAAACAATGCATGTTCCCATGTCCATCTGTGACCACAGAGCCGCCAACATGACTTCTGCGCTGGGAGGTCTTGTTGACACCTTCGGGTACTACCTCCAGCAAGGATATGTAACGTTGGGATTCCTCGGCGGCGCTGCCATCGACAAATATGGAGGCGTCAATGTCACCTCAATGGGAGATTATTTTAAGCCGTCCCATCGCTTTACCGGATCCGGTGGCAACTCTGATATCGGTACGATGGCAAAAAGAACGGCCTTTATTATTCTCCAGGAAAAAAGACGTTTTGTGGAGAAAAATGATTATACAACAACACCTGGCTGGTGGTGCTGGGATTTTAAGACGGATGAGTGGAAACACAAGAAAGAAGTCTGGAAAAATACCCCTTTTGCAGATTGTGGTCCTTCGGTTGTCGTTACCAATATGGCTGTTTATCGTTTCGATAAAGAAGGGGTCATTTACCTTGAGACCCAGCATCCGGGTGTCAAGATTGAGCAAATAAAGCAGAATTGCGGATTTGACCTCAATGTTGCCATGGTGAAAGGCGAAACACCTCGTCCGACTTATAGAGAGCTGTTTGTTCTGAGAGAATTCGTCGATCCCGAGCTTATTTTCCTGCCCCAGAAGGTTGAATACCCTACAGCGATAAAGGCGATTATTGATGCTTAATGCCTCAAGAAGTTGGGGAGTCGGGATAACCGACTCCTTAACCCTTTATTTATGGAAGTTGATAACTGTGATCCTTTCTGGTCGCAAAGTTAGTATTATCCAGATAACGATAGGAGGAACGGGAAAATGAAAGTTGAATTAGTGAAAAAAAATGACATTACTCCGGATCCCTCGAAGAGGGAAGCTGAAATAACCCTGGAGACTAAAGATCAAAGCGCAGACACAAAACGTTCCACAAACCATGAAAGTTTCAATACCACAGAGATTTTTTCTTATTATGGTCCTTAAGCCTGTCCGGGATTGAATGTTCCGGCACGGCGATGTCGCGGTCCTCAAAACTTAACAAAACACCTATCCTCCGAGTTATTTCTCACCTATCTCGGAGGTATGTTAATCATCAACATTTCTCTTATCCTGAATCCATCTGACTTTCCGAGACATGAAACAATCCTAATAACTCTAACGCCCCCTCTGATGGATTTATCCATTATGTAAAATGGCCATAAATTTTTTCAGAATTCTTTAAAAATGATGAAAGGAGGCGCCAAATGTACTTTACAAAAGAATTACTGGATCAATCCAATCGACTCTGCATGAAGGGGGAGAACGAGGAAATCTTGGAAGCTACGGCAAGAAAAATGTCGCGCAGTTGTCTGTTACCACTGACCGATGATCTCTGGGTGTTGGGGATTTATTATTTTAATATGTATCTTGTTTGTGGCAGAAATGCCACAGCCCTAATAGAGATGGGCGTTTCGGCGATTGCAGACAGAGTCATCCAGCAGCTTGAGACACTGGATATGGCGCCAACTTACTTAATCATAGCCCATCCTCACGCCGATCATGTCACCGGCCTGGAAGCGTTGCGGGCAAGATACCCTGATGCCGTGGTCGTTGCGGGTGAGGGAGCTAAGACATTTTTAATGCATCCAAAAACACAAGAGACAATGCTGAAAGAAGACCGTTTCATGTCAAACAGGCTGTCTGTATTGGGCTTTAGGCCCGGCCGTCCACCCATCTCGACATTTGAATTTCCGAATGATCACATCGTCGTGAGAGAAAGGCATGACATTGACCTTGGGGGAATTTCATTACGGTGTGTGAAGGTTGGAGGGCACGCGCCTGGAAACATCGCCGTTCATATCCCGGAGATAAGCGCCCTAATGGTTTCGGACTCTCTCGGGTTCCATTTTCCGGGTCAGGAATTTCTGCCCCTCTTTCTAACTGATTTCTCAGACTATATAGACACCATTGATTACCTCAAATCGCTCAACCCACATATTTTGGGGCTGGCTCACCAGGGACCACTGATGGGGCTTGCCGCAAGAAATGCCTTCGGATTATCTCGTCGGGCAGCATTCGATATGTTGTCCAGGGTCATGAATGAAGAAAAGAAGGCAGATGTCCTGGCTGAGGAGATCTTCAATGAATGTTATCGGAATGAATTCACATTATACAGCGAAGAAAATATCAGGAGCGTGGGACATCTGTTGGTTCGCAGGGGACGTGAGACTCTCATAACCCGCCGCATTACCCATTGAATATTTTTTCGGTTTATATGAGAATCCTTTAAAAAGGATCGCCTTTCCCCCGCATGTGCGTTATTATTCTTTTACAGGCGATGCAATATTAAAGGGAAGAGCCGTCTTTTGAAAAACGATGCCATGATAAAGAACAGTTAAACAAGGGGAAGTTGACTCGTGTACTTTGCAAAAGAATTGCTGGATCAATCGGGCAGACTTAAAAAAAAGTGGGAAGAAGAGGTCCGCAGGAGTGTTGCCCGGAATCACAGCGAAAAGCCTCTCTGGACGACCGTTTCCGGCATGGAAATAAGGAGGCTTTATACACCTGAGGATACAAAAGACATGGATTTTGTCCGCGATATTGGATGCCCGGGGCAGTATCCATTCCTACGCGGGAACCAAACGACAGGCTACCGTGGGAAGTACTGGACTTACAGGATGTTATCAGGGATGGGCACCGCCGAGGATACCAACAGGAGATGGCATAAATTTCTCAAAGAGGGACAAACGGGTCTTAGTATTCCTTTCGATTATCCAACCCTCATGGGTTATGATACGGACTCGCCGAAAGCCCGCGGTGAATGTGGAAAATGCGGTGTCGCGGTTGATTCCTTGGAAGATTTCTTAGTCCTCCTCGATGGAATTCCCATGGACAAGGTGACAACCTCCATGACCATCAATCCGCCCGCAACCGTCATCTGGGCAATGTATTGCGCTGTTGCCGATTTGAAAGGCATCCCGCTGACCAAAGTAGCAGGAACCATTCAAAACGACATGCTCAAGGAATTTATTGCCCAAAAAACCCTGATGTGCCCCCTCGATTCATCAATTACGCTTGTCTGCGATGCTGTGGAATTTGGCGTTAATTATGTCCCGAAATGGAACACGATTTCCATCAGTGGATATCACATCAGAGAAGCGGGATCTACCGCTGTTCAGGAGCTTGCTTTTACCCTGCGCGATGGTATTGAGTATGTCGATTCATTAATCCGGAGGAAGGGGCTCGAAGTGGATTCGTTTGCATCAAGACTTTCCTTCTTTTTCAACTCCCATATTGACTTCTTTGAAGAGATTGCCAAACTTCGGGCAGCGAGGAGGATGTGGGCAAAAATTATGCGTGACCGCTTCAAAGCGAGGGATCCCCGGTCTTGGTGGATGCGCTTCCATACGCAGACGGCGGGTTGTTCTCTCACGGCTCAACAGCCTTACAACAACCTCGTGCGAACCGCACTGGAGGCCCTTGCAGCTGTCCTTGGAGGGACCCAATCGCTTCACACAAACTCATTGTATGAGGTTCTCAGCCTTCCCTCCGATCATGATTTGCAGCTCGCCCTCCGGACCCAGCAGATCATCGCAGAGGAAACCGGGGCAGCCAATACCATCGATCCGCTTGCCGGTTCGTACTTTGTGGAAGCGCTTACAAACGAATTGGAACAACAGGCGTGGGAATATATCCACAGGATCGACAGAATGGGCGGCATGGCCGTCGCGATTGAAAAGGGCTTTCCACAACTGGAAATTGCCGATGCAGCGTATAAATTTCAGAGGCAGATAGACGCCTGTGAAAAGATTATGGTCGGTGTGAACAAATATACTTCAACTGAGAAAGTTTCCATTACGCCGGTTGAAGTATTAGACACTCTAGAAATCGAACAGAAAAAACGTTTGAACGCCGTGAGAAGAAAACGGAACAGCAAAGCCGTGAAAAAATGCCTCAAGGATCTCAAGAAGGCCTGTGAGACGGGCAAGAATGTAATGCCCCACTGTATTGAAGCGGTGAAAAATCTTGCAACCATTCAGGAGATTTGCGACATCTACCGTGAGGTCTTCGGCGAGTGTCCTGATACGGGTTACTATTGACAGTGATTGTAATGAATAAAACATCCAAAAGACAGGATCACGATTTTCCCCCTCATTTTGATGTCCATAATATACCCGACAGCAAGTCGGAGCATGAAGACAATAAGCTTCCCATTCCGATAAGCCCCTTGATCCATTCTGCGTTGCGAGCTATCTTTGCAGGCGGTCCAAAAAGAATGTGGGAGTCCGACCTATATGGCCGGCCATTTTACAAATACAAAACAAAAGCCGGGCAGGTCATATTCTTTTTTGCACCACCACCGGACTTTGGGAATCGCTTTCATGATTCCATAGCGCTATATTACACGCCGCGCCTTAATTTCATCTATTCGGGGACTCTGAGAGATGCAGTACACAATTTGTCGGTTGAGACCGCAGATGTGTTCTTGATTCTTATGTCACGCATCGGGGAACTGCAGGATCCGAAGAATGGAATCGCCAAAATTACCCTTGATGACATTGCTCAATTGCGCGGCGTTCGTGTCCGACATGGCAGCAGGCAGAATCTCTATGAAGACTTTAAACAGGAGGTCCTGCGACTTGCCGACATGTGTCTCACCATGACATGGAGAGACTATAAAACCGGAGGGGAAGTAACCTTCGGAAAGGAACGGCCGGACAGGCTCATAGACATATTGGATATAGAATATAAGCGTGGGGGAGAGAAGTGGACATCTTTTCGATTTCGGTGCGGCCAGGCGCTGTCGCATTTCCTCGACCCTGAGGGACTGTTCTGGATCGGATATTACAGCAAGTCGCTGTTACACCTGAGCCCCTATCATGATGCCTTGACGAAAAAGCTGGGAACATACTGGATAATCGTTGGTACTGTTGCCGGAAAAAAAGGAACGCTGCCCAGTGCCACACCGAAGACGATTCTAAATTTTTGTGGAGAAGACATAAACTGGAGGCACCCCGGACAGACGGTTGATGCCTTTATCGAAGCCCATCAGCGTCTCGAAGACTTGGGTGTGATAGAAAGTATTCCAGTTTTAGAGCCAATAGCCCGCAGCAGGGGGTACTTTAACGACTGGCTTAATACGGCGCTCACCGTGAAATTATCGGAAGACCTCTGGCAGGTAGCCGATGTAAAAAAGAGAGTGAAATTGCCGTCTCGGCAGAAACATCGGGCTCAGAGGAGAAAATACCGGCTGGAATCCCCTTCTTCCAGCATTCCGAAAAAAGTAGAGGATCTGATTGCCAATCAAGCGATTATCAAGCAATTCAGGGCGGATCACTACTTGCGTCAGGCCGAGCTGGCAAAGGCATTGGGTGTGACGAGGCAGACCCTTTCCAATTACGAACGAGGACTGCACCCACTGCCTGAGGACAAAGCCATAAGAGTTCTAGATATCTGGCATAGGAAGGCGCAATAGTAATCTCCGCTGTAAATGACGACTTTTGACCCAACTCCCTATCCGCACTAGTGAAAACTCACCTATTCCATGAGCAGTTCAAACCCATTCAGTAAGCATGTTAACCTTAATATATGATGATTCTCTGTAGTCGAGGGATATTCCCGTACTGTTAACATTGCTAATTATGTTAATCAATCAGGTTAACGAGTGTGATTATTTGTTATAAAAGAAGTAAATAAAACAATATTTTATCCAAAAGGAGGTGTCTCCTATGAACCGAGAAGACCGAATCAAAATCCTGCAAGATAAACTGGGAGGCCTTGGGTTGTGTGGGGCATTGCTCTTCTATTCCAGAAATATATTGTATTACACAGGTACGGCACAGCCATCGTACCTTGTCATCTTGCCTGATGATTATTTTCTATTCGTCAGAAGCGGAATTGATTTCGCTTTGAACGATGTCTTTATCAGCAAAGAGAAAGTAAAAGAGGAACGCCGTCTGGGAAATATATTCAAGGCGATTTTCTCCGGTCCGGAAGCAGGAAGCAAAAAGATCGGCACGGAGCTGGACATTCTGACGGCAGAGCAATTTCAGGAAATCAAGAAGACCTTTACCGGTTTTGATTTCGTGAACATCTCGCCCGTTGTCCTGGAACAGAGAAAGACGAAAAGCGCCTCTGAGATAGAAAAGATCAGGCAATCCTGCGACGCAATTCATCGGGGACATGAAGCGGCGCTCTTAACTCTGAAGGAGGGCATTACGGAGCTTGAGCTTGCCGCAGCCGTGGAAAACGCCCATCGCCTCGCCGGGCATGAAGGAATATTTTTCATCCGGCAACCTGATTTTTTTATGAGCAGGGGGCCCATCTCCTCGGGCGCCAACCTCTTCAGGATCAGCGGCGTCGTATATACCATTACCGGTGTGGGACTCAGCGCATCGGTGCCTGCCGGTCCTTCACGAAGGAGGATAGCACGCGGGGAACCTGTCATTATTGATATCCCCACGCTTGTCGAAGGGTATCATGCGGATCAGACAAGAACCTATTGTGTGGGCAAGGCTTCAGAAACGATCAAAGCCATGTATGAAGACCTGAAAACCATAGCGGACCATCTTATCAATCATATCAAACCTGGCATGAAGTGCAGCGAAATATACAAAGCCGCCGTCGAGAAAGCCAAAGAACTCGGCAGGGCGGATCAATTTCAAAATTTTGGCGGCGGGAAGAAGTCCCGTATCATCGGTCACGGGATCGGCCTGGAACTGAACGAGCCGCCCGTTCCTTCCGAGTATGACAACACCTCAGTTGGCGAGCATTATGTCATTGCCTTAGATTTGCACATGATGGATGAAGCTGCCGGGGTTGTAAAGCTCGAAGATATGATATTGATCGGACATAACGGTAATGAAATTCTCACCAAAAGCCCAAGGGAACTCTTTGAAATATAAAGCATATGTATGCCAATGAAGGATTGAAATGTATTCTGCAAAAGTAACTCACTTCGGCAAATCAATAAGAAACATGAAGCGGTGAGCAGGCGCCGCGCCAGGGCATTCCTCTGCTCCAGCCCTGTCACGTCGCCTGCAGTCTTTCAGTGCCGTGCTCAGGCAAGGGCGTCGCCGGCCATTTCCGCTGCCCCATGGACCGGCGCCGCCCTTGCGATGCCTCGCCCGGCCTTCCATCACCCCCTTGCCATCCCCCTCAAGGGGGTCCCGGCCACCCGCCCCCATAAGGTACCTCCTCTCTCTATCTCGTTCCAGTATAGCACGGGCTTATGTCTCCGGCCGTCAAGGGTGATACGGAGCTCCGGGATGGCTTTCGCCACCGAAAAAGCGTATTTTTTTCTGTCACAGGCTTTGAATTCTATTGAGGAATAAAGATCAAGGCCTGTGCCAGAAAAAAATCTTCCTTTTTCTTCCCTGCGCCCTTGACCGCCTCCGATCCTCACTCCCGTTCGGCCCCGTGCTCTCCTGGCCCTCAAAAATAGGAGGTGTCGTTATGAAAACCACGTCAGAAGAAATCAATTTGTTCAATCATGATGATTTCGGTGAGGGGTTCCTGGCCATGGCGTATCACGTCAGGAATATGAGTCAACTGGATCGGATGATCTTCGAGGATTGCCTGGTCGTCGATGGCGCGGTGGTCGCGCCGCATCTCAATGTCAAATCCCGCTGTCCCGTCCATCTGCGGCCGGAGATCCTTCAGAAAAGAATCGGTTGTACGTTCCATCAGGCCGTCATGCTGGCCGATGCCTGGTCGATTATTGAGGCCACGCCCAAGATGGTCGATACCTTCATCCTCTGGATTCAGGCAAAAGGGATCGATAATGGGCTTTCCTACTTTGAGCATCTGGCCATGAAGCTGGCCGAGGTTGAAGTCTCCGGGGATCACGATGCTGCTGAGCCGCTCCACGGTGATGATGCCATTGTTGATGGTGATGGTCGTGGTGATGCTGATCATGCTGGTGCTGATGATTCCTTCGATCTGTCCGTTGATCCCGATGAGACCTATCGGGAAGAAATCCCTGATCTCTATGGCTATCACGTCATCGGCTATGATGATGTCGCCTTTCTCGGAGAGAAAAACTGGGAACAGAAACAGCCTGAATGGTATTTATCGCTTCTTTTCAGGCTCCGGGATGTCAATGATCTCAAGAGTCTGAAGATCATCGGCAAGTATGCCTATCAGTTCGATCTCTCCCGCGGTCAGGCCGGCGTCATCTGGTATGAGTATCAGAAGGCAAAGGATCGGATCATGGGAGAGATCAGGCAACAGCTCAGTCCTTCCGCCCGGAGGCTGCTCATGCAGATCCGGAATGCCAACGGGCGTCTTTCTGCTGTGGGCGCGTTGATGTATAAGATTCAGCATGGCGCGGTCAAGATTGCCGATCCGCTTTCTGATTCTGAATGGTCTATCCTTTGGGATGCCTATCATGAGCAGAAAGAAGCTCTTGGCCTGGAAGGTTCGGCTCAGAATTCATCCGCCGGCTCCTGAAGTCCAGGGCGCCTTAGTCTTCTCTCCAGAGTGGAGATGGCCTGTGGCGCTTTCTTGTGGAGCGGTACGCAAACGTCGCGCCAGGCTGATAAACTGTCACGCCGTTTGCATTTTGCCTTTCCCACCCACCCGACCCCTTTTACCGGCTGTCATGCCGCCTGCATGCGTTGCATTGATCCTGCCTTCGTTGCCTGCATGACCAGTGCTTCGGCGGCAGGCGTCCCGCCAGCCTCATCCCCCGCCCGCCCAAACGGTCACGTCCGTCCGCGAGGTCACGTTTCACGTCACCCCGGCGTACTGGACGTAACCGCTCCCTTCCGCCCCCAAGGGCTCCCTCCTTTTCAGTGGTTCCCCAGGGCCGTCACAGCCCCTCGCTTTGCTTCGCTGCTGTTACGGCCTTGGGGATTCCGTTTTCTTTCTTCCGTTCGCTCCGGCTACCGGGCGACCTCGCTGCGTTCGGACGCCCTGAAGCCGGGCTCACTTCCTTTGCCTCCGGGACGTCACAGACGACCGCTACGCGGCGACTGTAACGTCCCTTCGGCATGTCGTACTTTCTTTCTTTGCCGGGACACCGGCAGACTTCGCTGCGCTCAGACTCCCGGTGTCCCGGCTTCCCGCAGTCGTCGCCGTGTCCTGCGGACACGCCTCCCGTCTGCCTGTTTTTGCTTGTACTCAGGGACGCAGCAGTCACGAGCTGCGCCGAGACTGCCGCGTCCCTTCGATCTTTCTTCCCTCTATCCCCGCTCCCGGCGACCTCGGTTCCCTCGGACGCCCGGGAGCGGGGCCTTCCTGAGTGGTATTGCCCGACAGCCCCTGTCACCTCCTGAAGTCGGAGACAGGAGGCTGCGGGCATTTCTCTTGCTCTTCGTCGGGGCGACACATGCGTGACGCCCCGCCTCATCTGTCGCCGTGACCCGGCCTCCGCTTCGCTCCGGACGGGACACGTCTCCCTTTCGCGCCCTCGCCCTCGAGACCGCTTGCGCGGACTCCAGGGCGCCGGACAGCCTCTTCCTGCGGTCGAGGCTGTCCGGTCGGGCGCTTTCCCCCATTCTTACTTCCTTCCGTGTGGTGTCGCTCCAGTTCCCTCAAAGAAAAATATTCCCTGAAAATATTTCATCAGAGCTGTCACAGGGCAACATCATTTCAAGGAGGTCTGCCATGAAGAAACCGTCTCCCTATATCGAACACATCTTCCAGTGTTCCCTTACCGGTCGTGATCCGCATCCCGACGCAAAGCGATATGAACGCATGATGTTCTGGGATGAAATCATCAATGACCACATCAGAGGCACCGAGATGGCGCTCAGGATGTCACAGGAAATGGAGACAGCGATTCGGAAGGCAGCAAAGGAACATAACGGCGAAGAGGCTAACCAGGAAACCAGCACCATTCAGATAAGAAAGGAGGAAGAATCATGATCAACACAGTCACGATTGTCGGCAATTTGGGGCAGGATCCGGAAATCCGCTACACTGCAGGCGGCGTCCCCGTGGCCAATTTCACCATCGCCGTCAACGAGGTTTACACCGCCAAGGACGGCCAGAAAATCAAAAAGGTCCACTGGTTTCGGGTGTCGGCCTTCCAGCGCCTGGCGGAGGTCGTCGGCGAATACTGCACGAAGGGTTCAAAGGTCGGGGTCCGGGGGCAGTTGCAGCAACGCACCTGGCAGGACAGCGAGGGCATGAACCACAGCCTCGTGGAGATTCGGGCGCGGGAACTTGAACTTCTGAGCGGCAAGAACGATAATCAGACCGTCCAGGAAGCGGAATTGCCGTTGGCCGCTGCGGAGGACGATGACGTGCCGTTCTGAAAACAGTTGAGGGCGAAACCGGAGAAAAAAGAAGGCACCCTGGAAATATCCAGAGTGCCTTTTTAGTGACGTCGTTCCCGGCAGTGACCCTGTTCTATGCGGGCGCGATAACCACCCGTTTTCATCTCCGAATTTTACCCTTTTGCAGAATGTGGAGTCTGGTTGCGCATAGGTTGCGGAATCAGGCAAAATTTCCGAAAAGTTAAAAACTCGAAGTCAATAAAATCAACCACTTACGTTTTTCCAGCGCTCTCTCACGCCGGAAACCGGGGTTCAACTCCCCGTGGGACTACCAAACAAATTCAAGGGGTTAGAAAGACATATCGGCCTCTTCTTCTTGAAAATGCTTTCCCATTACTATCTCCATCGGTCAGACAAAAAAATAGGGACTCTCATATCGCTATCTGCGTTGGGCCGGTGTGCCGACCCCATTCAACAATTCTTCCGCAACCTGACGTTTGAGTTCGGTGCTGAATCTTCTTCGGTGCTTCATGGCAAGATCATTTCTCCCATTCTCCGGGACTCTGGTTCCTGCCGACCATTCTATGGCATTTTGTCCAACGTGTGGGGTTCGGATCGGATCGCGTGAGAAAAAGATGGGCCTGGACAAACCCCGGCCCATTTCTGATAAACTGCGTTACTCTTCTTATTTCTGTCTCTTGAGTTTATTGGCTGAACTGACCATCGTCGGGGGGGTCGCTTCCAAATAATAGGTTTCTATCTCCGACAGTGAATTGATTTTCCCGATCATATATCCATTATGATCCACCGCATAAAATGATTTGTTGTCTTGCGAAATTACGCCGATAATGGTTTCGGTGTGTTTGCTGCTGATCTTTTTCCCCACAAATCGCCTTCCTTCCTGCGAATCAATCCGATAGGTTACTGACACATCATAAAACTTTGCTTCAGAAACGTCATGGCCCGTATGTTTGTGCGGTCCGGAGACGACGATAGTCGACTGGCCCGTCCATGTCCCCCGCATATCGAAAATCTGCTCCTGCGCCAGAGCGGGCAACGAACCAAATGTCAGAACCATAGCCAGAAATGCCAAAGACAGATTACAAATCATCCGATCATTCATAAGACACCTCCATGTTCTGATTTATTAATACTTCGATCCTGCGCTCAGTGTTCTGCTGACGGTCTCAAATCCTCAGCAGCAAAGATATCGTTGGCAGAAAACTTGTCGTCGATATCCTAATCTCCTGATGCTAATATTTGAATGATCAATATATGGAGAAGGCTTCTTGTATGTCAAGACAATATTCTTATAAAACAAGATATTACCGATAAAATGGATCTCCTTGATTTTACCAGGGCGGCGCGCATCGCTGTTTCCCTGGTCGGTTGCGATTTTCAAGAATGCCTGGGATCCATGCAATTTGAAAAATGACTTCGCGATAGTCCCTCGTTTCAGGGCGTCCCGCGATATTTAAGGACAAGCATCGTGATGTCGTCGGATTGCGGCTCGTCGCCGGCGAAGTCCCGGACGGATTGCACGATTTCGCGGACGAGCCCCTCCGCGGCGGCGATTCCACTCTGCATGACCGTCTCAATCAGTCTCCTGTCCGAATAGACCTCTTTTTCGGAATTCATGGCTTCCGTGACGCCGTCGGTATAGAGGATCAGCGTGTCGCCCGACGTCAGGAAAAAGCTCCGGGTTTCATAGCGGCTGTCTTCGAATGGGCCCAGCATGACTCCCTCCGGCAGGGAGAGCCAGTCCGCCTGCCCCGATGCGTGCAACAGTACCGGCGGATTGTGCCCGGCATTGGAGTACCGCACCTCGCCGGTCTTGATGCAGAAAATGCCGCAAAACACGGTGACAAACATGGCGGAGTCATTCTCCCAGCATAGCTCGCGGTTTACGCGTTCCAGAATCTCGGCCGGCGTCAGTTCGAGGTGCGCCGTTCCCTTCATGAGCATCTTTGAGGCCGCCATGAAAAGAGCTGCGGGCACGCCCTTTCCGGAAACATCGCCGATGGAAAAGAACATGTGGTCGTCGTCCAGCAGGAAAAAATCGTAAAGATCGCCGCCCACTTCCCGGGCCGATTCCAGGACGGCAAAGATTTCGAACTCCTGCTTTTCGGGAAAAGGCGGGAAATGCCTGGGTAGAAAGTTCATCTGAATGCTGCGGGCGATTTTGAGCTCGCTTTCGATGCGTTCCTTGGCCGCCGTCGTTTCTTTGAGATTGTTGATGTATTCCTTGAGGGCCAGGCGCATATCCTCAAAGGAATGGGTCAGGGCCCCGACTTCGTCGCGTGCAAGCGTCGGCGGCAATTCCGTGTCAAGGCCGCCCCGGGCGATTTCGGTTGTCCGCAAGGCCAGTTCGCGCAACGGGCGCGTGATGGTGCTGGAAATAAAGACCACGACGGCAAAGAGAAAGACGAAACCCGCGCCGCCGATCATGAGCACCGTGCGGCTCAGCTTCCGGATGTCGCCGAAGAGCTCCTCTTCCGGAACGATGACGCCGATCGACCAGCCCACAGAAGACAACGGGGCGTAATACATCCATGATTTCTTTCCTGTGAAGTGCTGTCCGGGAGACACGAAACCCGATTCGCCCCGGATCATGCTCCGCCCGATCTTCCTGAGCTCCGCGTCGCCGGCCGTCTCCGCAAGGCTGAAGATGCTCTCGCGCATGATCAGCTTCTTGTCGGGATGGGCGACGAAAACGCCGTTGCGCGAAATCAGAAAGGCATAGCCGGATTGATAGATGGAGATCCGGGAAATAATGCCCACAAGCCACTCCAGCGACATATCCGCAGTGACGATCCCCGTGAATGTCCGCACGCCCCGAACATCCCGGTAAAACGGCGCAGAATAGGTGGACATGACGATGTCGCCTCCTCCCTCGTCAAAATAGGGCTCACTCCAGGCGGCCTTGCCAAGCTCCCTGGGGATCATATACCAGTCCCACAGGAAGTACCGGTAATCCTTGTTTCCCAGATAGGACAACTTGACCTGGCCCCGGTCCTTGAAATAATAGGGGGCGAAATAATACAGTGAGCGGTCATAGGCGTAGGGTTCAAAGGCAACCGTCGATCCGTAGATCTCCGAATTCTGGGCAACGGTCTCTTCGATCTGCTTGAGCAAATCCTGCTTGCTGTAGTGGAACCGCTCCAGCAGGGCGGCCAGATACCGGGGCGGCTTCTCGACGCTGTTGAGCGTGATCTCGATTTTATTGACCGCCGACTGAGTCAGGTTGCGGGCATTCTCCCGGACATTCTTCAGAACGAGCTGCCGCGAGGCATAGTAATTGTAGCCGAAGGCTGCAAAAAAAATGAGCGTCGTGCTGGCCAGGATCATGACGGACAGTTTGACGGACAGTCTCCGGTGCTTAGAAGCGGTTCCGGCAATCGACATGAAATGCTCCATAGGGAGGAATGGTTTTGATGATGCCTGCCCGGTGCAGCTCCCGGCTGACCGTTTGATAATCCGCTTCGCTGAGCCGCCCCAAGGAGCGGTCATTGCCCTGGGGCAGGATGATGTCCCGCATGCGCTCGAACATCCATTTCTGGTGGGCGCGGCTCGTGTTGATCCTGGCTTCGTTGACGTATTTCATGACGATGTCCAGCGCCTCTTCCGGATGGGCAAAGGCATATTGCCATCCCTCGATGGTTGCCTTCATGAAAGCGCAGCAGAGGACGGGATCTTTACGCCAGGTTTCCTCGAGACAAAAGACGGCGTCTTCGGGGAAGTTGAAACCGTGGCGTTCAAAAAAGAAAGTCGTCAGTTCGTCCTCATTGATGCCGGCGCTCAGGATGCTGTGATATTCATTGTACCACATGGCTGAAGCGGCATCCACGCCGTCTCTCAGGAAGAGATTCAGCGTATAGGCCTGGGGGATCACCTCCACGCGGAGATTGTATTTGCGGAAAAAAGCCCGGGGCTGGAGCTCGAAGTCCTTCCAGAGGCTGACCTGCTTGCCGTTCAGATCGGCGGGCGCATGGATGCCGCTGGACTTTTTAGCGACAAGCATCAATCCGGACCGCTGGACGATCTGACCGATGCTGACGATCCTGAAACCCTGCGAGCGCTTTTCAATCCCTGTGGACAAAAATTGCGTGGCGAAATCGGTCTGACCGTCGGCGAGCATTTTCCCGAAGGAGCGTTCCGGACCGCCGCGCAGAATCTTGAGGTCGATCCCGTGCTTTCGATAGAGGCCCTTTTCGAAGGCGACGTAATAGCCGGCAAACTGGGCCTGTGGGAACCACTGGGGCAGAAGGGTCGCCTTTTTCAGGCCGGCGCTCCCGGCCGCCGGAGGCAGGAAAAGTCCGGCCGTGAAAAACAACAGGAGCCACAGGCTGGATTTCATTTTTTGGTGAACGGTCATATCAAAACGGCGCCTGCAAAGGAGAGGACTTTTCTTAGCCAGCCACTCCGTCTCCGACAAACGGATTGGACTTTATTATTCTTAGCACACTGTTGTCCCACCGGGCAATCATTGATTGAGGCCTCTTAAAATTGGACAACACCCGCGTTAAAAAATCTTTTCCGCTAATGAGAACGGCCATCGGAAGCAGTTATATAACCGCCATCGATATCTTGTTGAAAGTATTCATGGAGAAGCCAAGACGCAACACGGTTTGAGACGTGCGGTTCGTCGCGGGTTGGAAAATGTGGCAATCCAAGGATATCTCACGGCGGCAGTGATCAATCTGAAGGGGCTGGCCATAGCCTCTGGTTTGGACACCAGATTATTTATATCGGTCGGCATAAAGCGATTGCTATTTTGACGCTCAGGCATTATTTTATAGCGGAATAACAAAACAAACGGCAAGGAGGGAAAAAGCATGATAGGGGAAAAAATGCGCGACGCGATGAACGAGCAGATTAAAAATGAGTTGGAATCCTATTACATCTACCTTTCCATGGTGGCTTATTTCCATTCCCAGAACCTGGATGGAATGGCGCACTGGATGCGCTGCCAGGCCCATGAAGAGATGATTCATGCCATGAAGTTTTTCGACCACATCATTGACCGCGGGGAAACGGTGACGCTTTTGAACCTGAAGCAGCTCAAAACCGCTTGGAAATCACCGCTGGAAGCCTGGCAGGATACCTTGGAGCACGAGAAATTCATCACCGCAAAGATTCATAATCTGGTCAAGCTTTCCAGAAAAGAAAATGACATCGCTTCCGATACACTCTTGAACTGGTTTTCGAAAGAACAGATTGAAGAAGAAGCCAATGCGGAAAGAATTCTTAAACAGATGGATATGATCGGCGACAACAAACAGGGTATTTATCTGTTAGACCGGGATCTGGCCGCCCGAATTTTCCCGGCCGGCTCACCCCTGGATCCGGTTGCCTATAACCTGTTCACCTGATCCCATGACCTCAACAGGCCACTTCATTGTGGAGGCCGGACTTCCTTGATCGTTTGCCAGGAATCCGGCTTCCGCTAGTTTTTCTTCCGGGCAAACCATTTTCTGACTTTCCAGAGCAGCAATCCCGACAAACCCAGGATCATAATCCCAACGGCGAAGACGCCGCATGTGATCCTGTTTCCGCCGGCTATGAGCCTGACGGGATTCCAGGAGGGCGCGGAGACGATCCGGCCTTCCGGCTCGCGGTATTCACGGGGGATATTCGGAACGCCGTTGCCGTCCGTATCCGGAAAGGACTTCATATAGACCGCCAGAGCTGCCCATTCCTTGAGTTCCTGGATGCCGGGTTTCAGAGGATCTGCGTCGATCCGGGCGTCTTTGACGTTGCTGACGGGACGGCCGGCCCTGTCCTTCGGCGTCAGCCGGATCAGGCCGTGGGAGGCGCGCTGCACGAATTCCACCATTTTTGCCGTGTAGCTGTTCATGCAGATGCGGTAAAGCCTTTTGGGATCCAGCAGCCGGTATGACCCTTCGGCCTCGCGCACCTGCACCGCGGTGACGCGGTCGAACGGGAGCCGATGCGGGTTGTACGTCATCCTGACGCCGGAGAGCTGAAAATGGGCGTCCGTCTTGCGGGTCGCCACGGAAGTTTCCACTTCCAGCAGATCCTTCATTTCGTCGCCCGTTATATAGACGGCCACAAGCGGATAGCCGGCAACGCCGTCCATGCCGAGCCCGAGCGACAGCGCCCCGAAGACATCGGACACGGCAATGCTGCCGCGCCGGAAGGAATCCCGGATCAGCCCCAGCGGATCGATAACAAGATGGATATATTCGTAGTTTTTTCCCTCCGCCTTTTCGGCGGCATACCGGTAGGCGTCAGTGATCATGTTGCCGAGACCCGTCTCCCGGGGACTCGCGTAGATAGACGATAGCGGCTCCATGTGAAAATCGCTTTCGGCAATGACCTGATCGTAAGCATAGCCGAAAGGCGCCAGATAGTCCCGATCGACGTTTTTCTTAAATTTTGAAATGTCCGCAGCAAGCCGCGGATCGTCCGGGAGGTCGGCCGTGATGGGCTTCAACTCGTAGGACGCTATTTTCATGCCCCTGTCCTTGGTGTAGTCCAGGTCCATCACGCCGAGAAATTCACCATAGCAACCGGCGGAAACGATAATGGTTTTGCCGATGATGATCGGCCGGGGAAGAACCGTATGGGTATGCCCGCTGATGATCACGTCAATCTGGGGCACTTCTCGCGCGAGGATCTCATCTTCGGAGTGTTTTTTGACCGCCGACGTGCCCGAGTGGGACAGACAGACGATCACATCCACGTTTTCGCGGTTTTTCAGAATCTCAACGACGCGCCGGCCGCTGGTCACAGGATCGGCAAACGCAACGGGCCTTGCAAACGGCGCGTCATCCGCCGCATCCTTTCCCATAAGACCGAACAGACCGATACGCAAGTCGTTTCTTTCCAAAACGATATACTCCCTGACGGGATACTGCCGGAAGGCCTCTTTCAGGGCATTTTCGGCTGCGTCGCCGGTGAAAACGACATTTGAAGCCACGATCGCCGGCAAGCGCATTCCCTTCGATCCGGCGATGCGCATCGTTGCAGCCAGACCGTCATTGTGGAAATCGAAATCATGATTCCCGAATGTCGTGGCGTCATACCCCATTTCTCCCATGAGCCTGAGTTCGGCGGCTTTCGTCATGAAGGTCGTGTGGAAGAGCGTACCCATGCTGAAATCCCCCGCATCGACCAGCAGCATGCGGTTCCCCTTGAGGGCGCGCTGCGCCTGAATGAGACGGGAGATTTTGGCGTATCCGCCCCGCTGCGTCGGCCGGCCTTCGCCAGTAAAAACATCATGGGGGAGGAAATAGGAGTGCAGGTCGTGCGTGAAGACAATGGAGAGCTGCTCCGTGGACGGCGCCGCCTGCGCCCGGATGTCCTCCCTGCCCCCTCCAAGGGCCAGTACCAGAAGGAGGCAGAAAATAATCAGGGCTGTTTTTTTCCTCAGAAGCACATCACATTTTATGATGATCATGGCTGTTTACGGACGCCGATCTGTTCTCGGAGCCAACGGATCCACGCATCCAGACCCTCGCCCGTCCGGCAGGAAATCTCGAAGATCCGGATGCCGGGGTTTAACTTGAGGACCCGCTCTTTCAGGGTCGTCATGGAGAAGCCGGGATCTGGCAGATAATCGATTTTATTGACGACTAGGGCATCGCAGACGCTGAACATCAGGGGATACTTCAGGGGCTTGTCGTCTCCCTCCGGGACGCTCAGGATCATGGCCCGTATTGTCGCCCCTGTGTCGAATTCGGCCGGACAGACGAGGTTGCCGACGTTTTCGATCAGCAGCAGATCAACAGACGAGAGATCAATCCCGTCCAGGGCCATGCGGATCATGGGCGCATCGAGGTGGCAGGCGCCGCCCGTACGCAACTGAACGGCGGGAATTCCCAGAGCAGCCACCTTTTCCGCATCGACGGTGGACTCAATGTCTCCTTCGATGACGGCGATGCGGAATTCATCCCTGAGCCGACGGATGGTCTCGAGGATGAGGCTGGTCTTCCCGCCGCCCGGAGAGGCCATCAGGTTCAGCATGAAGACGCCTTCCCGCAGGAGGTTCTGCCGGATCTCCTCGGCAAGCTGACTGTTGTCCGAGAGGATATCCTCCTTGACCTCGATCAGACGGATGTCTGCCATATTCAAAAGGCCCCTCAATGTCAGCAGCAAGCTTCGGCTTGCGCAAAATACAACAATCAGATCACCTCGATCTGCTGAACGGTAAACTCACGGCCCGATACCAGAATCACTTTTCCCGGTCCGCAGGCCGGACAGACAACGTCTTTTATATCGCTGAGCTTTACCGGAAAGGCTTTTCCGCATGCTTCGCAGCGGAAAATAACGGGGATTCTTTCAACCCGGATGCGCGCGCCCGCGGCGATGGTGTCGCGGCTCAGGTAATCAAAGTACCGCTGGAGCCACTCATCTGCCAAGTCCGCCAGCTCGCCGATCCTCAGGCCCACGCCCACAATCCGCGAGGCCCCGTTCATCGCGGCGTGCCTTAGGACCACCTTCAAAATCCCCTCTGTGACGGCCAGTTCGTGCATGGATCTTGCGCCTGTTGCAAAGTTTCCTGAAATATTCCTTAACGATATATTCGTATTTTACTGTCAAGACATAGCGACAGCTTTTTCTGGCCTATGCCAATCTCTGGACCATGACCGGACTTAATCCTCGTAGGGTCCGAGAAAACGTTCACCGTTGAAGTGGATCAGGTGTGTCGGAGACTCGGCAATCCAAACTTCAGTCTCCCAGGAAATGTCATTCAGGTACTTCACCATAGCTTTTCTATCAAGGAACGCGGTCACAAACACGAGGCCAGCGGTCGATCCAAAAAACAGTGTCTTCAATTCCTGCCTGCGTTTAGGGTTTACTG
>JAZDIK010000084.1:0-61514 GCA_043805145.1 Pseudomonadota bacterium | reverse complement strand
ATTTACATGTTTAGTTGCCGCCGTAATAAATCAGCAGGAACGGGGGGAAGACGAAGCAACCTTACAATATCTTGACCTCAAATAATATTGCCACATCGTCACGTTCCTGCACCCCTTGATCTTTGATAAAAAATTGTTTCTGTATCTATGAATAATAAAGGGAATAAATAAAACCCTTCTTTATACAATGCGTTCACGATCGAGACAGAATCGAAGGCTCTGCATCACCTTGAGTAGATAGTGGTCACGAGCTTTGAGGACTTCTGTGATTTCACGGCCAGTGTAGTCGTAAAAACCCTTGCCTGTCTTGACGCCCAGATCGCCGCGTGCGATTTTTGAATGGAGAGCTGCCGGTTCATTGTCGATAGGAGGATCAAAAAAGTTCTCGTCAAGCAGATTTCTGGCGCTGAGATCCAAACCGGTGAAGTCATACCGTTGGACCAGTCCGAGAACCATCATTCTGGGGGCGATGCTTGCCTTTGCGGCTAAATCCAAGTCCTGCGGGCTGACATATCCGCCATCCAACAGAAAGAATATCTCCCGCCCCAGTATGCGCTGAAGGCGATTGATGATGAAACCCGGTACATATTTTTCCAGCACGATCGGCATTTTCCCCAATTTTTTCAGGACTTCAAGGCTCGTTTCGACCGTGGAGGGCAGAGTTTCAGGTCCTTTTACGACCTCGACCAAGGGGAGGATGTGCGGCGGAGCAAACCAGTGAGCGATGATCGTATCATGGGCGCGCGTTGATGGTATGAGTTCGTAAATGTTGAGGGTGGACGTGTTGCTCCAGATCATGCTTCCTGCGGGCGCACAGCGGTCGATCTCCTCGAAAACTGCCTTCTTGGTCGCCCTGTTTTCACTGACCGCCTCGATTATGATATGGGCATGACGAACTGCCCCTTCCAGGGAATCGGCAAATTCGACATTGGCCAGGGCGGCTTTTGCCTCTTCCCTGGAAATTAATTTGAATTCGGTCATAGTCTCTAAAATTGCTTCGATAACCTTTCCACAATGGGCGGCGACCGACGGGTTTTGGTCATAACCGGTCACCTGGTAGCCTGCCTGCGCAAAAGACTCCGCCAAGCCGGGCCCCATAGTGCCCAAGCCGATAACTGCTATCTTCTTAATCTCATTTAATTTCATCTCTTCAATCCTCCCGGCCGATCTCCGCTCTCTTCTAAGTTGTCCAGTCCCAGATAGTGCCTGGCTTCATCCGGCGTGGCCGGCTCCTTCCCAAGTTCCCTGGCGATGCGTACCGCTTTGGCCACAAGCTGGGCGTTGCTTTGGGCCAGTTCACCTTTTCTGTAAAAAACGTTATCTTCCAGACCAACCCGCGCACCTCCGCCCATAATCATCCCCAGCGTTGCAATCGTCGTTTGTGCCGAACCGATTCCGGTACTGTTGAAGATGCTGCCCGGCGGCAGTCTCTGAACGAGGGACAAAAACGTCTCTGCTGTGGCCGGCTCGGCTCCCTGATATTTCATTCCCAAAACGATATTGATATAATAGGGTTTCTCAACACGTCCCTGCTCAATCAACCTGCGAACTTCGGCAAGCATTGCATGGTTATAGATTTCCATCTCCGGCTTGATGCTCCTTCTTGCCATTTCGGCAAGATAATAATCGATTTCTTCTGGCAGGTTGGACCAAGGAACGCCCTTGTACGGACCGGCTACTCTCATCAGAGTTCCCATATTGAGAGAAGCCATTTCGGGATCGGCCTGCAGGCAATTGATTCTTTCCTTCTGGCTCAGGTTGGGGCCGCCGCCGGTGCTGTCCTGGATGATGATATTGCATCTGGTTTTAATCCGCGCATGAATGTCTTTAAAGACATCGACCTCGGATGTATTTTCACCATCTTTGTCGCGGGCGTGAATATGACAAACGGCCGCCCCTTCATTAAAGCAGGCGTAAGCCGAATCAGCAATTTCTTCCGGCTGTTCTGGCAGGTTGGGATTAAGATTTTTTTTGGTCAGGGCGCCTGTTTGGGCTACCGTTATGATCGTTTTACCCTCCGGTATTACATTTTTACTCATTTACACCAATCCTCCATGAATTTTTTCCTCAAACCGAGTGAATTTATTTTTCTTGCAAACGTTTGCATTACGTTGCAAAAAAATCCGGGGTCAATTTACGTTCCTTTTTGATCCCTCCAGGCACGTGTCGAGTCTCTAATAATAAATTCAGACGGAATAACAATATGCCTTTCCGGACAAGTTCCGTTTTCGATCAGTTGAATCAACATTTGGGTAGCAGCCTGGCCAATCTCGGTCACCGATATCTTTATGGTGGTCAAGGTAGGTTCATACAAATCAAGCGTTTCCGATGAACCGATTGCAACAACGGATATGTCTTCAGGAATTTTCAAACCGCGGGTGTTGATTTGTTTCAGGGCGCCGGGCGTTACGGAATCGTTGATGCAGATCACGCAACTGGGGCGGTCAGATAAATCAAGCAGTCGTCCCATCATGCGGAAACCATCGGTTTTGGAAAAATCGCTCTCCATGATGTATTTGGGATCATACGCCAATCCGTGATCCTTGAAGGCAACCTGATAGGCTTTGAAGCGTTCGACGGAGTATTTGGAGTTTATCATGCCCAGGATAAAGGCGATTTTTCGGTGCCCCAGATCGAGCAGATAGTCCACTGCCCGATAAACGCTTTGATAATTCTCAGAGTTGACACTGGGAATGTCGATTGTTGAATCTTCCAGAAGTCCAGGAATCACTACGGCCAGAACGCCTTTTTTTGCAAGATCCGGTAGAAGTTCATCATCCAGTCGGTTGCCGATGACAAGAATGCCATCTACCATTCGGCGAAAGTATAAATCTATATAACTTTTTTTCTCGTTGATGCTCAACATCAGGTTGTAGTTACACTTCGTCGCAATATCACTAATCCCCATAAGGATTTGTGAATAATAAGGATTTTGAAAAGCGAATTCGCCGGTGCGCGTTATGATAATCCCCAAAACCCCAACCCGGTTTTTCACGAGCGCCTTGGCAGATGAGTGGGGAAAGTAATTTGTTTCATGAGCTATTTTATTAATCAGTTCCCGAATATCTGCCCTGACCCCTTTTTTGTTGTTCAGCGCCCGAGATACAGTCGAGTAAGACACATTGGCCTGTTTGGCTATTTCTTTAATCGTCGTCAATAGAAAAACCTACCCATTCGGAGAATGATTTTTTCATACAGCAAACGTTTGCAGTTTGTCAAGTTTTTTATCGTGATTTGCCCAGAACACATCTTTTTTTTAACGGATTTTGAAAATAAAGAATGGTCCGGACTAGCTGAGCGCATGTAAATGTGCTAAAAAGCCAGTCATGACAATAACGAACAAGTACATTAAGCGTTCAAGAATTTCTGAGGCCAAATCTAGAGAAGTTGTATAGTATTTTCCTTTTGATCTGAACGCTCTTAAGACTGCTCTTCTAATCGGTCTGAATCGTAATACAGTAAATCGTTATTCGCTGCTGCTCCGAAAACGAATCGCTGAGTTTTGTGAACGATCATCCCCCTTCGTTGGAGAAATAGAAGTTGATAAATCATACTTCGGAGCCAGGCGCATCAAAGGAAACCGCGGTCTTGGCGCTTATGGAAAAACACCTGTGTTTGGCATTCTTCAACGCGGCGGCAAGGTCTACACAGAGATTGTTCCTGGCTGCGCCCGAAAGACCCTGCAGGTCATTATCCGCGGCATCCAAAAATCAACCTTTTACCTTCATCTCAAAGAATGAGAATACCGATTCAAATATCGGAACCAAAAGATCTATCAATTTATCCTAAAAATGCTGAGAGAAAAACCCCTCGGCTAGTCTAGACCCTATGTTTATTATCATGAAAAACATATCTGCAAAAAATGTTGTTTGGTGGGAAAGGTGCCCCGCATGTAACGCAACCCTGTATGCGGGAAGTCTACAAGAGAGAAATGGCGTTGTCTAATATTTTGCCCGATTTCAGAAATTCCTGGCCGAAAGAAAGCTTGCGCCGTCAGGACAAGAATTGCGCTTTAACCGGATAAACGGGTCATCAAATCGAAAGGATAGGGATGCACGATGAAATTTGTTGAAGACATCTATGTTTATGAATGGACGGACTTTTATGACAACAACTGCAACAGCTTCTACATCGGGGGCGGCGTGCAGGCCCTGATCGATCCCGGTCTGACGCGCCATGTCCCGTCGCTTTTGGGGAGCATGAAACTCGACGGCATTCAGGAGGCCGACATCCGGTATGTCATCAATACCCATTCCCACCCAGACCACTTTGAAGGCTCGGCGTATTTTGCGCCCGATGAGGTGAAAATCGCCATGCATGCCGATGAAATCGCTTTCCTCAACGGGGAGGGCAGCGGCCTGTACAGCCTTTTCGGGTTATACAAGCCCGCCGTCGATGTCAATATGAGCCTGAAGGAGGGCAACCTGGTACTGGGGAACGAAGTCTTTGAAATCATTCTCATCCCGGGTCATTCACCGGGGTCCGTCGGCCTGTACTGGCCGACCCGGAAGGCGCTGTTCTGCGGCGATGTGATCTTCGATCAAAATGTGGGGCGGACGGATTTTCCCGGCGGCAGCGGCGCCCAGCTCAAGGAGAGCATCCGGAGCCTTGCCATGCTGGACATCGAATTCCTGTTTCCGGGCCACATGGGAATGATCGAAGGGGCGGAAAACGTGCAGAGAAATTTCAAGATCGTGATGCAGCAGATCTTTCCATATATTTGACGGCCGCGGAAAAAAGTCCTCAAGCCGTCTCTCCTTCAACAACAGGTGTCCAGAAATAATCGAATTCACTGGATTCCCGCCTTCGCGGGAATGACAGAACATGATAAAAACCTGCTCAGGGAGATAAAGCCCTCCCGTTGCGTCATTCCAGGCTCGGGATGGGAATGAACTCGTCTCTCCTTAAAATCATGTAGGTAGCCAGACCCTTAGCGATCAGCGTCCCGTCACCGTTTCTGACCTCCACGTCGCCCAAGGCGGTCTTTGTACCCTTATGGACGATCCATGCCTCGGCCATAATCTCACCCGCGTCGAAGGGCTTGAGAAAATTGATCTTCATCTCTACCGTGGTGAAAGTCTCGTCCCTGTCCACAAGTCCGATCAGGGCCATCGCGACGGCCGAATCGGCGGCGGAAAAAATGGCGCCGCCGTGGGCGAGTCCCAGCGGGTGAACGAGTTTCCTGGCAAAAGGCAGCCTCACCTTCGCCCAGCCTTTTTTCACGTCGGCCAGCTCCAAACCGAGCAGATCCCAAAAAGGCGATTCCTGTTGCATTTTCGCCAGCAGGGACTCCCTGAATTTCGGCGCAAGGTCTTCATAATGGGTCATGAACAAAGATCCTCAGAAATGCGGCGGGATTCATGCATCTCCGCCAAGATTGCCCAACCGTTTTGTAAGCCCCCTTCGATGGCTTTTTCCTGTCAAAATTCTGTCTTCCTGATGAAAAATTGCATGCTTGTTACCGATAGCATGAGATTGTTAAACTGACAATTCATTGATCAAAAGAGGCTGTTGAATTCCTCAAGGGCGCCGGCGGCTAGCCTGCTGCGGATCCTGTCGGGATGACGGCAGAGATCAAAAACGATCTTTTTCATATCCTCCAAGTTATGCGTAAACCGGTTGTGTAAACGTATTTTCAACTTTCCGGCGGCAAGCTCCAGCAGGAAGTCGGTAATCATGTTGTCCCCCCTTAAGAAAACCTCAAAATTACCCTGGATCCGTTGTCCATCCTCCTTATAATGAAAAACGAAGAGGCCCTCGGCACTGATGAAGGACGGCACGGCCCAGTGATTGATGGACCCTCGACAGTGAAATGTGCGACCGGTTACCGATGCATCAATGAGGACAAATTCACAGTTGAGTCCCAGGGAATCGACGACTCTGATTCCTTTTTCGGTGGCTGTAACCTCGTAGGCCGGCTGAAAATTATATAAATTCCATAGTTTTCCCATCAGCAAGGGATGATCAACGATTTTGTTCCAGAGGACAAGGGGGGCATCGACTACAAAATCGGCATGATAGATGATTGTCGCCTTTTCGCGCAGATCCCCGGCGGGCACGGCATCATTGCCGGCCTGGCAGGGCACTGCCCATAAAGAGACAATCATAACCATTATGGGATAGATATTGCGTACCATGATATTTCTACTCGCCGTTCATCTTCTCGATCACGGCATTGCCCGTTTCCCGGTATGGCAGGGATTCGCGGATCGCCTCGGGGATGCGGCCGTATTTCGCCTCGAAGGTTTCCAGGTACTGCCTGCGTCCGCCCAGAAAGTCCGCCACCCGTTTTTTCATGAGGTTTGGATCCGTAAATAACGTATGGGCGCGCATCCGGTCGAGGTTCGCCCGGTCGCACTTGATGGGATAGTAATGACCCAGGCAATCCGTCTCCACGCTGAAACGGAGCTGCTTGCGGATGAGATCGTTGTAAGCCGCCAAGGACTGCCGCAACGTCACTTTTTCATCAAAAGGGCCGATGGTCCCCGTATTAGCCAGATAGCAGGGAATTTTGTTTTTTCTGACGATATCGTGGAAAATCATGGCGTGTTCCAGGCGGTCGCCCGCCACAAAAGGATCGAGAAAGAATTCCCGCTTGAACTTGCCCGCCTCTTCGGGATTGCCGCCACTGCTCTCGATTGATTCGCCGTAGATGAACAGCATCGTGGCCTGCTCGGCCGTCAGCCGGCTGATGACATTGGCCAGCGGGTTCCGGGTCAGAATAATGATGGTATGGAGCTTCTGCGCCCGCAGGCTTTTCGAGGCAATTTCGAGATTGTCGCGCGTCACGACGGCACGGGCGTTTCCGGTTTTGACGAGATCCTTGAAATCGGGCATGTAGGGATACTTGGTGACGGCCACGTTTTCCAGGAATGCGTCTCTGGACTCGGCGGCGCGCAATATCTCCGGCTGGCTTTCATCGAGCCCCTCCGTTTTGACATAGAGTCCGCCGATCTCGAAGGCCGCGTAGCTGCCGTCAAAACCGATCATGCCGCCGTCATCGCCGATCATTTCGGAGCTTTCGCGCGGCAGTTTGGAAAACTTGCGGCACAGCGTCGTCGTTTTTCCGGTGGCCGTGAGCCCCGAAACGGCCGTTACCACTTCCTGCAACTCCGGCCGTTCGGCATTCTCGTCATAGATCCACAGATAATCCCGCCGGGCGCCGGCATGCAGGAATATCCCCGTCTTGTCGATGGCCTTGATGCGCCAGTCCTCGAACTGGAAAACGCCCTTCTTTCCTTCGCCTAAATAGAGCGTATTGCGGCAGATTTTCACCTGATCGCCCCGTTTATCCCCCATGAAGAGACGGACCGTGACGTCCTTGTCCAGCAGTTTCTTTGCCTTGTTGGCTTCAAAGTGCTCATCGGTAAAATATATGATTGTATAGGTCGGGTCATCGACGACGCGCGCTTCGGGCCGGTCGAGGAGCAGTTTCAGACCATAGGCAACCTGGGCATAGGTTTCGGGCAGCAGGAAACGGACCGTCACCCCGTCCAGACCGTCGCCGACGATGGTATCGAGGGAGATGACGCGTTCCGTGCCGAGGATATCAATGGCCTGACGGGCCAGGGCTTCTTCGGCCTCGCCGAAAGGATCATCGACGCTGTTTCGGGTATGCGGGGCCGAGCGGTTCATCGGTTCGGAGTCGGCCGCCACCGAGCCGAGCTGGGTCTGAATGACTCCGTCCTGCCTCAGGGCGATGCGCTTCAGCTCTTCCAGAGACCGCCCCTCAATGAGGCGTTTGTCCCGCCGGGCTTCTTCATAGATCCGCTTTGCGGCTGATTTGAAAATATTCATGACGGTTGCCTTCGAAAAAAGGGTGTCTTCACTAAAAACTGAACTGAACCAGGGCACCGGCGCGCTGCTGGGTCTGCCATTTGGACCACTCCCGGCTATCGAGGTAACGGTTTTCATCCGCGTCGGCGGTGGAAAATCTCTTCAGCGCTTCCGTCTGGAATTCATTGCGGTCGATTCTGCCGTCCCCGTTCTTGTCCATCTCGGCAAGCCAGTCTTTCCGATCCGCTTCCGACAAGGCCTTCAGTTCCTTCCCGTCCAGATGACCGCTGCCGTCCTTGTCCAGCTTGTTAAAGGTTTTCGCGGCCGCGTCGAGATATTCCCGCTGCGAGATTCTGCCGTCCTTGTCCTTGTCCAGAGCGTCAAAGGTTTTTTCCGCGCCGGAAACAGGCCCTGTCAACACGAGGATCATGGCGATTGCGATGATAAATTTCTGCATGGGCATAGTCCTTTCCATTAAAATCCGTGTTTACGGTAAAATGATCCTGATGATCATCAGAATGATCCCGCGAAAAAAGGCAATCAGCGGATTCAGCGCGCCCAAAAACAGCAGGCCGATGATCAGGAAAAATCCGTATGGCTCAATCCGGGAGAGGGCATCCTGCCATCTTTCGGGCAAAAAACCCATCAGAATTTTCGACCCGTCCAGGGGCGGAATCGGGATCAGATTGAAGGCGGCCAGCATGATGTTGATCTGGGCCAGATAGTAGAGCAGCGTTGCCATCGCCGTTCCCGGAGCAGGCGACAAAATCCTGAAAAAAAGAAAAGCCAGGAAAGCCAGGATCATATTCGCAATGATGCCTGCCGATGAAACGAGGATGAGGCCTTTTTTCGTATCCCGGATGTAATTGAAATTGACCGGCACCGGCCGGGCCCAGCCAAAACCGAAGAGAAACAGCATGATCGTCCCGATGGGGTCGAGATGCCTGATGGGATTGAGACTCAATCGGCCCTGCCATTTGGCCGTCGGGTCGCCCATGCGCCAGGCCACCCATCCATGGGCCAGCTCGTGCAGGACGACGGAATACATCAGCGGGATGGCCAGCAGGACAAACGTCAGCGGATCTTTGAGCAGCAGATTGAGCAGCCCCATACAGATGTTTTTCCTTTCTCTCAGATCACAAATCTCACCAGGCGGCATTCGTCGCCGCGCGCCCTGGACTTGCGGTAGTTTTGCAGAGCCCGGCGCTTCTGTCAATCTATAAAAAATTCACAGGCGGTTATGCAAAACGCTCAAATTATCTTGAGGTTAATGGCGCACTCTGCTAAATTCCGGCAAAAAGACAAACTCGACAGGAAGGTGTCCCATGGAAAAACATCATCGGTTTTCAATCTGGTATGTCCTGCTCGGTATCTGGGTCGTGCTGATCGTCCAGAGCTATCTCTCCTCCATGTTCGCCCATCAGGTCATTCCTTACAGCCAGTTTCTGGCGCTGCTGAAGACTGGCAAAATTACCGAGGTTGCCGTGACGGCCAATCAGATCCAGGGCAAGATGCGAAATGGCACGGCTGCGGGTGAGACGAAAAGTTTCCGGACAATCCGCGTCGATCCGGAGTTGTCCACGCTGCTCGATCAATATAAAATCGACTTCAAGGGAGAAATCGAATCCACGTTTCTTCGAGACATCTTTTCCTGGGTTTTTCCGATCATGCTGTTCATCGGCATCTGGTATTTCATGATGAAGCGCATGGGTTCCCAGCAGACCGGCTTCATGACGCTCGGCAAGAACAAGGCCAAAATCTACATGGAAAACGAGCTCAACGTTACCTTCAACGACGTGGCCGGCGTGGATGAAGCCAAGCAGGAACTCATGGAAGTCATCGAGTTTCTGAAAACGCCAGCCAAGTTTACCGAGTTGGGAGGAAAGATTCCCAAGGGCATCCTGCTGGTGGGGTCTCCGGGCACGGGCAAGACGATGCTGGCCAAGGCTGTGGCCGGAGAGAGCGGCGTGCCGTTTTTCAGCATCAGCGGCTCCGAATTTGTGGAAATGTTCGTCGGCATGGGCGCCGCCCGGGTCCGCGACCTCTTTGTGCAGGCCAAGCAGAAAGCCCCCTGCATCATCTTCATCGACGAGCTGGATGCCCTGGGCAAGGCCCGGGGATTCGGCGCCGTGGGCGGGCATGACGAGCGGGAGCAGACCTTGAACCAGCTCCTCGTGGAGATGGACGGTTTCGACACCAAGGTGGGCGTCATCCTCATGGAGGCGACCAACCGGCCTGAAATCCTCGATCCGGCACTGCTGCGTCCGGGGCGCTTCGACCGCCACATCCTCGTGGACCGCCCCGACAAGATCGGCCGCAAGGAGATCCTGAAGGTGCACATGAAAAAAGTCAAAATCGCGCCGGATGTGGATCTGGAGCTTCTGGCCAATATGACGCCCGGCATGGTCGGCGCCGATCTGGCCAACCTGATCAATGAGGCGGCGCTGCTGGCCGTCCGTCACGATAAAAAAGAAGTAGGGCTGGCGGAATTTCAAGAAGCTGTGGAGCGCATCGTCGCCGGCCTGGAAAAGAAGAACCGGCTCATCAACCCGCAAGAGCGGGAAACCGTGGCCTACCACGAGATGGGTCATGCCCTGGTTGCATTGTCGTTGCCGGGGACCGATCCCGTTCAGAAGATCTCGATCATTCCGCGCGGCATCTCCGCCCTGGGATATACGCTGCAGGTTCCCACGGAAGACCGCTTTCTCATGAAAAAAACGGAGCTGCTCAACAAGATCGCCACGCTGCTGGGCGGCCGGGCGGCGGAAGAAATCACCTTCGGCGACATCTCCACAGGCGCCCATAACGACCTGGCCCGGGCAACCGATATCGCCAAAAGCATGATCCGGGAATACGGGATGAGCGCAAATCTCGGGCAGGTTTATCTCTCGCCGGAGAAACGGCCCCAGTTTCTGGACCTGGGAATGCGGGAAGGCGGTGATTACAGCGAAGCGACGGCGGAAATGATCGACCTGGAAATCCGCGCGATTATCGCCCACGAATACGACCGGGCGCTGAATATCCTGAAGGCAAATAAAGACGTCCTGGAAAAGGGCGCAAAGTTGCTTTTAGAGAAAGAAAAGATCGACGGCGAGGAGATCAGGGAATTAATGGGTTGAAACGCTTCCCCCCCCCCCTTAGAGAGCTTTGCATGGCCGGTGGAAAATGGTTTGCAAGCGGCGACTCAAAGATTTTTCGACTTTCCAGAAATTAGACTCATTTATTGAATTCAAATATATCTAAGACTCGTCATATTTTTTCCGAAAAAGATTTTGAGCGGCGGCGAAGCCATTTTCCACCGGCATTTCTTATCCTATGCCGAAGTGTGCTCGGGACCGTCCAGTTCATTCCGAACGGCAGTTCCGAGCCTCTCGAGGATATAGGGCTTCCTGACATAGGCCCCGGCGCCCAGTTTCTGCGTCTCCCGGACCCGGTCCGTCTCCGCATAGCCGCTTACAATGATCGCCTTCTGCCGGGGATGCATTGCGATCACTTTCCGATAGGTGTCCAGGCCGTCCATGCCGGGATCCATAATCATATCCAGCACAACGAGATCGGGCTTGCTGGATTTCAGATATTCAACCGCCGCTTCTCCGCTGGAAACCGATTCTACCCTGTAATTCAGCTTTCCCAGCATGCGGGCGGCCAGCTCTCGCTGCTCTTTCACATCATCCACGACCAGAATGGACTCGCCCCCGCCCATGAATACGGCAACAGGAACGGGGATGTCTTCACGGATATCCTCGCGCGTCACCGGAAAATAGAGAGAAAAGACCGTTCCCTCGCCCAGCCGGCTCTCCACATCGATGTAGCCCTCGTGATCCTTCACGGTCCCCCACACCACAGCCAACCCCAACCCCGTTCCACTCCGGCCCATCACTTTCTTCGTATAAAAAGGCTCGAAAATGCGCCGCATGTCTTCATCGGAGATCCCCTGACCGGTGTCCGCAACGGACAGCACCACATAATCGCCCGCCTTCACATCGGCGTACCCCCTGACCGGTCTGTCGAGATACCGGTTATGAGTCCGGATCATTACTTCCCCGCCTTGCGGCATGGACTCCGCGGCATTCAAAACAAGATTCGCGAGCACATTCCCCAGGTGGGCCGGCGAACCCTTGATTCGTAAAAGCGGATCCTCCGGCCCCGTCTCAATGCGGCAATGGGGATAAAAAGAACAGAGATTCCCGTACTCCGGGCTATGGAAATAATCCCGAACCGTCCGGTTGAGATCAACCACCGTGGAAGTATGGACGCCACGGCGGGCAAGGGCCAGCATGTCCTGAACGATCGTCGCCGCCCGCTCGCCGGCCGTCAGAATGCTCTCGGCATGTTTCCGAAAATGACTGGCTTTGTCCATATCATGAAGCATCAGCTCCGAGTATCCAACCAAAACCCCCAAAACATTGTTCAAATCATGGGCCACTCCGCCCGCCAGCAACCCGAGGGCCTCCAACTTCTGGGCCTGCTGAAGCCGCTCCTCAAGGATCCTGCGCTCCGTATTGTTGCGGATGCACTGAATCGCGCCGATGATCTCGCCATGGGAATTCCGCAACACCGATGCCGTCGCGGAAAGATGAACGCTGCCGGGCGACAACATCGGGGTAAATGCTTCTCCAAAAACAATGTCTCCCGTTCTCTGAAGCGCGGTATATTGTGATTCTATTTTCTCATCCGGACACAAGGCAAGATCGATCAGGATCGGTCTTCTCTGTCCGTATAAAGGCAGCGCGTATTCATAATCGCCTTTGCCGATCATGGCCTCCTTCCCGATGCCCGTCATGGCCTCTATCGCCCGGTTCCAGGCGATCACCCTGCCTTCCCTGTCAATGACCAGCGTGGCGTCCGGGAGAAATTCAATGATGTCCGTCAGTCTCCGCTGGGATTCCCGCAGCGCTTCTTCCGTCCTCCTGCGGTCGGTAATGTCCTTAAAGGTTGCCACGATTCTTCTGCTTTGCCCCAGTTCTTTGCCGGTTCGGGATACACTCATATGGCAGAAGATTTCCCTTCCGTCTCTTCTTACAAAGGGGATATCCGACTCAAAGACAAAAACCGGTTGCATCTTTAACCGTGAGTACAGGATGGCGCCGTATTTCTCCCATTCCTGATCATTCCGGAAGATTATCCTTGTACTCTTGCCGATCAGCTCTTCCGGCTTCCATCCGAAAACATCTTCCATGGCGTCGTTGGCGAAAAATATGCGTCGTTGCTCAACGCCGAACAGGGCATGGGGAACGGACAGAAGAATTGATTTTTCGAGTTCTTCGCTCGCCTGAAGTGCTTCCTCAGCCTGCTTGCGCTCGGTGATGTCCATCGAATTTCCCAGAATGGCTTTTCTGCCTTCATATTGAATGGACGTGACCGTTTCCATGATCCAGCGGGTCTGTCCATCCTTTGTCACAATCCTGAATTCATAGGGCGACGGATCTTCGCATTTGAGCATCTTGATGGTCTTTTCTCTGGTTCTACCCACATCTTCAGGATAGATGATGCTACTGGACGGCCTACCGATCAATTCTCCCGGTTTATAGCCGGCAAAAGAGGCCGCATTGCCGTTCAGGAATACGAAAAGACCGTTTTGAACGACATAAACGCCTGCAAATGACTTCTCGACATAGTTCTTGTACCGTTCCTCGCTTTCGCGCAGGGCTTCTTCCGTCCGCCTGCGCTCGGTGGCGTCTTCAAGCGTTTCTATGGCGCCGATCAGATTTCCTGCAACGTCCCGAATGGCGGCTGCCGTAAAATGGAGCCATTTTCCTCCATCGCCCAAACCCGGGAAAAAATCTGTCGCTTCATACGCTCCCTCAAGCCGATCCGATTTTCTGTACTTGCCTGCATACAATTCAGGGATGATTTCAAAGGTTTCGTCTATAAGAATATCCGCCATGCAAGGCCGTTCCGTGCCGTAAAAGGCCCTCCAGTGATCCGGGCTGCCGATTACTTCAGCAGCCCGGATCCGGCTCAATTCTTCAAGCGCGTGATTCCAGTAAATGACCCTGTGGTCCTTGCCGATAATAAAAGTAGCCATCGGAAATCCCTGGACGATGCTATGCAGGATATCCTTGCTTTCCTTGAGCGCTGCTTCCGCCTTTTTTCGTTCGGTAATGTCCCGTCCGTTCCCATAGCGGCCAATGGGCTGATGGTTTTTATCACGCAGTGTGGTGACGTTAAATTCCACGGGAATCTTGCCGCCATCCTTGTGGATAATATCAACTTCATAGGGAGCGCCTTTCACACCTTTGATTCCCTGTATAAATTGTGAAGCGGCTATTTTCCCGGATTCGGAAGTAATCACGTCGGTGAACGGACGGCCGATCAACTCAGAAGCTGTGTATCCCGTGACCATTTCAAATGTGGGATTAATATAGGTTAACATCCCTTTCCGATCGACCGTAAAGATAAGATCCAGCGTGGATTCGATCAAGTCTCTGTATTGTTCATGATTTTTGGATTCATTCATATAGATAGCATGGATTCTATAGGATAATCATCAAAATGGCCGTCTGTACACAGGTTTAATATTATGAGATGTCCTCTAATATTTATTTGCAATATGGGTTGAACTTTTTCGGCGGTCCATGTAAAAAGCCCACTATGAAAAAAACGGACCTCCTGATCTCGAAAACGCTGCTCGCCTGGTACGACCGGTGCCAGCGAATCCTGCCCTGGCGAAAGCATCCTGATCCCTACCGGGTCTGGATATCGGAAATCATGCTCCAGCAGACACAGGTGGATATCGTCATTCCCTATTACCACCGTTTTCTGAAACGGTTTCCCGACGTGGCCGCACTGGCCGAGGCGCCGCTGGACGACGTGCTTAAGGCCTGGGAAAATCTGGGCTATTATGCCCGGGCGCGGAATCTGCGCCAGACCGCGCTGATTTTGGTCAAAAAATTCAACGGAAAGCTTCCGGATACGTGGGAGGCAATCATCACGCTGCCCGGCATCGGCAACTACACGGCTGGCGCCATCCTGAGCATTGCCTTCGGAAAAGCCGTCCCCGCTGTGGACGGCAATGTGCGCCGCGTCCTGAGTCGGCTCTACGCTGTCCGTGAGCCTGTAAACCAGCGGGAAACGCAAAAAAGGCTCCATGCCTTGGCCGCTTCCCTCATCCCGAAAACTGCTCCGGGATCATTCAACCAAGCCCTGATGGACCTGGGCGCCATGATCTGCGTCCCGAAATCGCCCGCCTGTGCAGACTGTCCCCTGCGGATACAATGCAAGGCCCGGCAGTTTGGCCTGCAGGATCTGCTTCCGATGCCTGAAAAAAAACCGGCAACACCGCATGAGCGCGTCACCGCCGCTGTTATCTTCAACCGGCAGGGACAGGTGATGATTGTCCGGCGACCCGCCCGCGGGCTTCTGGCCTCGCTTTGGAAATTCCCCGGCAGCATCGTGAAAGAAAAGGAACTGCTCGAAGAAGGGCTTACGCGCACGGTTCGGGAAGAGTTGGGCATCCGGATCCGGGCCGGAAAACCGCTTGCCTCCGTCAATCATGCCTACACGCATTTCCGGATCACCCTGACCGCCTTCCGCTGTTTCCGGCGCTCCGGACGGCCCCGCGCGCTCGCCTGTCAGGAGTGGCGCTGGGCATCGCCGGATGATCTCGAAAATTTGACGTTCTCCAAAGCCGATCGCGCCGTGATCTCAATAATGAAGTTAACGGCTTACAACCCGCCGGGCCGTCTGTTGATCCGGTAGCATCTCCCTAGATGTCAATTGTTTCATCTCCGAGGCAAGGCCGCCCAATTCACTATAAAAATAGGAAAAGACGCCATCGTCCATCCTGGTCATCCCGATGAAAATGCAGCCTCGCAAACGCTGCTTTCCATGCCTCATTCATGCAACTTTGTCACTATTTATTTTCATCATCTTCTGCTTGATCTTCCCGAACGGCCCCTCTTCGTTACTCTCTCTGGAAGTCATGAAAACCTTGAATCTGGGACGACGGCGAAAAAAAGCACCGGCGGCACAGCGCACGAATCCCGAGGAGTGAGGCATGCTTGGGCGTACACGGCGATAAGCCTGCCACGGCAAAAGCCGGGGAAGGATACGCGCAGCACCCAGATGGGTCCTGGACTTTTTACGCAGCCATCATCTTTACTTTTATAAGAAAATCCTCTATAAATAGCCGTGGAGAAGAACGCCGTGGAGACTCATTTACCGTACCCGTCCCGTTGCAGTACTCGGCCTGTTGACCCCTTCCCCCGCCCGGAATGCCGATAAAAAAGGAGGCTCGTTATGTCCCGAGACAAAATCCCCGTAACGACAGCCATGCTGGCCATGAAAAAAAACCATGTGGCTTTTATCCCGCGGCCTTACAAATACGAAGATCGCGGCGGGACCCGGGTGTCGGCGCGCGAACTGGGCGTTGACGAACATGACGTCATCAAAACACTGGTCATGGAAGACGAACACAAGACACCTCTGATCATCCTGATGCACGGCGACCGGGAAGTCTCCACCAAGACCCTGGCACGTCTCTTGGGGATAAAGACCGTTCACCCATGCGATCCGAAAACCGCAGAGAAGCACACCGGTTATAAAGTGGGTGGAGTATCGCCTTTCGGTACGAAAAAGACATTGCCCATCTACATGGAAGAAACCATCGCCGACCTGCCACATATTCTGATCAATGCAGGCGCCCGCGGGCTTCTGGCGGAGATGTCGCCCTCCGAAATGATCCGCGTCCTGCAACCGGTCCCTGTAAAATGCGGCATGGCTTCTTAAAAACAAATGTCGCAAGTGTTCTTGACGTTATGGTTAATCGTCACTATAATTCAAGAAAGACAAAGAAGTTATCTTATCAGAATTGCGGGCTTTGAAAAACCGGCCAGAGAGGCATCGAAAGAGATGCGATCATGAGTTCCGAGCAAATTATTATCCGCTGTCTGAATTGCGGAACAAAAAACCGCATACCCAGGCAACGCCTTCAGGACAAACCGACCTGCGGCCATTGCAGGGCCCCTCTCGATGAGATGATCATCCGCTGTCTGAACTGCGGAACAAAAAACCGCATGCCCGAAGATCGCATCAACGACAGCCCAAAATGCGGCAAATGCGCTGCGCCGCTGGTGAACAGCAGTGAACAGGGACGCCCCGTAGATGTGACCGATGCCACTTTTTCCAAGGAAGTCATTTCCTCTGCCCGTTCCGTCCTGGTGGATTGCTGGGCGCCCTGGTGCGCCCCATGCAGAATAGTGGCCCCGATTCTCGATGAGCTGGCCAATAAATACGCAGGCGGTGTAAAAATTACGAAACTCAACGTAGACGAAAATCCATTAATCGCTTCCCAATATACGATCCAGAGTATTCCCACCATGCTGCTGTTCAAGGACGGCAAAATGGTCAACAGGCTGGTCGGCGCGCTGCCCAAGGAAGAAATCGAGCGGCACCTGCTGGCGATCATGAAAACAAATTAATGCTCACAATAAGAAGGCTTTGCATAACCGATGAAAAATGGTTCGCAAGCGGCGAATCAAAGATTTTTCGCAATTCCAGAATTTAGACTAATTCATTGATTTCAGACATATTTGAGCATTATCATATGTCCAGCGGAAAAGATTTTGAGCGGCGGCGAAGCCATTTTTCATCGGGTTCAATAAATTGAAGGTCAACGATGAGTTTTTCACCTGAAACCAGACCACAGGCTCCTGCCCCGGAATTCGACGAGGATTTTGAAAACTGCAAGGGTCAGTGCGGATATACGCAATGGTGCCGGGCCTGCATGGAAGAAAGAAAAATATTGCAGAGAGAATCCGAACATAAGGAGAAAGATCATGCCGACGAACGATACGCCTGAGACGCCGGACAACTACTGGAAATGCAGTAACTGCGGAAATACAATTCAGGCCCAGGCCCCGCCCCAGACCTGTCCGGTCTGCTCCAGGAAGTGCGAATTCTTGAACGTGACCTGCTATCAGCCCGACTGCGGCTTCACAGGGATGGACAAGCGTCTGAAATGATTTTGGAAACGGGATATCTATTCCTTTGGCGGTTTGGAGACGCTGCATGCAAATCTTTGAAAACGCTGAATTCATCTCCTGCGAAGATCAAAACCGGATCTTCCAGGTGATGGTGGAAGATCGCGGCCGCATTGAGTTTACAGGCAATCACCTGCCGGAGACCTTCCGGGCCGTTCCGACGCGCATCGACTTGCAGGGGCGCTGCATCCTGCCCGCCTTTGCCGACACGCACATGCATTTTGAATCCTTCGCTTTTTTCCGCTCCACATTCGATGTCCGCCATGTGCAGAACTTCGCGGAACTGGCCGATATCGTTCGTGAATACGAGCAAAACCACCCCCGGGACAAGGTCATTCTGGGGTTCGGCGTTTCAGCCCATACGGTTGAGGAAAGGCAACTGCCGGACCGGATCCGCCTCGATCATATTACCACCCGGCCGCTCTGCATCGTCAAATACGACGGCCACGCCGCGGTGGCCAATACGGCCCTGCTGGAAAAATTGCCGCGATCCGTCACGGCACAGGCCGGCTTTGACAAGACAACCGGCGGTCTTTATCAGCAGGCTTACTACGATGCGGTCAATCATCTGACCCGGTCGATTTCCCTCTATCAGGTTCTCAAAAATCTGCTCGGCGCCTCGGATGAATTGGCCAAGCGCGGATTCGGGCTGATCCACACGGTGGAAGGACTGGGGTTTCCGCTGGACGCCGATATCGATCTGATGCGCTTTGCAGCCCGGGGCCTGCCGCTTCAATACCGCATCTATTTCCAGACCACGGAGGTCCGGAAAGTGATCCGGCGCAATTTGCCCCGGATCGGCGGCTGTTTCGCCACCGCCCTGGACGGCTGTTTCGGCACGGAAGACGCAGCCCTGAGCGAACCATATACGAATGACCCCGCCAATCGGGGCTTCCTGGCCTATTCGCAGCAACAGGTCAACGCGTTCGTAAAAGAGGCAAACCGCCTGGGGCTGCAGGTGTCCATGCATGCCATCGGGGATGCCGCCGTCGAGCAGGCGATTATCGCCTACGAAGCGGCACTGGCCGACTTTCCGCGGCAGGACCACCGCCACGTGATCATCCACGCAAGCCTGATGCCGCCTCCGCTCCTGGAACGCGCTGCAAGAATCGGCATTCATATCGCCATTCAGCCGCCCTTGCTCCACTGGGATCAGGAGCCCCTGAGCTATCTGACCCATATTCTGGGCAAGAGGGCCTGCCGTCTGATGACCTGCAAAAGCATGCTTGATTATGGACTGACGATTGCGGGCGGTTCCGACGCCCCCTGCTCTTATCCCGATGCGATCCGCGGCATCCACACAGCCTGCAATCACCCTAATCCAGATCAGCGCATATCCGCACTGGATGCCTTGCGAATGTATACTCATTGGGCGGCCCGGCTCTCATTCGATGAGAATGAGCGCGGCACGCTGACACCCGGAAAAGTCGCCGATTTTGTGGTGCTGGATAAAAACCCGCTCGCCGTAAAACCGGAACACCTGAAGGATATCAAGGTAATGAATCTGTATCTGAAGGGCCGGCCCTATGAACCGCCCCCGAGAAGTCCTTCCGACTTATGCAGGCGGGCTTTGAAAAATATTCTCTTAAAGCGTTATTCGTGAGCTTTGCATATTTAAGCCTTGTCAAGGGGGATATGACGAAGTCGTGTCCCCCTCAACAAATAAAGATTTTGAGCGGCGGCGAAGCCATTTTTCAAAGATCCTATTCGTGAATGGGAGCGATCATGCCATCAAATCAGAATAACGAAGACAACGGCCGCTTAATGTATCACGGACGGGTTTTTGATGTTTATGAAGGGGAGGTCAGCTTTCCTAATGGCCGGAAAAGCCGGCAGGGCTGGATTGACCACAAACCATGCATCGCCGTCGTCCCGCTAACCGACGCGGGCAAGCTGATCCTCATCCGGCAGTATCGTCATGCCACGCGCCAAGTCATCACAGAGATTCCTGCAGGGGCCATCGATAAGAAAGAGGAATCCGTGGAGGCGTGTGCACAACGGGAACTGGCGGAAGAAACCGGCTTTCAGGCAAAACAACTCGTCAAGCTCTTTGAGGGGTATCTGATCCCGGGCTACGGCAATGAATATATGTATTTTTTCCTGGCTCGCGACCTCTTCCCGTTACAACTGCCGCCGGACGAAGATGAATTCATCGAAACGCTGATGATCTCTTTCGAAGAGGCCGAAGCCATGATCAAAACAAAGCGGATTATCGACGTCAAAACGGCGCTCGGCATCGGTCTGGCCGCCGCCTGGCTGAAGCAACAGGGGCTTTATCCGGAAGGGTAAGCTCCGCTTTCAGCGCAGCATCCTTTCCCGCTTATCCAGTTGAACCTCGAGCTTCTTTAGCAACTCCATGTCTTTTTTCAGATTTTCGTTCTCCTGCATCAGGCTTGCATGCTCGGCCTGAACCCGGTTGCTCAGCGCCTGGATGTCTTTTTTGAGTCGCTCGTTATCCTGTTTCAGCTTTTCCGCTATCTCCCGTGCGGAGAGGCTTTCCATCTGCAGGGACTGGATGGCATCGATCAGACAGATAAACGTTTCCGCCAACGGCCGCCACCTGCTTTTGGGATAGTCCTTTGTCAAAGCGGCAAATGTCTCTCTAGCCTTTGCATAATCGGCCGGCTTGTCTTTCAGGCCCAGTCTGGATATGCCTTCATTGAGCATCACGGCGTCGGCCGGCGAAGCGGAAATCACGGCAATGCCCGGACCGGCATCCTTGTCCGGCGCCGCCCGAGATGAGGCGCAGGCGCCGACCAAAAAGATAAAAAAACCCGTAAGAACCAACCGCGCCAGATTAACCGGCAGCCAGCGACAACTTTGATCCCGATTGAATGTCATGTTGTCCTTATCATCAAGTATTTTACGTCGCTTCCGGATCGCCGGCATTCAGGTTTTCCTCTTTTACGAAGTTGTTGCCCGCGAGCGATTTCGCATATTCCTTTAATTCCGCCGTTACTTCCGCCATTTCAAGGGCATTTTTAAAGCGGCGCCCGTCGCCGGTGACCATTGCCACAGAAACCGAAAGCAACGGAAAGGTCTGCTCGTTCCCCCTCCGATCTTTGCCGACAATGAAGCCCCGCTGCAGGTCTTCCGCCGAGTAAAATGGCCGGATCTGCTCATCAAAGACATCCACAAGGCGTCGACCCAGCGTTTCGGCCCGCTCCGGCTCGGCAATAAGTACAAAATCATCCCCGCCGATATGGCCGACAAAAACATCCCGTAACCCGGAGCGCTCCCGTTCTGTTAATAGTATTTTTGCGACTTCCTTGATAATTTCACTCGCCCAGGCATAACCATACTTGTCGGCATAGGGCTTGAAATGGTCGAGATCGATCTGGCAGAGGGAAAAGGCGCGCTGGGCTGATAAACGTTCTTCGATGATCCGCTCTATGGCCAGATTTCCAGGCAGACCTGTGAGAGGGCTGGCATCAAGATTCAAGGTTTCGAGCATCTTGAGTCGTTTCGTCATCACACCAAAAGCGCTTGCCAGACGGCCGATTTCATCCGGTCGATCGATGTGTGGATGGTGGTCAAACTGACCTTCCGCAATTACACTCGTTGCCTTTTCCAACTGCTTCAGCGGCACGGAAATATTATACGTGATCAGCAGGGCCATTGAAAATCCCGCCGCGAGACTCAACATCGTCAGTATAATCGTTATGCGTGCGGCCTTGGCGCCCTGTATGCGCATCAGATTCATCCTGGCGTCGATGTTCTTCTCCGCCTTGTGTTGCATGGTCCGCACTTCGGACGCCAGGCTCTCGATGATTTTTTTCCCATCGCCTTCGGACAGGGCCACGGCCTCCTGCAGCCGGTTTTCCGTGACCAGTGTCATAACCCGTTCAAAAAGTGCGGCATTCTGTTGCGCCAGCGACGCCATCTGCCTATGCCTGTCTGCATAATCCCGGAAGGGATGACCGGCAAGATCCTGCAGGCTTTGCGCAAATTCCCGGTTGCGCGCACGGCAGATCTCGGCGAGGGAGGGGTCCTTGAGAATCAGATATCTGCGTTCGGCGCTTTCCTGGGCCAGCAGGGCACCCATCATTTTTTTGCTGGTCTCGACCACGAAAAAATCCTGGTTGATGATGCCATAGGCCAGATCATTGAGATGACGCAAACTGACGACAGCGTAAACGCTGGCCATTACCGTCAGGAGGGCCATCACGAGATAGCTCAGGAGCATTTTTCGGCTGATTGTCAGTTTCATGATCTTCGCCCGCTTCTGTCGGAATCTGGTGTTAACTACCATATATCCAGCGTTTCCGCAAAGAAGAAAACGCGGCGACGGTGAAAAACCGCATGTGAAATAATTCGTTGTCTGCAGTCTTGTTGTCTGGTAAATCCATTTCCGAAAATGGAGCGGTTTTTCTATTTTTTCATGAAACATGACATGGTCAACGATAAAGAAATCTTGTGGACGGCCGGCCTCAGGGTTGGCCTGAAAAAAGGCTGGGACGGCTTTCTGTGGATCATGAAAATCGTGCTGCCCATCTCTTTAATGACGGCATTCCTGGCTTGGAGCGGCTGGCTGTACCGGCTTGATTTTCTGCTGGCGCCGGCGATGGATCTGCTGAGCTTGCCGACTTTCGCCGCCCTGCCCCTGATCATCGGCATGCTGGCCAACCTCTACGGAGCCATCGCCGCCATGGTGGTGCTGCCCTTCACAACAGCACAGATGACGCTCATGGCGATTTTTCTGCTGACGGCTCATAATATGATCCAGGAGGGCATCATCCAGGCCAGATCGGGTCTGCATCCCCTGAAGGCCACGCTTTTCCGGCTGGGCGCGGCGACGGCAACGGTCATGCTGGCGACGCCCTTTCTGACAGACGGTCAGGCGACGAACCTCCCCGCCGGGGTTATGACAACAGCCGCCGTCCCATTTTTGCAGATGCTCAAGGATTGGGCCTGGGCAACTCTGACACTCGGCCTCAAGATATTCGGGATATGCATGGTCCTGTTGACCACTCTGGAGGTATTCAAGGCCATGGGATGGATCACCTATATCGTGAATCTCTTTGCGCCTTTTCTGAAAATCATGGGGCTGGACAGGAAGCTCGGCTTTCTCTGGATGACGGCGATCGTCTTCGGTCTGGCGTACGGCGGGGCTGTCATCGTGGAAGAAACGAAAGACGGCAGCCTGCCCAAGGAAGATCTGGAAATGCTGCATCTGTCCATCGGCATCAACCACTCCATGGTGGAGGATCCGGCCCTGTTCATATCGCTGGGCCTGAGCGCCTTCTGGCTCTACATCCCGCGCCTGATCATGGCGATTGTAACCGTTCGCCTGATGCGTCTCTGGTTCCGCCTAAAAAAGCGATCCTTGGCGGTCCTTTAGGCGGGGGGGCCGTCGAAGATTAATAAAAACCTTCATGGCCGCCGTCCACGCGCAACAATTCTTGCTCCGCCCGATATCTTTTGATATAGTGCGTCCACCGGTTTTTCAAACCGGTTGAATAAAGGAGCAGGAGGCTTGATTCATGATCTATAATGAGGAGTTTGAAACCCTGCCCAGGGAAGTGCTGGAGGCGCTACAGCTCAAAAGGCTGCAGCAGGTGGTGCAACGGGTTTATCATACCGTCGGCCATTACCGGGCGGCCTTTGACGAGGCGGGCGTGAAGCCGGATGATGTCAAAAGCCTTGCCGATCTCGCCCGATTACCTTTCACCACAAAACAGGACCTGCGCGACAATTACCCTTTCGGCCTGTTTGCCGTGCCCATGAGCAGCGTGGTCCGGCTGCATGCCTCATCGGGCACAACGGGTCGCGCCACGGTTGTGGGATATACGAAACGCGATATCGACGTCTGGTCGGAGCTCATGGCCCGCTGCTTTGCCGCCGCCGGTTTGAACAAGAACGACATCATTCACAATGCTTACGGCTACGGCTTGTTTACGGGCGGCTTGGGCGTCCATTACGGGGCGGAACGGCTGGGCGCCAGTGTCATCCCCATGTCGGGCGGCAACACCAAGCGGCAACTCATGATCCTGCAGGATTTCGGTCCCACGGCGATCTGCTGCACGCCCTCCTATGCCCTCAACCTGGCGGAACAGGGACGGGCCATGGGAATCGACATGCGGAATCTGAAACTGCGCGTCGGGATCTTCGGGGCCGAACCCTGGTCGGACAAAATGCGCGATGATATCGAAAGCGCCCTGAATATTACGGCTTTGAATATCTACGGCCTGTCCGAAGTTATGGGGCCGGGAGTCTCGATGGAATGCATTGAGGGCCGTAGCGGCATGCACATCTTCGAGGATCATTTCCTCGCCGAAATCATCGATCCGGAAACGGGCGCTGTCCTGCCCTGCGGCGAAAAGGGAGAGCTGGTCTTCACCACGATCACGAAAGAGGCCTTCCCGCTGATCCGCTACCGTTCCCGGGACATCACAACCCTGAACGTCGCGCCCTGCCGGTGCGGCCGGACCCATGTTCGCATGGATCGCGTCATGGGTCGCAGCGACGACATGTTCATCGTCCGCGGCATCAACGTGTTTCCCTCGCAGATCGAGGCGGTTCTGCTCAACATCGAGGGCATTGAACCGCATTACCAGTTGATCGTCGACCGGGTTGGCACCTTGGATACCCTTGAAGTCCAGGTGGAGGTCAGCGAAAAGCTCCTGAATGAGTCGGGCGAGGTCAGGGTTCTGCAGAATATGGAGCGGCGCATCGTCAAGGACATGAAGGACTATCTGGGCATTTCCGCCAAAGTCAAGATGGTCGAACCGAAATCCTTGCAGCGTTTTGAGGGCAAGGCAAGCCGGGTTATTGATAAAAGACAGATTTAGGGAGAATCGCTCATGAAAGTCGAACAGATATCCATCTTTCTGGAAAACAAGCCCGGCGGGCTGGAAAAGGTGACAAAAATCCTGCGTGACATCAACATCAATATCCGCACGATGGCCGTCGCCGATACGTCCGATTTCGGCATCATCCGTATGATCGTCAACAACGTGGAGACGGCAACGAAAGTGCTCAAGGAAAACGGCTTCACCGTCAGCCGGACCACCGTGGTGGCCGTGGAGGTGCCGGACCAGCCGGGCGGCCTGCACAGCATCCTGGAGGTCATCGCAAAAGAAAACGTCAATATCGCCTATATGTACGCATTCGTGGAAAAGAGCGGTGAAAATGCCGTCATGCTTTTCCGGTTCGATCAGCAGGACAAGGCCATTGACGTGCTTGTGAAAAACGGCATCAATGTCCTGCCCGGTGAAAAGCTGTACTCATTTTAATATGACTGATTACGAAATCATCATTCTTTGTCTATCACACAGAGGGAGCTGTCTATATGCTAATGAAAAATCGATCTGTCGAGCAACTGGTGGAGGAACAGTTACAAAAGTGGAATCAAAGAGGTAAAGAGAGAAAGAAAGCCGGGATCAAAGCCGGCCCTGTGATTACCATTTCGCGGGAACCCGGCTGCGGCGGGACAAAAATCGCGAAACACCTTGCTCAACAGTTCGATATGGACATCTTCGGCGGGCAGATCATCCAGAAAGTGGCCGAAAGTGTGGAAATGAGCGAGAAAGTGGTCAAATCACTGGATGAAAAAGAGATGACAAAACGCGACGACTATCTCACCGCTCTTTTTGAGACCCGGCATCTCTGGCCGGATCGCTATCTCCATCACCTGACCAAAGTCATCGGCACGATCGGCCGGTGCGGCAATGCCGTCATTTTGGGACGGGGGGCCAATTACATCCTGCCCCAGGAACACACCTTCCGGGTACGCTTTATCGCCCCGATGGACGTCAAGCTGGAAAATGCACTGCGGACGACCCCGGAAGAAGCAAAAAAGTATGTCCTGAAAACCGAATCGGGCAGGCAGGCATTCATTCGCCAATACTTCAATGCCGACATAACGGATCCCGGCCATTACGACATGGTCATCAATATGGACAAGCTCAACACGGCCGGCGCAGTAGATGCCGTCAAGGCCGCCTTCCTTTCCTGGAAAGCGGCGGCGAATTTATAGCCTTTCCTTAAAACCACCCTCTCCCCCGGCGAGAGGGGTGCGATGTCATCGATGCATTTCCCGGGGCAATAATTGTTATGTCCTAACCCTTGATGCATCCGAGGGCGCGCAGCCTTGCGACTTTCTTCGAGATGCCCGCCCGGTGCACGACCGCGACAACCTCGTCGAGATTCTTGTAGGCCTCCGGAATCTCCTCCCGCAGTGTGCCCCGGCCGCTGGCCATGACGATCACATCCCTGTCCGCCATGTCCCGGTGCACGGCCCGGCCTTCGCTCATCTTCGTCGCCTGGGCGCGGCTCATCACGCGCCCGGCGCCGTGGCACGTGCTGCCGAAGGTATCCTCATAGGCCCGGTCGGTTCCCGCCAGCACATAGGACCCCGTCCCCATGTCGCCCGGAATCAGGACCGGCTGACCGACCTTCCGGTAGCGTTCCGGCACAACGGGGTGGCCCGGGGGGAAGGCCCGCGTGGCGCCTTTGCGGTGGACGCAGAGTTTCTTGAGTTGTCCGTCCACAGGCAGCGTTTCGATCTTGGCAATATTATGGCAGACATCGTAGAGCAGGCGCATGCCGAGTTCGCGCGGCGTTTTATGCAACGTTTTCTCAAAGGTTTCCCGCGTCCAGTGCATCAGCATCTGCCGGTTCGTCCAAGCATAGTTGGCCGCGCAGGCCATTGCGGCCAGATAATCCCGGCCGGCCTGGGAATCCAGATAAGCGCAGGCCAGTTGCCGATCCGGCAGGTTCAGGCCCATCTCATTCATGTGCTTGACCATGCGCGCCAGATAATCGTCGCAGACCTGATATCCGAGGCCGCGGGAGCCGCTGTGGATCATGACGGCAATTTGGTCCTGTTCGAGGCCGAAGGCGGCGGCGGCAACAGGGTCGAAGATCTCTTCCACCACCTCGATTTCCAGAAAATGATTGCCCGACCCCAGCGTGCCCAACTGCTGCTTGCCGCGCTCCAGCGCACGGGGGCTGACCTTCTCCGGATCGGCGCCGTCCATCGCGCCCCGGTCTTCCGTCGCCTCGATGTCCCCGGGCGTGCCGTACCCCTGCTCTACAGCCCATTTTGCCCCTTCGATCAGGACCTTGCGGCCGTCTTTCGGGGATAATTTCAACGGCCCTGTAGAACCGACGCCGGAAGGAATATTCTGAAACAGGGCTGTCACGAGTTCCGGCAACTGCCTGCGGATTGCTTCCAGGTCCAGCCTGGTCGTCAGCATGCGGCAGCCGCAATTGATGTCGTAACCCACGCCGCCCGGGGAAACGATCCCCGAGGCCATATCGAAGGCCGCCACGCCGCCGATGGGAAAGCCGTAGCCCCAGTGCATGTCGGGCATAGCCAGGGAATACTTGACGATGCCGGGCAGGTGCGCCACATTGGCCACCTGCTTTGGGCTTTCGTCGCCGCCCATGTCCTGCAGGAGGCGCTCGCTCGTGTACAGGATGCCCGGCACTTTCATGCCCCCCGTAGGTTCGATGAGCCAGCGGTTCTCGTCCAATTTTTTCATTTTCGTCTCAGACATCGAACACGACCCTTCCTTGCCATCCCCCAACCGTTTGCACCACGGCCGCCTGATGATAGGTCACGGCCTTGATTTCCGTCTTGACCCGGTGCTTTCGGGCGTCAAAGCGGCCGCAACGGATGTCCGCAATCAGGCGTTTCTCATCGATCTGAACGATGCGGCATGTTGTCAGCACAAGCCCTTCGCCATTGAAAAGATAGAGGATTTCCCGCAGAAAGTTTACGAAAAGGTCCGTCCGATCCGCCCCCTCGATGACGATTTCGCGGCCCTGCTTTGCTGGCATGGCCGCTGCATCGACCATCAAATCAAAGAGGGCCAGGGCGGCATGGCTGAAAAGATCCGCCTGTGTTTCGCCAAAGATCTCTATGCCCAGATCGGCTGTGTGGTCGAAAACCCGATATTTTTTCATCGCGACCTGTCAACAACGAAAACAAGGAACTCCTCGATCATGCCCCCTGTCCAAACGGGCATGATATGGACGGTGCGTTATATCGAGTCGTCCGTTTCATCCCCGTTCATTTCTTCCGGAATATCCTCAAGGAAATCCTGGTCATCGCCCTCCTTCTCCTCCTCCCGTTCGGCCCGGGCCATACCGACCAGCCGTTCCTCAGGCTCCAGGTCGATCAGTTTCACGCCCTGCGTGCTGCGATGTATCAGCGGCACCGCCTCCACCTTGACGCGGATGATGTTTCCGGTATCGCTAATCAACATGAGGTCTTCATCGCCCGTCACCTGGAGGATCCCGGAAACCATCCCCACGCGGGGAACGGTCTTGAGGTTGATGATCCCCCTGCCGCCACGGCCCTGCAGGCGGTATTCCGCAACACTGGTCCGTTTGCCGAAACCCTTTTCAGAAACCGTAACGACGGAATTGCCTTCGGTGGGAATTTCCACACCCACAACGACATCATCCTCATCCATGCGAATGCCGATCACACCGCGGGCCATCCGGCCCATATCGCGCACTTCCTCTTCCCTGAAGCGAATGGCCATGCCCTTGCGGGTCCCCATAAACAGCTCCTGATTCCCCAGAGTCAACTGCACGTCGATGAGGTCGTCCCCTTCATCGATGGACATGGCAATAATGCCGGCGGAGCGCGGATTGGAGAAGGCCGCCAGTTCCGTTTTTTTCACAATCCCCTTTTTGGTGACCATGACGACGGACTTCCCCTCCTGAAAATCGCGGATGGGCAGAATCGCCGCCATGCGTTCTCCCGGCGCAATGTTGATCAGATTGACGACGGCCTTCCCCTTGGCGGCGCGTCCTCCCTGGGGGATCTGATACACCTTCAACCAGTGGACTTTCCCCTTGTTTGTGAAAATCAGGACATAATGATGGGTCGAGGCAATAAAGATCTTCTCGACAAAATCTTCTTCCTTGGTGCCCATGCCGACCTTTCCCTTGCCGCCGCGCCGCTGGCTTTTGTAAAGACTTACGGCATTGCGCTTGATATAACCGAAGTGGGAAACGGTCACGATCATATCCTCTTCGACGATCATGTCTTCAATATCGATGTCCTCGGAACTGACGACGATTTCCGTCCGGCGTTCATCGCCGTAGCGGGCCTTGATCTCTTCGAGCTCGGATACGATTACTTCCAGTACTTTCCGGGGATCGTCCAGAATGCCTTGCAAAACGGCCATCAAGCCGGTGACTTCCGCGTAATCCGTATCGATTTTATCGCGCTCCAGGCCGGTCAGGCGTTGCAGACGCATCTCCAGAATGGCTTTGGCCTGAGTCTCCGTAAGGTTAAAGGCCTGGCAAAGGGCTGTGGACGCATCCTGGGGGTTTTTCGATTTCTTGATCACGGCAATGACGGCATCAATCTGCTGGAGGGCAATGAGGAGCCCGGCCAGAATATGAGCCCGTTCCCGGGCGCGGGCCAGATCAAATTGGGTCCGGCGAATGACCATCTGTTTCCGGAAATCGACAAAACTCTGGAGGATGTCCTTGAGGTTGAAGACCCGCGGCTGTCCCTTGTCGATGGCCAGCATGATGATCCCGAATGTGTTTTCCATCTGCGTGTGTTTGTAGAGCTGGTTGAGAATGACGCCGGAAGGCTCATCCTTTTTGAGATCAATCACGATTCGGATCCCTTCCCGGTCGGATTCATCCCGTAGATCCACAATCCCGCCGATCTTTTTTTCCTTTACGAGCTCCGAAATACGCTCGATCAGGCTCGCCTTGTTGACCTGATAGGGCAACTCCGTTACGATGATGCTTTCCTTGTCATTGCGGGCATTGCGTTCAATCAGCGCCCGGGCCCTGATCCGGATGATCCCCCGGCCGGTCCGGTAGGCAGCCATAATTCCTTCCTTGCCGTTGATAAAACCGGCGGTGGGAAAATCGGGCCCCTGGATGTGCAGCATGAGATCATCCACGGTGATCTGCGGGTTTTCGATCAGGGCAATCGTGCCGTTGACGACTTCCGTCAGATTATGCGGCGGCATGTTCGTTGCCATCCCGACGGCAATGCCGCCGGCGCCGTTGAGCAGCAGCATGGGAACGCGCGACGGCAGGACGGTCGGCTCCACGAGCGACTCGTCATAGTTGGGGATGAATTCAACGGTCTCCTTTTCCAGATCTGCGAGCATTTCTTCGGCAATGCGGTCCATACGCACTTCCGTATAGCGCATCGCGGCCGGCGGATCGCCGTCGATGGAGCCGAAATTTCCCTGACCGTCGATCAACGGATAGCGCATGGAAAAGTCCTGAGCCATGCGGACCAGCGTATCATAGGCCGCCACATCGCCGTGGGGATGGTATTTACCGATGATATCCCCGACGATGCGGGCCGATTTTTTATAGGCCTTGTTCCACCGGTTGCCCATTTCATGCATGGCAAAAAGAACCCGGCGGTGCACCGGCTTCATGCCGTCCCGGACATCGGGAATCGCCCTGCCGATAATGACGCTCATGGCATAGTCCATATAGGACTTTTTCATTTCCGCTTCGATGTTGACCAGAATGTTCTTGTGGTGAAGATCTTGATCCATTGCTTCTCCTTCACGATTGCTGCTCGATGATATGATCCGTTTCAAGCTTTTTCGGGATTATTCATCCGATTTAAGGGGTGGGTTCCTCAGATGTCGAGATTTGATACGTACAGGGCGTTTTTATAGATGAAATCACGGCGCGGCTCCACCTGGTCCCCCATCAGGGTCGTAAAAATTTCATCGGCTTCCACGGCGTCTTCAACACGCACTTGTAGCAATGTTCTTTTTTCCGGGTTCATGGTTGTTTCCCATAGCTGTTCGGGGTTCATCTCGCCAAGACCTTTGTATCGTTGCACCACAAGCCCCTTTTTACCGGCATTGACCACGTAATCGATTAATTCGGACATGTTGTTAAGCGTTATGATCCGGCCGCCGTTGGACGCATCCTCGGCAGCAACCCGGTAGGGCGCCTCGCCCATGATAGCCAATTGATTGAGCATCGCCCTGACTTCGACAAATTTCGGCGTCCGGATGGTATCTTTATCGATACAAGTCGTAAGGCGGCAACCATTTTGCGTGATCGTGAAAACCATTTTGTACAAACCATGCTCCTGATCCATGTCCACCGTAAATTCCACGGATTTTTCTTCAAGATTCAGGGCCGCGGCAGTCATGCCGGCATGAGCATCTCTGGCGGGGCTAACGGCCATTGCCGTTCTTTTTGCAACACGGGTCAGGGCTTCTTCGCTTTTGAAATCGCCGTCCGTCAGGGCGGGATCTCCTGCAAGGATCCTGATGATTTCCTTGTTCTTTTCTTCTTTCTCGAATTTATTCAGAATGCTTTCGATCCTGATCATTTTCTTCAAATAGCCGGCAAGCCGGTTTCCGGTTATGGCTGTTCCGTTTTCCAGGGAAATCCGTATCTTGTTGACGCCGTTTTCCAGGACATAGCTCTTCATCTCATCTTCATTGTGGATATAGATTTCGCTCTTTCGGTCACTGACTTTGAAGAGCGGCGGCTGTGCGATAAAGAGATAACCGCGTTCCACGAGTTCCCGCATCTGCCGAAAGAAGAACGTCAGAAGCAGGGTCCGGATGTGGGAACCATCCACATCGGCGTCGGTCATGATAATCACCTTCTGGTATCTCAACCGGCTGATATCAAAATCGCCCTGGCCGATGCCGGTTCCGAGAGCCGTCACGATGACCTTGATTTCTTCATTCTGCAGCATCTTGTCGAAACGGGCTTTTTCAACATTCAATACTTTTCCACGCAGTGGAAGAATCGCCTGATTTTTGCGGTCGCGACCCTGCTTGGCGGAACCGCCCGCAGAATCCCCTTCCACCAGATAGATCTCGCTCCTGGCTGGGTCCCGCTCCTGGCAATCGGCGAGTTTCCCGGGCAGGGCGCCAACTTCCAGGGCACTTTTTCGCCGTGTCAGCTCCCGGGCCCGCCGGGCGGCTTCCCTCGCCCGGGATGCATCAAGAGCCTTGCTCAGCAACTGTTTGGCAATGGACGGATTTTCTTCAAGATAGGTTCCAATTTTTTCATAGACAACTCCTTCAACGAGTCCCTTCACTTCGGAGTTGCCCAGCTTTGTTTTTGTCTGGCCTTCAAACTGCGGGCTTTTTACCTTCACACTGATCACACAGGTCAGCCCTTCCCTCAGATCTTCCCCCTTGAGAGATTCCTTGCTGTCCTTGAATATTTTATTGTTAACGGCATAGTTGTTAAACACACGGGTCAGTGCGGAGCGAAAGCCGATCATATGGGTGCCGCCCTCGGTCGTATTGATGCTGTTGGCAAAGGAAAAGATATTCTCGGCATAGGTGTCGTTATACTGCAGGGCGACTTCTACATAGCAATCTTCCTTGGCACCGCTTACATAAATAGGATCCTTGTTCAGAACTTTCTTGCTCCGGTTTAAATATTCAACAAACGAAACGATTCCCCCTTTGTAAAAAAACTCGCTTTTCTTATCCGTTCTTTCGTCCGTCAATGTGATTTTTACACCGGGATTTAAAAATGCAAGCTCGCGCAGACGGTTCGAAAGAATATCGAAACTATATTCCGTCTCTTCAAATATTTCCTCATTGGGTTTGAAGGTAACCTTTGTTCCCCTGCCTTTCGTCTTTCCAACCTTTTCAAGCGGCGCCGCAGGCACGCCATGTACATAGGACTGGGTATACACGTTGCCGTCCCGGCGCACTTCCAGTTCAAGCGTACTCGAAAGGGCATTCACCACAGAAACACCGACACCATGAAGGCCTCCGGAAATCTTGTAACTTTCATTGGAAAACTTCGCACCGGCGTGCAGCTTTGTTAAAACAACTTCCGCCGCGGATACGCCTTCAGTTTTATGAATATCAACAGGGATGCCACGCCCATTATCATCCACAACGATGCTGTTATCAACACGAATCCTCACTGTAATACTATCGCAGAATCCTGCTGAAGCCTCGTCGATGCTGTTATCAACCACTTCATAGACCAGATGATGAAGACCATCCTTACCTGTACTCCCGATATACATGGCCGGTCTTTTCCGAACCGCCTCCAGCCCTTCCAGAACCTTAATGCTGTCAGCCTCGTAAACTTGCTCTCTATCCTCTGTTTTTCTTATGCCTATATCATTTATAACCAATGATCTTCTTCCTCATACCTTTCATCTATTTTATTATTTTATCATCCTCAATATAATCATATCCTCAACGGCATAATAATACAGAAATGATGAATGTTATCAACAGGCCTGATCACTCCTGGCTTCATTCCAGAACGCATTTCAAAAACAATATTTTTCTCCTCAATCACTTCAATTGCATCAATAAGGTAATTCACATTATACCCTATTTCCAAATTACCACCCTGATAGATGACATCAATTTCATCATTTGCTTCGCCTACATCCGGATTCGTAGAATTTAGAATGATTTTATTCTCTTGTAATTTCACAATTACACCACTATACCGTTCACTTGAAATAACATTCATCCGACGCAGAGCATGCAGAACAATCTCTTTCTCAAATTGAACAACGATTCCTTTTTCTGCAGGAATGACACGTCGGTAGTCCGGATATTCAGAATCGATCAAACTAACCTTTAACATTGTATGATCCGTTTTCAGGACACACATTCCTTGCTGAACACCAATCAATACATCGCCTGTTTCACCTTCCAATAACTTTCTTATTTCTAAAATTCCTTTTCTGGGGACAATAATGCCCTTTTCCAGCTTCAAAAAGTCCTTATCCCCCGAATAAGCGCTTACTAGCGCCAAACGGTGACCATCTGTCGCAACCGCCTTCAATACCCCTTGTTTCTCATCATCTGATTCAAAATAAACACCATTCAGATTTTTTCTAACCTCATCACTCGACATGGAAAAAGCAGTCTTGATAATCATGTCCTTCAACATCTGACTACGCATTCTAAAAAATTTAACATCTTCACTAATCACAACGGCAGGAAAGTCATCTGCAGAAATTCCCGGTATTTTGTAAATAGCTTTCTTTGCTGTCAAGGTAACCAGACACTGGTCACTCTTATGAAAATGAATGGTTTCTCCCTGAATTTCACGAATCATTTCATAAAGTTTTCTAGCAGATAGTGTTACCTCTCCCTCATGATCAACATCGGCCTCATAATCCGCAACAAGACCAATCTCCCTGTCTGTCGCAGAAATTCTTATTCCTTGTCCAGAGGCACTAATCATAACATTATTCAAAATCGGTATTGTGGTCTTCTTTTCTACAATTCCCAATGTTTTCTGAATCCCATCTAAAAATAAATTCCTCCCGATTTTAAATTCCATAAATTCCTCCCTAGTTATTAGCTTATTTAAATTTCTTTATTAATTAGTAATAGCACTTGTAGTAGGTCTTGTTTATGTCTGTTTATGGATTATAATTTTATCAATATTAATTATTTGTGTGTCGTCTTTCTGTTGATGAAATTTGTTGATATCAGAGACGGTGTTGTAATACATTCTCAATTTCATCGATAAGGTTTTTTATTTTAACATCCATATCTAATATCCGTTTTAATTTGTTATTGGCATAAATAACGGTAGAGTGGTCCCGTCCCCCAATTCTTTCACCGATATCCGGAAATGAAGCGGTGGTAAGCCTTCTGGCTAAATACATGGCAATTTGCCGGGCTAAAACAACATTTTTGTTTTTTTTCTGAGACTTAATATCAGATATTTTCACGCCGGTTTTCATGGCAAACGTCTTAATAATATCATCAATAGTAACATCTTCCTTTTCAGACTGTCTGATAATTTTTTTCAGTACCTCTTTTGCCAGCTCCAAATCTATTTCTCTTTCGCGCAAGGATGAATAGGCGGCAACACGAATTAAAAATCCTTCCAGTTCTCGGATGTTGGACTCTGCGTTAACAGCAATATAATGGACTACGTCCTTGGGCAGGCGGATCTTGTTTTCCTGGGCCTTCTTTTCGATAATGGCAATCCTGGTTTCTATTTCCGGCAGTTGTATATCGGCAATTAATCCCCACTCAAACCGCGATCGTAATCGTCCTTCCAGATTTGGAATATCCTTTGGAAATTTGTCACTGGTCACAACAATCTGTTTTCCGGAATCATGAAGTGTATTGAAAGTATGAAAAAACTCTTCCTCTGTTTTTCCTTTGCCGGCAATGAACTGAATGTCGTCAATCAGCAGATAATCGATATTTCTGTATTTCTCACGAAATTTTGGCATTTTATCAAAGCGAATTGAACTCACCAATTCGTTGAGAAATTCTTCTGCGGAGACATAGACAACATTTAGTTGAGGATAAAGGGACACGGCGTGAAGTCCGATTGCGTTCAATAGATGTGTTTTGCCCAATCCTACCCCGCCATAAATAAAGAGGGGATTATAATTTTTTGCCGGCTGCTCGGCCACGGAAATGGCCGCCGCATGGGCAAATTGGTTACTAGCCCCGACCACAAACCGATCGAAATTATAATTCTGGTTCAAAGACGCATGTGCTTTGATCAGAACGGTTTTTTTGGCTACGGGTATTGTTTTTTCTACAACCGGATCTTGTATGGAAGCCCCTTCCCCGTCCCCGCTGATCATGAAATTTACAATAAGTTCAATACCTGCAACGGATGACAGGGCTTCGGTGATGATTGGTCGATAATTCTCCATCAGCCATTCTCTGAAAAATTTATTTGGAACAGAAAGTTGAATTTTATTCCCCTCTAGGGAAGTTGCCCTAATGGGTCTTATCCAAGTGTCAAAGTTCTGCTGACTGAGCTTATCCTTAATAATATTAATGCTTTTATCCCAGAGAATATCCAATTGTGTATGTCCTTATAAACAATTTTATCAACACCTGTGGATAAATGGAGATGATTATTCATCCATCAGGACTTTGATCAACCGGTTCAGATCGTCTGCCGAATTAAAAAAAATCTCAATCCGACCGGATTTCTTGTTATTTAAATAGATTTGTACCCTGGCCATCATGATCCGGGAGAGAATTCGCTCCATATCTGTAACGTAAGGGTCCTTTTTAAGACGTTTATTTCCCGATGTCGTCTTTCTTTTTTGCATCAGGCGTTCGGTCTCCCTGACGCTGAGCGCCTTTTTTAAAACAGTCTCCAGAATGTTCAGCTGCTCTTTCGGAGAATCAATCCCCAGCAATGACCGCGCATGACCGCTGGTAATCTTCTTTTCGATCAGGGCATTCTTGACTGCAGGTGGCAATTTAAGCAAACGCAGGGTGTTTGCAATGGTTGAACGATCCTTGCCCACGCGGGTGGACAGGTCCTCCTGAGAGAGGCCGAACTGGCCGGTCAGGGTTTGATAAGCTTCCGCCTCTTCAATGGAGTTCAGCGCTTCCCGCTGGATATTTTCGATCAGGGACAACTCGGCGACTTCGATATCCTGGGCCTCGCGAATGATCACGGGGACGCTCTGCAAGCCGATCTGCTGGGCCGCTCGCCAGCGGCGTTCGCCTGCAATAATTTCATATCCCGCCGAGGCCTTTCTGACAATAATGGGCTGGATAATCCCGCTTTTCTTGATGGAAGAAATCAGTTGCTGCTGTTGTTTGTCGTTGAAATCCCGCCTGGCCTGAAAACGGTTGGGGGAGAGTTCTTCAATGCCGCACATCACAAAGGAGGGCCGATTGTTAAAACCTTCCAGCAAGTCGGGAAACATGGCCCCCAGCCCTTTACCCAAAGAATTTTTCTGCGGCATTGTCCTACAGCCTCCCGTTGGTCATGATTTCTTTGGCTAAATCCATATAGGAAATGGCGCCACGCGACCGGATGTCATAGAGAATAATGGGAAGACCATGAGAGGGGCTTTCGGAAAGTCTGACATTTCTGGGAATGACGGTTTCAAACACCTTGCTTCCGAAATACTTGCGCACGTCTTCGCTCACACGGTGGCAAAGTAAATTTCTCGTATCAAACATGGTCAATAAAATGCCGCCCAGAGCCAGGGAAGGATTCAGGCTGGATTTGATCAGTTTAAATGTATTTAAAAGATGGCCGAGGCCCTCCATGGCAAAGTACTCACACTGGAGGGGAACAATGACAAAATCAGCCGCAACGAGGGCATTAACTGTTAAAAATCCCAGCGAAGGAGGACAGTCGATGATCAAGTAATCGTACCTCTCCCCGATATTCCGGATCAGGCGGCGGAGTTGTTTTTCCCGGTCAGGAAAGGAAACAAATTCTATTTCAATGCCCACCAGTTCCTGATTAGCCGGGGCCAGATCCAGATGGGGAATCAATGTTTTGACAATGACCTCTTTCAGAGAGGTCTGGCCGATAAGGGCATGGTACACGTTCTTTTCACGAATATCCTGTCTGTCTATGCCCATACCGCTGGTCGCATTGCCCTGAGCATCGCAGTCGATCAGCAGCGTTTTTTTTTTGGCAGTGGCCAAAGACGCAGCAAGGTTAATGGCGGTCGTGGTTTTGCCCACGCCCCCTTTTTGATTGGCGATGCATAGGATTTTAGACATGAATTATTAGAATAAGATTGTGCCCATCATTCATGATAAACTGCTTCTGAAGCTATCACAGAAAAAATTATTTTAGAAGCAATTTTTTCCACGAATATAATTAACTTGGCTAAAATCGTTAACAAAGAGACGCCTAAATCTCAAGGCAAAAGTTTACAGGGGTAAGGAAACCTCTCAATTGCGACACTTGTGCTTTGATAACAGAAAAAGCGCGACATTCGCAATGCTACGATCCTCGGCCAGATGCAGAATCAAGAAACAATCCCCTCTGTTCCGGGCCTCCTTATGGATCGGATCCCAGAGAGCGGCCGGTTCCCGGATCCGGGGAGCGAAAGTCAGGTTTGCCCTGCCGGCGGACGGAGGCCATCTTAAAGAAGACCTCCTACTGCATGGATAGAGAAGGTCCGGATAAAGTCAATATCCTTAACGATAATAGGAAAGTAAAGAAGCGGGTATCGGGCGCCGACACCAGAAACAGGACATCGCCGGGCACCCCTTTCCAGATATCCGTGAACGGGAGCCCTTTTGTCCCCGGTTCATTCTTCTTCATGGCTCTGATGTGCCGGATAATGATCCCACCAGTCGTCTTCTTCGCTGTGCTGCTGGCAGATCACTTTCGCGAGGGACGCATAAGGCGTGCCGGACCGGGTTTCTCTCCATCCGGAGACGGGAAAAGAAGTGCTCAATTTACAATCATTGCCGTCATAATCGGCCGTTTCCAGAACGCGGTGCCGCTCAAGGGCGCATTCAATCTCGACGGACTCTATCCGGTAGGCATAGTTTTCATAGCCTTCCGCCGTCAGCCCCTCCTCTTTCCTGGATTTCAGAATGTCCTCTTTGTAATCCCGCCCTTTTGGAACTACCTTGATCCATACCTTGGAAGCCGTATCGGAGATCAGCGTCATGCTGCCTTCGTCAATATAAACGGCATAAACATCATCCTGGCCCAGAAGATCCCAAGGTGTTCCGGCAGCAACAGACGGCCATGAGAAGAAAGCAAGCAAAATAATCATGACCAGTGTTTTGATGTGCATCCACAATCTGTAGGTTTTCAGCATCATGATTCCCTATATGATGAGACTTTGGAAAAATGGCTTTGCCGCGGCCCAAAATCTTTTTTGTTGAGGGGGACATGACAAAGTCGTGTCCCCCTTGAATATGTTTGAAATCAATCAATGAGTCTGACTTCTGGAAAGTCAGAGAATCTTTGATTCGCCGCTTGCGAACCGTTTTTCACCGGTTATTCAAGACTGCCATTATTAGAATCATGTTATGGAAAAACGTCCCTGTATAGCGATTCAAAGCCGTCCTTGCCCGCGGCCAGCATGAGCGTCAGCGGCATGGCCGCTTTTGCCAGCTCCAGCATCCGGACCGTCACGGCCCGGATGTCCCACTGAGCATGACGGTCGGCCCTCAGCCGGGCCATGTGGTAGAGTTCCCGCGCATTGACCTTCAGGGACACCCTTTTTCGATGGGCGTTCGTCAGGATATAAGGCGCCGCCGCCGGGGCCTTTGCCCGGATCTGTTCGTAAACGGCCTCGCTTTTTGTCAGAATCTCTAAAAATGCCTTATCCATGCCGATGGCCGATACGGCCGGCGGAATCGTCGCACCCAGCGCCGGATCGTAATCCTGAGCGGTCAGCGTTGCCATGCGGTGCCGCTTCAACTGCGCAAAGCAGCCGGCGCTGACGACGAGCTCAAAATGCAGGTCTGCCTGTTCAAATTCGCGCAACACGGGATCGTAGGCCCGCAGATGGCGAAAGGCCGTTCTGACGAGGTTCTCTTTGTCCTGGGCGTCCATTCTGTCCACGATTTCAAGGCATTGCGCCATTGACAGCCGCGAGGATGAATGGATCAGCGCTGCCAGAATTTTTTCGTCGGCGTGCGGCGTTGTCGCGTAAAGGACGACGGGCTCCTGTTCAGGCATCCGTTTGTCTGCTGTCAGGGACGCCGCTTTTTCCTTCAAAGCCTGACGTGTCAGGCGGTCGTAATCAGTGGCGTCGGTATAGCGGATCAGCGACGGGGCGATGTTTTTTGTCGCGTCATAGAGCTTGCAGCTATAGAGTCCGGCCTCCGCAAGCGGATGGGCGGCCAGCCGCCGCAGCATGAGCTCCAGATTCCGGGCGTTGAGGGTTATGCCGAGCTGGGTTTCCGTGGCCAGGGCGATGATGTAGCGGGCGTCCTCCTTGGCCCAGCCTTCCAGCAGAGACCGGTTCTTCGGGTCGGCTGCCAGATCCGGATGCTGTTCAAAGACATGGGGCCGGAGCTTCGCGTAAAGGTCGTGATAGAAATGGTTCTGCTCGCGGACCATGGCGACGAAGCGTTTCTCCAGTCCCGCATGCCGGATCTCTTCGGGGATCACAAAATCGTCCTGCAGCAGAACATAGCGCTGGGATTTTTCCGTGTAGGAACAGAGCCGGAATTTTTCGATCTCCTCCACGAGCAACCGGGAGACGCCAAGCACATCAATGTTGAAGACGACATGTTCGGCGATGGAGCTATGGCCCATCTCAAAGACAATGTTGCGGTTAGACTGGCGGGCCTTGTCCACTTCCGCCCGCGCCAAACTCCTCAGCTCGTTCACAGGCCTGGAATTCCGGCTGATCCTCGCGTAAGCGGCAGCAATGGTTTCCGGGGTCGGCTCCCCGAGTTCCGGCAAGGCCTTTCGGACGTTTTGAATCGTCTCGTAATCCAGGTTATAACCGGCTAGAATAATTTCCATGGTTCAGAACCTCATGCTAATTTGACAAGCTCAACTCGCGACAGCGTCCTGCCCAGAAAACGTTCACCGATGGTCTGAAAGCGATAGGGAACGTCGGTGACGAAGAAACGGTACATCGGCGGGACACGGGACGGATTCACAAGCTTTTGTTCCGCAAGCAGGCCTGCCGTGATGGACGCCATGGCCTCCGCCGAATCGACAAGGCAGATCTGCAGCCCAAGAAGCTGCTCAAAAAGGGGCTTCAGCAGCGGGTAATGCGTGCATCCCAGCACAAGCGTGTCGATATGCTCCGCCAGGACCGGCTTCAGATATTCCCGGGCGGTCAGTTGGGTCACCGGATGATCCAGCCAGCCCTCTTCGACAAGCGGCACGAAAAGCGGACAGGCATGGGAATAAATCCTCACCTGCGGATCATAACGATGAATGGCCCGGGCATAGGCGTTGCTGTTGATCGTGGCAGGCGTGCCGATGACGCCCACTTGTCTGCTTTTTGTTTCGGCGGCAGCCCGACGTGCGCCGGCATCGATGACATCGAGAACCGGAACGGGCGACATTCCCCGGATCGGTTCGTCGGCTACGGCAGCGATCGTGTTACAGGCAACAATGAGGAGCTTCACCTTCTGTTTTAAAAGGAATTCCGCGATTTGCGTGGCATAATCGGTAATGGTCTCCACGGACTTGACGCCATAGGGAACCCGGGCGGTGTCACCGAAATAGGTGATGTTCTCAAAAGGCAACCGTTCCATCAGGGCGCGTACGACGGTCAATCCGCCGACCCCGGAATCAAAGACGCCGATGGGCTGGGCCGGATCAAGATTCATGGGATCTCCCGTGCCTGTTCTTCCTCGTTATCCGTAACCGGAGCAGCCGGGCGCTTCCGGCTTCCGGTGTATAATTCATACTCCAGCAGCCGGCATTCGATTTCGCCGTTAAAAAAAAGGGTTCGGCTTTTTGCTTTCAGCCCGATCTTTTTGGCAAGGACAGGATTTCCTGTAAAGATGTATCCCCGATAGCCCGGTCCTTGCTGTTTAAAAAAATCGCCGATCCCCTGATAAACCGCCTCCAGCGCGGCGATCTCTCCCAGGCGCTCTCCGTAAGCCGGATTGAGCATGATCATTCCGTTCCCCTCCGGCACGGGCGTTTCCCGGAAATCGCAGACGGCAAAGTCGATCAGGTGATCCACTCCGGCCGTCCGGGCATTTTGCCGCGCCGCATCAACGGCTTCCCGCCGGACATCCGTGGCCACGATCCTCCCCGGCAACTGTTTCCGTACCGCTTTTCTGGCCCGGGTCCGTATATCCCGCCAGCGGGACGGCGTAAATCCCTTCAGATGCATGAATCCGTAATTGGTTCGCACGAGCCCCGGCACCCGGTTCAGAGCGATCAGGGCCGCTTCGATGGCAAGCGTCCCGCTGCCGCACATGGGGTTGATGAAATGTCCCTCTCCCCGCCAGCCAGCGGCCAGGATTACCGACGCCGCCAGGGTTTCCTGCATGGGCGCCTGCAGCGGGATCTTCCGGTAGCCCCGTTTGGACAGAGAATCGCCTGATGTGTCCAGATAAACCAGGACCTGGTTCTGCTTCCAGTAAAGATGAATCACTGTGCGATCCCGGTCCGCCCCGGAATCTGGCCGCCGGTTGCTGACCTGCCGGAACCGGTCCGCCACGGCATCTTTGCTTTTGAGGTTGACCATGCGGCTGTCTCGAATGGCCAGGGTATCGGCAAAGGACGTAACGCAGACATAGCCGTCAGCCTCCAAGACCTCTTCCCATGAAAGCCGCACCAGATGGCGATAGAGATCATCGAGGGTGATCGCCGTGAAGGCATGATAGAAATAAAGAATCCGATGCGCGGTGCGCAGATTCAGATTCAGCGTCATGGTGTCTTCGAGAGTGCCTTCCGTTTCGACCGCTGCTTCACCCACCACATGAACCGGAAAATTCAGGTCGCGCATTTCAGCCTGCAGGTAAGGCGAAATCCCTTTGGCGCAGGTCGCAATTATTTTACTTTTATTCGTCCAGAGCGACATGGCCCCTCCCCTAACACAAAACTCCGCAAATGGACAGGAAAAGAGATTGATTAAATCGGGAATCTTTAGTAGTTTAAGCGTCCAAGTAAAAAACCCTAAATGTCGAGGCCCTTTGCGCCGTGGACCCTAAAAAAGTACAATCACTTCTCTTTATCAGCCTTCTGGGGCTGGTCGCCTTGGCGTTTCTCTACCTATTGAAGCCCTTTCTCACACCCCTGTTCTGGGCAGCGGTCATCGCCGGTATTTTCAAGCCTTTTTACGATCGGCTCCTCATGAAGCTAAAGCGCCCCAATCTCAGTGCTTCGCTGATGCTTTGCCTGATCGCCCTGATCATTCTATTGCCGGCCGGTATCATTGCCAGTCTTCTGGTCACGGAATCCATGCAGCTCTACAATACTATCAGCGCCGATACGGGACTCATCGAACAGAAGGTCCAGGGAACCCTGAGCGCGCTGACCAACCACCCTTACATCAGCCAATTCAATGTGGATGAACAGTTCTTCATCGACAAGTTCAGAGACGCCGTTAAGAACATCGCCAATTATATCATTGTGCGCCTGTCCGGCATCACCCAGAATACGGTCGTGTTTCTCATCCAGTTCGGCGTGATGATTTACACCCTGTATTTCTTTTTCAGGGACGGCGAGAGGATTCTCAAACAAACTTTGCGGATGTGTTTTCTCGAATCGGGCAAGGGAAGAATCCTCTATGAGCATTTTATCGCCACGGCGAGGGCAACCCTCAAAGCGACCATCCTTCTGGGCGGTCTGCAGGGGATATCCGGAGGAATCATCTTTTATATCACAGGCATCGAAGGGGCTCTGATCTGGGGCCTGCTCATGGTGGTGCTGGCGATCCTTCCCGGCATCGGTTGCGCCATTATCTGGGCGCCGGCGGGCGTCATCATGCTGCTCGGCGGTCATATTTGGGAAGGCGTTGCTATCCTGACCTTCGGCATCCTCGTGATCAGCCTGGCCGACAACCTGTTACGCCCCTTGCTCATCGGCAATGATGTAGCCATGCATCCTCTTTTGATTTTTCTGTCAACTCTGGGCGGTTTGGTGGTTTTCGGCCTGTCGGGTTTTGTCATGGGCCCAATCATCGCATCGCTCTTTCTGGCCATCTGGGATATGTACGACAAGGATTCAGGGAATGCATCAACCGTTTTTGAATCATGATGATGCTGAAAGTATTTGCAATCCAAGTGAGATTGTGGTCTATTAAGACTATGGATCGTGACAAACGGCAGAATATCTGCACAAACAGCGGAAAAATGAGGACAGAACCTATGTTCGAATCATGGATAAGACAGCGTATAAAATCGTCTATCACAAGTGCCGTTCCGTCGATGTTTTCTCTGCTTCTCCTTTTTTTCATAGCCGGCTGCGCACCAACCCTTTACTCCGTTGATCTGAAATACATGACCTCCGACGCCGCTCCGCCGATATCCACAAGCGGTAAGAAATTCATCATAACTGTTGCCGCTTTCAACGATGCTCGTCCCGGCGGAGAAGACCTCCTGATCGGCCGGGTTACTACCGCCATGGGTGACCTGACTTCCATCATTCCAAAAACCATGAAACCCTCTGACGCCGTTTCCACGATTGTAAAGGATGTCCTTGTCAAATCAGGATATCAAGTATCTGTCGCCATGCCGGTTTGGAACCTTCAGGAAAGTGAAATCCGAAAGGAATGGGGCAAACTTCTAATCGGCGGAAGCATTAATGAATTGGAAGTATTCTGTCAGAACGACATCCCGATCAAGACATACGATTCCCGGGTCAGGGTGACAATGGTGATTGCGGATGTCCAGACCGGAAAAATCATCTATCAGGTCTCTGCAGCCAGCAGGAATTCGCTGGAACATGTATATTTTTCTGAAGAAATGCTTTCTCAACAGATCAGCGGCGCCATTACAGAAGCCGTAGAAAAGGCTTTCGAGGGCAACGCTTTGAAGGAAAAAATTCAGAACGCCCTGAAGTAACCCTTTTGACCCACCGGGCTTGACGCAAATCTGCAACTATTCCGGAAATATCTTACTAAATAGCCGCCACGTTGCCCTTGGCACAAGCATTTGATAATTTTCAAGCCAAACAATGTGTTGAACGATGCACCCATTCGATATCATTAAAAAAGCAACCTCCGCAGGACGGACCGCTCTAACAGAGGCAGAATCCAAACAGCTTTTAAGACACGATAACGTCCCCGTTGTTGAGGAGTGGATTGTCATAACCGAAGCAGAGGCTGTCCGGCAGGCAACAGCAACAGGCTTCCCCGTTGTCCTGAAGGGGCTGGGAGAAACGTTGAAGCACAAGACCGAACGCGGCCTGGTCCATTTAAACCTTCGAAACGCAACTGAGGTACAAAGGGCTATCCGGCAAGTGATCCGGGCGGTGGGGCCGGAACTGGAGGGGCTTTTAATCCAGCCCATGCTCAACGGAAAACGGGAATTTGTGGCCGGGCTCTTCCATGACGCCCAGTTTGGCCCGGTCGTCATGTTTGGACTGAGCGGTGTTTTTACCGAGGCGCTGGGAGATGTGGTCTTTCGCATCGCCCCGCTGGACGAGCGCCACGCCGGGCAGATGCTCGATGAACTGCGATCTTTCGATCTGCTAGGCCCCTTCCGCGGCGAGCAACCGGTAAACCGGCGGCAGCTTATCCAAGCGCTTGTCGGGCTGTCCCGCCTGTCTAAGGGGAAACACAATAATGTCTGTTTAAACCTTTTGTTGAGGGGGACACGACTTCGTCATGTTCACCTTGATAATGCTAATATATTTTTGAAATCAATGAGTCTGTTTTCTGGAAAGTCGAATAATCTTTGATTCGCTGCTTGTAAATCATTCTTCGCCGGTTATGCAAAGTTCTCTGTTTATCCATGGACTTCTTTGACGTCATCAGGGAAGAATTTTGATGCGCTGTTCCGTCGGATTGCTGACCGAGCCAATGCCTTTCAAGTAGTTCAGGAAGGCGTCACTGTCAATAGTCCCTGTATCGCTGCGGAAGCCTTCAGCGTTTTTTACCATGTCAAAGCCGTCTCCGCCGCCGGCCACGAAGGCATTGACAACCGTGCGATAAACTGCCCAAAAAATTACCGGCTGATACACGCCGTTATGGTCTTTTATGGCAAGGGTGGACACACGCGTCCCCTTGGGGGCAGTTGGCCGCACCGAGAAACTGGCTCCGGCCAGGTAAGGCATGGTTGGCGGGTCTTGTCCCGGATATTTTTGCAATAGATAATCAATCCCCTCTTCAAGGGCTGTTTTCAGTTCCGCTCCCATCAGGTCAACCAGCACCAGGGTATTGTTGTACGGCATCACCTCTAGGACATCGCCGACCGAGATTGTTCCGGCAAGCAAATCTTTGCGGACGCCGCCATTATTGAGCAGCGCCACGCGGGCTCCGGGAACAGCTGCCAGCATGGCGTCAGCGGATAGAGGGCCAGGGCCGCTGTTGAGTCCCCGCACAATATCGTTCGTCGCAGTTGCCACCGCCACGGAGTGGTAGGCGGCAACCTGCTGGGCATAGGGGGCAAGCTGATCCAGCACTTTCGGGTCTTCGGGAATGATCCGGGCGGCGCCGCCGGCTTCTAGGGCCTGCAGGATCCTGCGGTATGCTTCAGTGTCCGGCGACACCGGAGCATTGTTCTGAACGAACTGGTCGCCCGTCGGGATGGTAATCCCGGCGCTATATCCGGCTACCTTTCCCTCCGGTGTAAAACGGACATGAACCTCGCCGAGGACGTGTCCCCATTGCCAGGCCTGCAACACCAGGGCCCGACTGCCATCCGGCGTCATTTGTTCAGAGGGATACGGCCCTTCAGGCGCCAGACCGATGACCGCAAGTCGGCCGGCATCTCCCAACAGCGAGTGACTGTGGCCTCCGACGATGACGTCAATCCCTGAAACCTGGGCAGCCAAGGCTTTATCCCGCTGGTAGCCGAGGTGAGACAGCACGATGATCTTGTTGATGCCCAAAGCGGTCAAGGCCTCCACTTGTCGGCGGACGCCGACAACGGCATCGTTGAAAACCGCCTTGCCCACATCCTTGGTCATCAGGGGTGTGTCTTCGGTCGTAACGCCGATGATGGCCACTTTTTCGCCGTTGACCTCTCTTATCAGACAAGGCTTCACCAGCGGGGCAATGGCCGGTTCGCCGGAGAAGTCGATATTGGCGGAAAGCCAGGGAAATCGGCTCCGACCAATCCACCCCGCAATCGTACCGGCGCCACGATCAAACTCATGGTTGCCGAAGGTCATGGCGTCAATCCCCAGTATGTTCAGGAAATCGTACTCCACTATTCCGTTGAACAGGGCAAAGTAAAGTGTGCCCTGCACCGCGTCCCCCCCATGGAGCAAAAGCAGGTCGGGATGCACCATCCGCATCCCGTCCAGGGCGGTTTTGATGCGGGCAAAACCGCCAAACTGGGCTGTTGTCTTCACACCGTCGACCGTCAGATTGACTGCTACCGGCTCCAGATGGGAGTGTGTGTCGTTGAAATGCACAATGGAAAGCGTAAAGGATGATGACTGACTGCCGCTGCAGGCCACCGCAAGGGCAAGAAAAAGCGCGCCCAGAAATGCCATGCCATGGCGCAGCAGTTTCTTCATTCGCATCTGGATTATCCCTATCCCCTGCTATAATCAGAGGCTCGATTAAACCCTTCTGTCCGGACAGCACGTGTCAAAAAATAAGCCCCTGCGGATTGACTGGCAGGATAACCCAAAGGCGGCAACCTTGTCCAACAAATATTACAACCCTCACAAAGCTTTATCGTATGGATAGGCCCAGTAAGTCAGGAGATGGACATCCGTGAGCGTCATCTACATTGTCCGGCACAGTCAGGCGTCGTTTGTATAGGAAAACCATGATCAGCTTTCCGAAAAAAGTTTGAAACAATTCAGGATCCTCGCGGAATATCTGATCCGGACGAGGCTCTTTTTTGACGCCGCACATGCCGGTGAGAGTGTCATCGTCGAAACATCCGATTTCTTAAAAAACCATGTATGATAAAAACAAAGGAGGAAAGCAACAATGCAGCGTGATATGTTTCGTCTAAAAAAACAGAATCGCCTTGATTACCGGTGCGAGCCGGGGCATCGGCGAGGCCGTCGCAAGGACGTTGGCTGCCCGCGGTTCCTAGATCATTCTGGCCAGCCAGGAAATCCACATGAAAGATGAAATCATCAGGGCCGACGGAAAGGCCGTCAGCATAGCCTGCCTTACCGGCGAGATGGACCAAATCCATCACCTGTTCAATGAAATCAGAAATAAATACAAGAACCTGGTCAATTTTTCGGCGATGTGTTATGCGCCAACGAACTGGCGTGGGACAAAACCTTTTTCGTCAACATTAAAGGCGTTTTCTTCATCACTCAACAGGCCGCCAGAATCATGAAAGACCAAGAGGGGTGGGCGTTATCGTCAATGAAGAGATGGCTGGCCCTGTCCTCTTCATGGTTTCTGACGCTTCTTCTTACATGACCGGAGCCTGTATCGTGGTGGACGGCAGTGACTCTGGCGTAGGGTGTTTGTTTCACGTGAAACATCATAAAAATGATTGCAGCGGGCAAATTTCACATCTGGGGCGCTGTTTTCGGCAGAACTGCTTGCCTGTATTCACCAGCAGCGCATGGTACTGGTTGTACATGGGCACGCTTCGGGGCAGGCTGTTCATGAAAAGGGTCTGAATGTCCGTATAACGGGCCTCTCCGCCGATAAGGCAATGCCTGTGCGTAATTCTGCGGGTATAAGCATCCACGACGAAGACGGGTTTCCCTCCGGCATACAGTAGGATGCTGTCGGCCGTTTCTTCACCGATCCCGTGGACCGACAGGAGTCTTTTCCTCAAAACCCACAGGTCTTCGGCAAACAGAACATTTAAATCATCCTGACAGCCCTGATTTAAAAAGTTAAGGAAAGCTTTCAAGCGTTTCGTTTTGACCCGGTAGTAACCTGCGGGTCGGATTAAATCAGCTAAATGTTGATCATCCAGGCGCCGCAAACTTGCAGGATGGAGCAGATCTTCCGCTTTCAGGCGACGGATGGCCGCCTCCACATTTTTCCAGGCCGTGTTCTGGGTCAGGATCGCCCCAACAATGACCTCAAAAGGAGAGTCGCCTGGCCACCAGCGCAAATCACCGAAATACTCATGAAGGGTCTCATAGATTTTTCGGAGCGAAACGCGATCCGTTATAGCCTGGTGCATCCTGATCCTGAAACCTTTGATTAATGGCTTCGACGTTTGAAAATCATTAATGATGGACTAGCAAAAAGTTGGATAATGGTCCAAATTCGACGGCTTCGTAAGAAACTCCGCAGGCAAGACGCGCGAGCCCTGAGGAGTGGGTGAATATGGGCATACGCCGCCTAAAGCTGCATTATCGGCGTAGTGCCACGTAATATGTCGTTTTCCCTCGCTTGATCAAAAGCAAAATGCTGTTTTTCGCAGCCGGTTTCGCAATTTCCCGCTGGTAATCCTTCAGAGAACCGACATTGACCTTGTTGACTTGGAGAATGATATCCCGCGGCTGTATACCCACTTCGTCGGCAGGACTGCCTTCCTCAATGTCCGTTACAACGACGCCCTTTGTCTCGGGAATACCAAGCTGACGGGAAATCTGCGGGGTCATGTCCTGAACGGTCATCCCAAAGGACGCCTTGCCGTCGCCGGTTTCCTTGGCAATCTCCTGTTGATCTTTTCTCTCGGCAACAGTCACGTGGAAGGTCTTTTCCTGTCCATCTCGTAAAACCTTGACACGGACCTTGTCTCCGACATGAAAAGATGCAATCAGGATCAGTAGCTGATGGGTATCCTTGATATTATTACCATTTATTTCGAGAATCACATCGCCCGGCCGGAGACCCGCATTGTCCGCCGGATCCCCCTTAAAAACCTCCGAAATCAATGCTCCGCTCCGCTGATTGAGATTCAGACTCTTGGCAATGTCTTCCGTCAAATCCTGGACCGAAATCCCCATCCATCCGCGGGTTACTTTGCCCTTGGACTTCAGATCGGGCAGAATATTTTTGGCCATGCTAATCGGGATGGCGAAGCCGATCCCCTGCCCCTGGGCCACGATGGCCGTATTGACGCCGATTACCTTGCCGTCCATGTTAAATAGCGGCCCGCCGCTGTTGCCGGGATTGATCGAGGCATCCGTCTGAATAAAATTGTCGTAGGGTCCGGCGCCGATAACGCGCCCCTTGGCGCTGACGATTCCCGCCGTTACCGTCTGTTCCAAACCGAAGGGATTGCCGATGGCAATCACCCATTCCCCCACTCTTAATTTTTCAGAGTCGCCGATTTCAACAACAGGAAGACTGCTGCCGGATTTAATTTTGATCAGGGCCAGATCCGTTTTCGCGTCCCGCCCGATCACATCTGCCTTGTATTCCCGACCATCGGACAGTTTCACCAGGATTTTATCCGCCCGTTCAATCACATGATTATTGGTAAAAATATAACCATCGGCGCTGATGATAAAACCGGAACCCAGGCTCCTCTGTTTGAATTCCCGCTTTGGGACGTCCCCGAAAAATCGTTCGAAAAAGTCGTCGCCGCCAAAGTAACGGTCAAAGGGCGATCCGCCGCCAAAGGGCGACCGCATGCCGCCGCTACGGACGGTTTTCGTTGTGCTGATATTAACAACCGTCGGCTTCAGTCGCTCAACCAGATCGGCAAACGACACCGACGGTCGGCTGCTGTCAGAGGGAGTTGTGGCTGAGGCTGGCTGCACATCAGGCCCCGGCCCAGAAGGTACAAAGGATGAGCGCAGAACCTCGACGAAAGAAACGATGAAAAAACCAATCAGACAGGCGAGCAAAAACATCATGAAGGTTTTTCGATTTTGACTCTCTTTTTTCATTGAATCCTCCCGGATAATTAACGATCTTTTAAGTACTTCCGGTTCCGAAACGGTCTAGAATCTTGCTTTGGCGACCGTTTTGATGCGCTAATATAACGACTTACGATCATTTGTCAACATGGAGAAGATTGTTCCCGGACAACAGGATTGCTTAGGCGGCCAATCCCTTCAATTTCTATGGCTATGCGGTCTCCCGCTTTCAGGAACAATGGGGGTTTCCTCGTAAAACCAACCCCTGCCGGCGTCCCTGTCAAAATGACTGTTCCCGGCAGCAAGGTCATCGACTGACTGAGGAAGCTGATGGCCGCCGCAACAGAAACGATCATGCCGGATGTATTTGAATCCTGCAGAATATCGTCATCATTCAGGATGGCACGGATTTGGAGCCGGTCCGGATGTGCTATTTCGTCCTTCGTGACCAGCCAGGGCCCAAGCGGACAAAAGGTATCAAAGCTTTTCCCGCGGACCCACTGGCCCTTCTGTTTTTCAAGCTGCCAGTCTCTTGCACTGACATCATTGGCACAGGTATACCCCAAGACGCAGGCCATGGCATCCGATTCTTTGATGTTTTTTATCTTTTTGCCAATCACGACGGCCAGTTCCGCCTCATAATCGACCTTCGCGGGACCGACTGCGGGCAACAGAATCGGCTCCCCGTGTCCGACAACGCTGCCTGTCGCTTTCATAAACATAATGGGATAATCCGGAATGTTCGTTCCGGTTTCCTCAGCATGACGCCGATAGTTAAGACCCAGCGCCAGTATATTGGGCGGTTGTACGGGCGGAAGGAAGCGTTGAATCCTTGCCTCTGCAGATGTAATATGAAAATCCTGGAAAATATCACCCTCGATAATCCTGGCACAGTCCGGCCGATCCATATCGTATTTCCCGTACAATACACGACGATCGTCCGAAAGAAAGCGTATAATCTTCATAATATCAATCCCTCTCTGATGATGAATTCGTAAAAAGTCGGATAATTGTCGATTTTCGTCACCTTTGTAAAAAAGCTCCCCCGGCGAAAACCGGGGAATGATGCAGCACAACAGGATCATCCGCGATTTTTACAAAGGTGTCAAAAAACAACTTGTCAATTTGGGACAGCACACATCCAGCTGTTCCGGTTCCAGGCCGGATCGACATTGGGAATCTGGCTTTCATCGAGCGGGGAAAACCCGCATTTGCGTGCGAAATAGCGGTGAAACGCCACACATCCGGTCAATTCCGGATGGAATACCGTGACCAGCACTCGATCGCTTTCTGCAGCGGCAATATAATCGTCTATCTTCAGGAGTACGGTTACCTCGGGACCTGTCCGCAGGATTTTTGGGGCCCGGATAAAGGTCAAGGGGAGAGGGTCGGGAGAAAGCCAGGGGATTGCCGCTGTTGCAGTAAAGCTGTCGAGCTGGCTTCCGAAGCTGTTGCGTTCAATATCTATATCGATCAGGCCCAGACGGGGTGATTCGCCGATAACGGCGCCAGCCAGAAGAATGGCGCCGGCGCAGGTGCCCCAGATGTTCATGCCCTGTGCAAACGATGACCGGATCGCTTCATCAATGCCGAAGATGCTCATCAGCCGGGCAAGGCAGGTGCTCTCGCCACCAGGGATAATCAGGCCCTTAAGATTCAGGATATCGGCCGGCGTCTTAACGGGGCGGCCTGAAATACCGATCCGTTCCAGATGTTCGATATGCTCAAAAACGCCTCCTTGAAGATCAAGGACGCCGATGGTTTCTTCCGTTTTTTGAAAACTTTCAGGAACGTTGCAAGCCGCCATCGCACATCCATTACCAACCGCGACCTGCGAGTAGCTGGCCTTCTGAAATTTCAGATATTTCCAGTCCCGGCATGGCCTCGCCAATCCCAATGGAAGCCTCCAAGATTTTTTGCGGATCCTTGAAATAAGCCGTCGCCTTGACAATAGCACGGGCGCGCAGTAAAGGATTGGCGGATTTAAAGATTCCCGATCCGACAAAGATGCCGTCGCAGCCAAGCTGCATCATCAGGGCGGCGTCGGCCGGTGTGGCAATGCCACCTGCAGCAAAATTCACCACGGGCAATCGTTTCAATTCCCGGGCCTTCAAGGCCAGCTCGTAGGGCATACCATTGGCCTTGGCAAATCCCGTCACTTCTTCAAGGGGCATATTTATGAGTTGACGGATTTCCCGGTTCATGGCGCGCATGTGGCGGACCGCCTCGACTACATTGCCCGTTCCGGCTTCGCCTTTCGTCCGGATCATCGCGGCTCCTTCGGCAATACGCCGCAGGGCCTCACCCAGGTTGCGGGCACCGCAGACAAAGGGAATGGCGAATTTTGTTTTATCGATGTGGCACTCCTCATCTGCCGGCGTGAGCACCTCGCTTTCATCGATATAATCGATTTTCAGGGCCTCCAGAATCTGGGCTTCCACAAAATGGCCGATCCGCGCCTTGGCCATAACCGGAATCGATACGACCTTCTTGATTTCCACGATCATCGCGGGGTCGGACATGCGGGCAACGCCGCCCTGCCGGCGAATATCCGCAGGAACGCGTTCCAGAGCCATTACGGCCACTGCGCCCGCTTCTTCGGCAATCCTGGCCTGCTCCACATTAGTCACGTCCATGATGACGCCGCCTTTGAGCATTTGCGCCAGTTGGACGTTAAGTTCATATCGTTTTGTGTCCACCGATTGTTTCCCCCTGCTTATCCGAAGATCATGATAACTTCTACACTTGAAATTATAGTCACGTCAAGCCCAATAATCAAGGCCCGCGAATCAAGAGGCATGAAGCGTACAAGTGACGTACACCGCAATGACGAAGGATAAAGCGCAACGCAGCCGGCATCCGAAGCTTTTTTACGAAGCCGTCACCATTGCGTCCTCATTTTCACGCCCTGTTTGTCCAGAAATGCCTTGATCTCCTCTATCGTATGGGTTTTATAATGGACCATTGAGGCGATCAGGGCGGCGTCGGCCCGACCCCGCGTCAGTACATCGAGCAGATGTTCCGGCCGCCCGGCTCCGCCCGAGGCAATGACGGGAATCCGCACATTCGCAGAAATCAGTAAAGTCAGGTCGATTTCATAGCCTTCCTGTGTTCCGTCGGCATCGATCGAGTTGAGACAGATTTCTCCGGCGCCCAGACGCTCGGCTTCCTTCGCCCACCAGAGGGCGTCAATCCCCGTGTATGTTCTGCCGCCCTGAATGACCATTTCATAACCGCTCGGAATCGTCGCGCTGTACCCGACACGTTTAACATCCATCCCCAGCACGATGCACTGGCTGCCGAAGGCCCTGGCACCGTCAGTGATGAGTTGCGGATTGAGCACGGCCTCTGTGTTGACGCTTACTTTCTCGGCACCGGCAAGGATCACGCGCCGCATGTCCTCCACCGTGCGTATCCCGCCGCCTACAGAGAAGGGGATAAAGATCGTTTCCGCAACACGCTTCACCACATCGATCATGATGTCGCGACCGTCGGAAGACGCGGTAATATCATAAAAAACGATCTCGTCGGCACCCTGCTCATAATAGGCCCGGGCCACCTCCACGGGATCGCCGATGTCGATATTCCCCTGAAATTTTATACCTTTGGTCAGCAGTCCGTTGCGCACATCCAGACAGGGAATAATTCTTTTACTCAGCATCCCGGCCTCCCCAGCGGCAGAAGTTTTCCAAAATCCTCAATCCCGGACGTCCGCTCTTCTCCGGGTGAAACTGAACCGCCACGAGATTGCCACGGGCAATGGCCGAACAGAAGAGTTGGCCATAATCGGTCCATCCGAGAACCCAGGACAGATCATCCGGCGCCGGGTAGTAGGAATGCACAAAGTAAAAGGCAGCCCCCGGCTCAATATCCTTGAATACATGATGCGTTTTCGTAAAGGCGACTTCATTCCAACCCATATGAGGGATCTTCAGGGGCAGGCCATCCTGCTGCAGATTCCGGGGAAACAGGCGAACAGTGCCCGGAACGATCCCCAGGCAGCGCGTTTTGTTTTCCTCGCTGTGTTCAAAGATCACCTGTGTGCCCAAGCAAATCCCAAGCATCGGCTTTCCGGCGGCAACAAGGCTGCGTATCTGCCGATCCAGGCCGGTTTGACGCAGGTACGCCATGGCTTCACCGGCCGCGCCGACACCGGGAAAAATCACATGGCTGGCTTGTTCCAGCACGGCCGGGTCATCGGTAATCCGATAGGACTGTTTCAGATAATGCAGCGCCCGGGCGACGCTGGTCAGGTTCCCGGCACGATAATCAACGATCGCTATCATTGTTTTCTTCATCCCTTCGTTTCACGTGAAACACTTATCACAGGGCATATTGAAAATGCAAAATTCATGACCCCGTAAAGTAGTAAAAGTCTTGAATTCGGGACGGATTCGTAAAAAGTCCGGATGCTGCGTTGCAGCTTTCGTCATTGAGACGTACGCTCCGGTACGCCTCAATCCTCAGGAATCGCGTGTCTTGCCTGCGGAACTTTTTACGAAGCCGTCAAAATTCATGCAAATGCATGATGGCACCCCTGGTGGCTGTCGCGCCGTTCAAGTTCGCGGTCAATGGCGTTAAGCACCTCCATCTTGTTGACCGCCCATTGCGGCGCGAGAAAGATGTCGCGGTAGCCGTCCGCGGTCAAGCGATGGATAACCATCTCCGCCGGCAGAATTTCCAGAATGTCACAGACCGTACGCATATACTCATCTCTGGTCATCAAGGCGATCAGGCCGTCTTCGTATTGCTTCCCCAAGGCGGTCTCCCGCAGAGCAAGCAGCGCATGAATTTTAATGCCTTGGATCGGCAGCGTCGCGAGGAACCGCGCCGTTTCCAGGATATCCACGCGCGATTCTCCCGGCAGCCCGACGATGATATGGGTACAAATCTGTATCCCTTTCCCGGCAGCACGCTGCACGGCGTCGACAAAAATGTCCTTTGAATGCCCGCGGTTGATCAATTTCAGCGTCCTGTCATGCATGGATTGCAGACCGAGTTCCAGCCAGATATGATAATCCTGCGTATAGCCTTCAAGAAGCCGAACCACAGGATCGTCAACGCAGTCGGGACGCGTCCCCACGGAGAGGCCGATGACATCCTGCTGTGCCAGGGCCTCGTCGTAAAGATGCCGCAAGCGACTCAGCGGGCCATAGGTATTTGTAAAAGTTTGAAAATAAGCAATGAACATGCCGGCATGGCGGTGTTTGCGGTAATAGGCTTTGCCCTGCGTTATCTGTTCTGAGACAGAGGGAAGCGGTCCCGCCTGACGCAGCCTTGACCCCCGTCCGTCGCAATAGATGCAACCGCCCGTGGTCAACGCGCCGTCCCGGTTGGGGCAGGTAAACCCGGCGTCGATGGACAGTTTATAGACCAAGCCGCCAAACCGGTTGTGCCAGTAGCTTTTCAAGTCATAATATCTTTTCGTGTTGTTCCAGAACGCCGGTTTTGCCAAGGCGGCCTCTTTTCCTGTTGTGTTTTCGTCCCAATACTATTAAATTACCGCCGCGACTGCAAGCATTTCTAAAATTAAGAACGTTGCATAACCGCTAAAAGATGGTTCGCAAGCGGCGAATCATGTTTTCCGCCACTGTAGGCGCGGGTCTCAGCCCACATTTCACATTATGCGCAGGCTGAAGCCTGCGGCTCGCGGAAAAGTTTTTTGAGGTGCGTGAAGCCATTTTTCGTCGTTCTAAATCCTGAATGATCATATCCAAAGCAGTCCTCCGGAGGGTCTGGTTTTGCACAGAAACTATGATGTGATTGTCGTCGGCGGTGGCCATGCGGGCTGTGAAGCGGCCCTGGCCGCTGCGCGCATGGGCTGTGAAACGCTTCTGTTCTATATCAATCTGGACTCCGTAGCCCTGATGTCCTGCAATCCCGCCGTCGGCGGTCTGGCCAAGGGCCAGCTTGTGAAGGAATTGGACGCCCTGGGTGGCGAGATGGGCCGCATCGCCGATCTGACGGCCGTCCATTTCCGCCTGCTCAACGCCTCCAAGGGGCCGGCCGTGCAATCCTCCCGGTTCCAGTGCGACAAGCAGCTCTACCGTCTGGCCATGAAGGCCGTTGTGGAGAAGGAAAGACGCCTCCATCTGCGGCAGGGCCTCGTAACAGAGTTGATTGTCGAGGGAGAAAAAATCACCGGCGTCGTGGATCAGACCGGCCTTTTTTTCGAAGGCAAAGCCGTAGTTATCACCACGGGGACATTCCTGAACGGCCTGATCCACATCGGGACGGCCACCCATCCGGCCGGCAGGGCCGGCGAAATGGCCTCGATGGAACTGTCGGAGTCTCTGCGGGCACTGGGTTTTGAAATGGGACGCATGAAGACCGGCACGCCGCCGAGGCTGCGGGCCTCCAGTATCGATTTTTCCGTCCTCGAGCGCCAGGACAGCGATCCCGACCCGGAACCCTTTTCCTGGCGGACGCAAACGCTGCGGGAAGAGCGCCTGCCTTCCTATTTCACCTATACCACTGCAGAAACCCACCGGCTGATCGGTGAAAACATTCGCCTGTCCCCCCTTTACTCGGGCGCCATCCAGGGAATCAGCGCCCGCTACTGTCCGTCCCTCGAAGACAAGGTGGTGCGCTTTGCCGATAAGGAAAGGCATCCCGTCGTTCTGGAATTCGAAGGTCTGGACACGGAAGAAATCTACGCCAAGGGGCTGGGCAACAGCATGCCGCCGGAGCTTCAGGAACGGATTGTCCACAGCATCCCCGGTCTGGAGCAGGCGGAGATCATGCGCAGCGCCTATGCAATCGAATATGATTTCGTCCAGCCCACCCAGCTCCGTCAGACGCTGGAAACAAAAAAGATAACGGGGCTTTACCTGGCTGGCCAGATCAACGGCACATCGGGCTACGAAGAGGCCGCCGCCCAAGGGCTCTGGGCGGGTGTCAATGCGACCCTGGCCGTTCAGGGAAGACCGCCTTTTGTTCTGGATCGTTCCGACGCCTATATCGCCGTCATGATTGACGATCTCGTGACGCGGGGCGTCGACGAGCCTTATCGCATGTTTACATCCCGCGCCGAATACCGACTCATCCTGCGGGAAGATAACGCCCTGATCCGCCTGATGGGCAAAGGGCACGATCTGGGCCTGATCCCGGATAACGCCCATGAGCGGTTGCAGGACAGGATCCACCGGATCCGCGACGGGCTGGAACGCCTGTCCGCGGCCAGGATCTATCCCGTCGGTGATGTAAATGACCTGTTGAAAGAAATGGGTACGGCGCCGATCCGCAATCCCGTAACGCTTTTTCAGCTCTTGAAGCGGGACGAGGTGGCCTATGACGACCTGAAACCCTTTCCAGGCTGGGCGCCCATTGCGGACCGGGTCGTGAAAAAGCAGATTGAAATCGAGGCCAAGTATGAAGGATATATCAAGCGCCAGCTTGAAGCGGTCCGGAAAATGAAGTCGCTGGAAGCCGCAAAGATTCCGGCCGGCATCGATTACGAGGCCATTCCGAGCCTGTCCAATGAGCTGAAAATGAAGCTCTCCCGCATCGAGCCCGCGACGATCGGCCAGGCCCAGCGCATCCCCGGCATGACCCAGTCCGCCCTGACCGCCATTCTGATCTTCGTCAAAAAGATGGAACTGCAGGCGAAACAGAAAAAATATCCATTCGGTTGATGCGTCCTTTTATTGCACATGCCCCTCTTACGGAAATCCACAGACCATCGCCGCCGCAAAAGAAATCAGGATAACAATTTGTAATACGTAAATGTTATTTTTCATTGACCTACGAAGCCTCCTATCGTAAACTTTCACAGTACAAAAATGTGTTTTTTAGCCAGGATCAGTTTCACAACATAGAGCCATAACGCGACACGAAAGGAGCACCCCATGAAAAAGATTTTTGCCCTGCTGTCTGTTGCAATCTTTGCCACAGCTGTCTTTGCCTTTGCTGCCAATGATACCAAACCGGAATTGCGTCCTTCGCAGAAGCTGATGCAGGCCCGCGCGGCCTGGCTGACCGCAATGAACGAAAACCTTGGCGCTAAAAAATTCGATACTGTTGCCAGGGATGCCGAAGAGCTGGCCGCCCAGACCAGGAAAGTTGGCGAAAATCTTCCCAACCCCCTCGGCAAAGAGCTGACCTTGGCTATTTCGTCGCTTGCCAAAGACATCTCCGCTGCCGCTGCCAAGCAGGATAGTGACATCATTAAGGTCAAAATGGGAGAGATTAAAGGCAAGTGCAACGAGTGCCATGTAAAGATCCGCGACAAGAAATAGCCTGACAAACTGGAGCCCAAAACGACGACGATCCAGGACCTGGCTGTCAGACGCCTTTCATCTGGTTCGATTCAGCCAGGGCCGCAATACCCAGCATTGATCTGGGCATGAAGGTCATGAAAGAGCTCATCAATCGGATCGCCGTGATCCCGGCTTACACCATCCAGAAGGCTCTCGGCAAAGTCGGGCTGACCATCGACGACATGGATCTGATCGAGATCGACGAGGCCTATGCCGCCGTACCGCTCGTCTCAACGAAGATTCTTGCGGACGCAGACGAAAAAAATGGAAGGCGCTCCGCGATAATACAAACATCAACGGCGGGGCCATCGCCGTCGGCCATCCGGTCGGGGCAAGCGCCGGCCGGATTACCATGACCCTTGCCTACGAGCTCCAGCGAAGGGGCGGAGGGTATGGTGTCGCGGCGATCTGCGGTGGGCTTGCACGGGGTGAGGCCGTCATTCTCAAGGTCTGACCCAATACGCCCTGACCGCCATCCTGATCTTGATCAAAAATCGGTGGCTGTCCCCAATTTATCCATGTCCATTCCAATTCATGCATGCCATGTCCATTAAAGAACATAATTGCTGATTGACAATATCATGCTTTATGTGCATTATGTGCCCTCAGAGGACACGATACGATGCTGAAACATGATGGCCCACTGAAAACTCTCGGCCCCCAAGCCGCTCAGCTCATCACATCACTCCATGAAGACAACAAGATGGTGTTCCGCCTGGAAGACGTCCAGAGGATCCTTGGCTTGGAAGAACCGACCACCCGAAGCTTGGTCAGAAAGCTCGTGAACAGAGGCGTCGCGTCGCGTTTGAAACCGGGACTTTTCATCCTTGTCCCCTTTGAACTGGGAAGAGAACGGGAGTACATGGGAAACCCCTTCATTGTGGCCCGCGAGCTGGCCGGCGGGAAAGGCTATTTCCTGTCCCACGGCACGGCGATGGACATCCATGGCATGGTCACGCAGCCCCAATTGGTCGTTCACGTAACAACGCCGACACAACGCCGTCCCATCCGGATCATGGGGACCGAATTCCGGTTCATCGTCTCTGACAAGGACGGTTTCTTCGGCCTGACGGATCACTGGGTTACCAAGCAGGAGAAGGTCAGGATCAGCGATTCTGAACGAACCGTCATAGACGGTCTCCGGATGCCGGAATATTGCGGCGGCCTCACAGAACTGGCGAAGGGTATCTGGATCAAGAAAGAGGATATGAACGCCGGCAAGCTGGTCGCTTATGCTCTGAGGATGGACGTCGGCGCCGTCATCCGCCGGCTGGGATATCTCATGGAGCTTTACGATATCGGCACTCCCGAAAACCGCGATCGACTCCGGCACCGGCTGACAGACACCTATGCAAACCTCGATCCCCTCCTGCCGGCCGAGGGGAAATATTTGCGCAAGTGGCGGCTGCGCCTGAACGTGTCGTCCGATGAACTGCTTTCGACAGTGAGGACCTGATGATTCCGCAACGCGATCTATCGCTGCTGTCAAACCGCCTCGCCCGGAAGGAAGGGCGTCGCATCCCTGAGACCGTCCTGGAAAAGGACTACTGCCTCTCTTGGTTCCTCGTCGGCCTGTCCTCATCCCCGCTCAGGGAGATACTCGCCTTCAAAGGCGGCACGGCGATAAAAAAATGCTATATCCCCGACTACCGCTTTTCCGAGGATCTCGATTTCACCCTGCGCGAAGAGACCGCCTTTGAAACAATCAAGGGGCACCTCGACGAGGCGTTCAACCACGCGGAAGAAGCGTCAGGCGTCAAGATCAGCTTCAGCCGCTACGACCGGCACTCCCACGAAAACAGCCATACGTTCTACCTCGCCTACGAAGGTCCCCTGCCCGGCGCCTCCGACAAGAAGGTCAAGGTGGACATCACGATCCGGGAAAGGGTCATCTTTCCTGTGGCAACCCTGCCGGTCCTCAGGACTTACGCTGAATACCGGGATCTTCCATCGGATGCGACCGTCGGCGTCTATTCCCTCAACGAAATCGCAGCGGAGAAAATCGTTGCCCTTTTCGACCCGGCGCGGAACGAACCAAGGGATCTTTATGACCTGTGGCATCTCACGGGCAACGGTCTTGTCAGACCCGCCGATTTGATCGATGCAGTCACAGCAAAGACTGCATTCCGGAGCAGAACGCTCACGAAGGCAAAGGATGTGTTTCAACGGAAGGAGGCCCGCCTGAAGAAGCTCTGGGCAGTCAGGTTATCGGCGCAGATAGCCGACCTTCCGGAATTCGACGAAGTGTACCGGGCAGCGACCAGAGAGCTGCGAAAGGAATACTTTGGATAATATCAAGCGGCCTATTCCAGTTCTTGATATATTTACATACAAAGTTCTAAAAGGCTGGTCAAGATGACCTGTAACCACGGCACTTGAATATGGCGAAAGCAATTTTCACAACAAAAATAACCCCGAGTTACAATGATCTCCCTGAACTAATGTACCATTTTCCAATGACCTATTTACGTCAAGCGACCCAGACAGTAGGTGATTGGATTGTATATTACGAGCCACGAAGAGAAGACCTTTCACCAGTCGGCCATGCAGGACGTCAATGTTACTTCGCAACAGCCCGTGTAACCCACATCAAAGAAGATGTTGCATTGAAAGATCATTACTATGCTTTCGTAGAAAATTATGTGGAATTTTCGACACCGGTTCCCTTTAAAATTGGCTCGTACTATTACGAAAGTGGGCTTAAGAAAGCCGATGGTTCAACAAACAAAGGGGCATTTGGCAGAGCTGTCAGACTTATTCATGATGAAGAGTATCAGGCCATTGTTGCAGCTGGATTGGCGCGGATAAACGAAAAGAATTATCAAGAAGTCGCTGAGCCATTGGTCACTTTTGATTCCAAACGACCGGTAATTCAACAAATTATCGAAAGACCTTTTCGTGAAGCTGCTTTCTCAAGGTTGGTGAAAGAGGAGTACGGTCTAACTTGTGCGATGACAGGGATTACTATAAAGAATGACCGAGGTATCACGGAAGTGGAAGCCGCTCATATCAAGCCGGTTAAATTTAATGGTCCCGATTCGGTTAGAAATGGCATTGCCCTTTGCCGTACCTTCCATTGGATGTTTGACCACGGTCTTATCTCAGTAGCAGACTCTGGCGATATCATAGTGAAAAATATTGTCCCTACAAGAATTTATCAACTTCTCAACACCAATGGTAAAATTCGATTACCTTCAAATAATGTATCTGCTCCTCATCCTGAATTTCTAAAGTTTCACCGTGAAGTGATTTATAACTCTGCCACATACTGACAATCCTGGTATCAAGGTGGTTACAGGGCTAACGTTGTTGCCTATACAATTGCCAAACTCGCTCTGCTTATTAGAACAGCAACAAATGACAAAGTTCTCGACTTCCGGACTATATGGAATCAGCAACGTATTTCACAAGGAATGGAGCAACAGATCGAACAGATAGCTGAGGTTGTTTTCAAAACGATCGTGGCCGAAGACAGGCC
>JAZDIK010000083.1:0-6098 GCA_043805145.1 Pseudomonadota bacterium | reverse complement strand
AAACATTGGGCCCGCCACCCAAACGCTGGCTTACTGGGGCACACCCCTAAAAACACACCCCTCATCCCTTCCAGATTCGGATCATTAGTTGTCAAAAGTGAAGGGGGGCAAGTTATTTTAACAGCTTTATTTTAAGGGCTTTCCGGTTCAGGTCATTGATTGCAACAGGCGAAGAAGAAGGTTGCCCGAAACTTCCCGGCGGTAGACAGATGACGCCCGGGCATCGTCGATGGGCGAAACGGCCCGTCGGGCCAGAGAGGCTGCTTTTTGAAGAGTGTTAAGAGAAAGAGTTTCTCCGATGAGGGCCTCTTCGACTTCCCTGGAGGTGACAACCATCGGTCCGACACTGCCCCAGGCCAGGCGGGCGGCTTGGACCACCCCTGACGAAGAGACCTGCAGTACGGCGGCCAGGCTGGCGATAGCGCAGGCCAGGTCCCGGCGTTGACCGATTTTTTCGAAATGTTGCCGGTTGTATTTCTCTCCGTTTTCCACCCGGACACCCGTCAGGATTTCCCCTCTTTTCAGTCGTGTTTCACCCGGGCCGGTAATGAATTCGCAGAGAGGCATCGCCCTGATCGTGTCGCGGGACCGCAATTCCACCTCCGCATCCAAAGCATAGAGAGGCGGCAGGGTATCTCCGGCAGGGGAAGCGGAGCAGATATTTCCGCCGATGGTTCCCATGTTGCGGATAAGAGGCGACCCGATGGTTTCCAGGGCTTTGGCCAGGACGGGAAGGCAACGCCTCGTCAGGGAATGATTCAGGAGATGGGTGTGAGTTGTCCCGGCGCCGATCCAGAGGCCGTCCAAATCTTCCCGGATGCCCTGTAACTCTTCAATCCGCTCCAGACAGACCAGGTGTAAGGGGTTGACCTCCCCGGCGCGCATCTTCACCAGGAGGTCCGTGCCACCGCAGTAAAGGCGCATATCGGTCTCCTGTTCCAAGATCGGCCAGAGTTCTTCCATGTTTCCGGGAAGATGGACGTTTTTCATGTTTCTTCCCGCTCGCCCATTTTGCGGGCTGCCGCCTCTACGGCATCCACGATCTTCTGGTACCCTGTGCAGCGGCAGAGGTTGCCACTCAAGCCTTCCCTGATCGCCGTCCGTGTGGGATTCGGTTTTTGCTTCAGCAAAGCCGTTGACGTCAAAATCATGCCTGGCGAGCAGAAACCACACTGCACAGCGCCACACTGAATGAAGGCCTCCTGCAGGGGATGGAGGGTGCCTTCCTGTGAAAGACCCTCAATGGTTGTAATTTCTCTATCTGCCAATTGGATGGCCAGCATGAGACAACCCAGACGGGCGGAGCCGTCCACGAGGATTGTGCAGACCCCGCATTCACCCGTGCCGCAGCCTTCCTTTGTGCCGGTCAAACCTAAATCCTGACGCAGAACATCCACAACACGGCGGTCCGGCGCAACATCGATGGTTGTCTTCCGGCCATTGAGTACGAATTTGATGTTCATGAATGTCGCTCCCCCATATTTTTCTGTTGCCAGGCCATATAAACCCTTTCGGCCGTCAAGGGGGACCGGGTCAGGTGTAAGCCGCAGGCATCCGCAAGCGCGTTGGCGACGGCCGGAAGGGGTCCGTTGAAGCCCACTTCTCCGACCCCTTTCAGGCCATAGGGACCGGATGTTTCATAGCCATCAACGGCCAGGGAGGTTATTTCCGGGATGTCCTGAGCCCCGGGAATGATATAGGTGGCCAAATCCGGCGTCAGAATACGGCCATTGTGCAGTTGAACCTCTTCACAGGTGGCATAGCCGATCCCCTGGGCGATGGCGCCCTGAACCTGCTGCTCGAAACCCTGGGGGTTGATGACACGCCCCGCCTCCGTCACCGCCAGGTAGTTCTTCACGGCAACGCCCCCGGTCAGTTCATCCACCTCGACGCAGGCCAGATGGGCGGCATAGGAAAACAGGAGGTGGGGGAATCCTATTTTGAACTCTTTCCCCGTATCCGGATCGTCTTTTACCACGGGCATGAGAAATTGGCTGATACAGATCCGTTCCGGCTCCGTCATGGTCGCTGCCAGGGTCGCGAGGGAAATCTCCCGCCCCGAGGCCGGGTGCCGGACCCGCCCGGGGAGCAATTCCAGATCATCCAGCCTGTCGACCAGGAGCATCAGGGCTGCCCGGCCGACGATGCGCCGGCGGAGTTCCTCACAGGCCTGGATCAAGGCATTTCCATAAGTGTAGGTCGTGCGGCTGGCGGCAGCCGAACCGGATGGAAGCGTCCGTTCCGTGTCCGGCTGCACCAGGTCGATAGTGCTGCTTTCCTGACCAAGGATCTGGCCCGCCATCTGGAAAAAAGCGCTGGCATTTCCCTGTCCCATGTCCGAAACGCCGCTGTACAGGATGATCCGGCCTTCCGGCGTGACCTCTATTTTGGCCAGGGCGGAATCGGGAAGCCCCCGGCCATATCCCATGGCGTTGAAGACGGCGGCCAGGCCGAGGCCCCTTTTCTTGAATAGACCGGACTCCCCCTTCCAGCGCTCGCGGTCCAGCCACAGGGGATGACGCCCGATCTGTTCAAGACATTCCAGGATGCCGGTGGATTGGGTCAGGGTCACCCCGATGCAATTCCGGTCACCCTGCCTGAGGGCGTTTTTCAGGCGCAACGTCAGAGGGTCCAGCCCCACTTTTTTGGCCAGCAGGTCCATGACCCGCTCAAAGGCAAAGCTTACCTGAGCGACGCCGAATCCCCGCATGGCCCCGGCAACGGGATTGTTGGTATAGAGACACCACCCTTCAATGAGGGTGTGGGGGATTCGGTAGGGACCACCGGCATGTTCCATTCCGAGGGCCATCACTTCTCCGCCCAGATGGGCATAAGCCCCCGTATCGTAGTAAAGACGGCAGTGGAGAGACTGTAGAGTTCCATCGGCCTTGGCGCCGAGATGGTAGTGCAGGCGGGCGGCATGGCGCTTGTATCCGGCCAGGAAACTTTCTTCCCTGTCCCACCACATCTTGACGCGCCGCCCCCCGGCGTGAAGGGCCGCCAGCGCCAGCAGACACTGCACCGTGGCGCCGTCTTTGCCGCCGAAAGCCCCGCCGAGATAAGGCCCGATGACCCGTATCTTTTCCATCGGCAGACCTAAAGCGTGGCTGATTTCCCACTTGTCCCGAAAAGGCGCTTGGGTCGAGACGACCAGAACGATCTTCCCGTCCGCTTCCTGCCAGGCGAGGCCGTTTTCCGTTTCCAGAAAGGCATGGGCCTGAACGGGAACGTCAAAGGTCTCTTCGACAATGATGTCGCATCCCTCCAGTGAGGCCTTCCCTTCCCCTGCCCGGATGGTCGCCTTGAGCAGGATGTTGCCGTTTTCGTTTTCCTCATGAACCAGCGGCGCGTCGGGCCTCAGGGCGTCGTCAATCCCGAAGACGCCTGGAAGAGGTTCCAGGTCAACCCGGATCAGGGAAAGGGCTTTCTTCAGTGTCGTCTGGTCTTCGGCCAGGACGAGAGCGACGGCGTCGCCGCAGTGACGCACCTTCCGATCGCAAAGAACAGGCTGATCCTTGTGGACGATTCCCTGACGGTTGGTTCCGGGTACGTCGCGGCCCGTCAGAACTTTGAGCACCCCCGGAATTTCTTTCGCCGCGGTGGTATCCACAAGGCGTATCCTGCCGTGAGGAATTCCCGCCCGTTTGACGCCGACCCAGAGGAGATCGTCACCGTAATAGTCAAGGGCGAATTTCTCAACACCCGTCACTTTGGCTGCGGCGTCCACCCTGGGAAAGGGCCGGCCTACCTCAGGAACCAAGGCTTTCAAGTGAGAACCATCCTCTCCACCTCCCTATGGAGGTCGTCCTCGGCGGTTTTCCCCGCTGTCGTCAATTTCCGCTTGGTTTCTGCTGAACAAATAGACATATGATTTTCCCAATCAATGTGGCTGATCCGTGATATTTGAGCCGTCCGGTGGGATAAAAAACAAAATAATGTGGAAATATAACACAAGGAATTTGGGGTTGCAAGGCGCAAAAACCTTTTCAACAGATTCAATGATAGGCAACACCGAGTGTCCTGAAAGACCTGAACAGGCCGGCAAAATATAAAGAAATGCAACCAAGGACAGTTCCGTATTCCATGATTGACAAGCCACTGTTTTTTTCCTATGATCAATCCCCATGGAAGAGCCTCACAGACAGACATTGACCCTCAGCCTGAACATGCAGGTGTCGTTTCTGCCCGTCGTCACCCGGTTTGTAGAGACGGCCGCTTCGGTTTTCGGACTCGGGAAGAACGAAGGCCTCAAGCTTACGCTTGCCACGGAGGAAATTTTCATCACTCTTTGCAAGGGTGTCTCCAGTGGGAAAACCATCGAAATTCAATGCCTGAACGGTGTCTATTACGTCCGGGTCCTTTTTCGGTTTTCCCTGTCGGATTTGAACTTAAAGGGGCTCAATATCACCTCGACCCTGACCGGCGACGGAGAAACCGGCTTAGAGGAAATGGGGCTGATGATTGCCGCCCGTTCCGTCGATCGTCTCAATATCGTCATTGAACCACATCAGACCGTCTGCCTGGTGATCGACAAGGAAAAAGACTACCCGTCAGCCCCGGAAATCTCTTTTCCCCAACCCGAACCGGGTGAAGAGATCACCATTGGGATTCCCGATATTGAAGGACAGAAGGAATTTGCCATGCAGGTGGCACAGATTGAGGCCGATCCGCTGATACCCTCTTTCTTCAGGTACCCGGGTAAGGTAGTCGACATGGTCGGTAGCGGCGAATACCAGGCACTGGTAGCTCTGGGTCCCGGGCAGGAAATCGCCGGTGGGGTATTTTATTGCTTCCCGACGGAAAGGATGGTACAGGTCTTCGGTCCTTTTGCATTTCAGACAGTTCAGGGTGAAGCGATTTCAGAAAAGCTTCTGGAAGCCTTCATCGCCAGGATCGCCAGGACCAAAGCTATCGGCATTATAAATACCAGCGGTCTTTCCGAACCTCTCCAGCCTCATTTTGAAACCCTGGGATTCCGGACTTATTACGGATCAGGAAGCGAACAGCTTCGTCAGCCATGTTTTTACAGAATGCTCCACGAAGACCCCGGCTGCGGCGTCTGGACTCACGGGGATCTGAAGGGCTATCTCGGCAGGGAGTACGACCGCCTCATTCTGGCAAGAGAGATAAAAACTATCCAGGATCTAGGTGAGAGCCGCTCCGGCGCCTCGATTTTTTCAGCGGAATTTCACCGTGAGCACTTGGAGGTGACCCTGCGTCCCCTATGGCCTGGAAGCGATTTCGCTGATAACGTAGAAAGGCATGTGCATTTTCTCAAAGCGGAGCACATTCTCAACATCTTCTTCGAACTGGATTTGGGAATCTCCTGGCAGGCGGTCCTCGTTCCGGCGTTATTGATCAACCGGTTTAAACCCGCGATGATCCTGCCGTTTGCCGGACAGGCCGATCTGGTGGTTTTTCAATACCATGCAACCGAATCTTGAAATCCTCGTTCCACCTTATGTCAGGGAATTTGAACCCTATATCCCCAGCAAACCCGATCTGGAACTGAAAAAACTCTTCGGCTGTGAGAGACTCTTTCGCTTGAACAACAACGAAAATCCCCTCGGACCGCCCCCGGCAGCACAAGCCGTCATCCGTCAATTCCCACCTCCCCGGGGCGCCGCTTATCCCAGTGGAGATTCCTATTACCTGCGTCATGAAATTGCGGATAGACACGGCCTCCAGCCCGATCAGGTTCTCGTTGGCAACGGCGCTAACGAAGTGATTGCCTTCGTAATCAAGGCTTTCTGTGAAAAAGGAGATAATATCATCACAGCGGACAAGACTTTTGCCGTCTATGAATGGGTGGCTAACTTTTCGGGCATTGAGGCCAGACTCGTCCCTCTGAAAGAGGGACGGTTTGACGACGGGAAAATGGTACTGGGCATCGACGGGAAAACAAAAATTATCTTTATCTGCAACCCTAATAATCCCACCGGCACGTACTGGTCGAAGGACACCCTGACGGCATTTCTGGACGCAGTCGACGGGAAACAAATCGTGGTTATCGACGAGGCCTACTTCGAATTTGTGGAAGCGGCGGATTATCCGGACGGTGTTACCTTCCTTAAGAACTATGAAAACCTGGTTATTTT
>JAZDIK010000082.1:0-63584 GCA_043805145.1 Pseudomonadota bacterium | reverse complement strand
TATAGTACATGTCGTATTCATTCAAGGATTAGTTGAAGTCGGCATCGCTTGATCATTACGCATTGAAATCTCGTATCCATGTAAGAAAACCATGCCTGCCGAGTACAGAAAGGAGGGCATGTGCAACAACAAGGACGCATCAACCGGATGAACCTAATAACTGCCGCTATCGTCAGTGGTATCTTTTGTGCGTAGGACTGCCATATCTATTCAATAAATTGATCCACGTTTATAACTGTTTTTTATTCTGAGGGTGGGGTCTCTGGTCGGTATCGTCCACAACAAGACAAAAATGATCAAGTTTATCGTTGACATCTTTTTCGAAATAAAGAAAAAGGGTGCGCATGGATTTAATCACCGCCGTCATTTTGGGGATCGTTCAGGGGGTTTCCGAGTTTCTGCCCATTTCTTCGACGGGACACATGATCCTCGCGTCGCACCTGATGGGGCTCAAGCACACGGAGTTTCTCAAGAGTTTTGAGATAGCCATTCAGGCGGGGACCATTTTGTCAGTCGTGGTTCTTTACGGGCGGACCCTTCTGGTGGATATGGAAATCATCAAACGCCTGGTCGTGGCCTTTCTGCCCACGGGGATTCTCGGGCTGACCCTTTACAGAATGATCAAAGGTTATCTGCTGGGCTCGGAAGCGGTTGTCCTCTGGGCCCTGTTGATCGGAGGGGTCATCCTCGTTGTTTTTGAGTGGTGGTATCGGGAAGAGCCGGACGCGGCCATCGAAATCCGCGATATTTCCTATAAGAATGCCCTGATTATCGGTTTCTTTCAGTCCATTGCCATGATTCCGGGGGTGTCCCGTTCGGCCTCCACAATTGTGGGCGGACTGATACTGGGGTTGAAGCGGAAAACCATCGTGGAATTTACCTTTCTGCTGGCCGTGCCAACCATGCTGGCCGCCACGGGCTACGATCTCATTAAAAGCGGATCGCAGTTCTCCGCGGGCGAGCTCCAATATCTCCTGGCGGGATTCGTCACGGCCTTTGTGGTGGCGCTTTTAAGCATCAAATTTTTGCTGCGATTCATCAAGACGCATACCTTCATTCCCTTCGGCGTCTATCGCATCGTCATGGTGATCTGCTGGGTGTTGCTGCTGAAACCTTGACGGCTTCGTAAAAAGTCCGGATGCTGCGTTGCGCTGCATCCTTCGTCGTTCCGGCGTACGCCCAAGTACGCCTCACTCCTCATGATTGGCGCGCCTTGCCTGCGGAGCTTTTTACGAAGCTGTCGAATTTGAACAATTATCCGACTTTTTGCGAGTTCATCAGCTTTGAGTCTGTTTCAGATCCCAGTTGACTTTAAGCCCGTATCCGTATAAGAGAAAACCCATCGAGAGTATTTAATAACGCCTTGAATTTTAAACGGGATGATCCCGACCTTACGCGAGACCAATGCCCAATCGTCGCTTGACAATGCCCGGCCATAAGACGCCTGTTACGGGATTCTGCGTGAGATCCCTGCTGTCCCTCCTTGTTTTCATGCTCATCGGCCTGGTCCCTCTCCGGTCATGGGCGGACTGGTCGCCGCTGATTGATCGGCTCGTCCGGGACGGCAATGACAATAAGATCGTCGCAGAGATTTTCGCCCGTCCGGAAGCCCGCTTTGATCCCGATCCCATGTCGCGTAAAATCGAAACGCTGATCCGACAACAATTCCAGGAGCCTTCAGCCGACCAGGAAGCAAGAATCAGGGCCCTTTACAACAAGTTTCTGAGGCCGGAGCTCATTGAGCGGGCCCTTGCCTATACCCATGAAAACAAAGCCACACTGAAAAGCATTCGGACCCGATATTGCGTGCCGGAAGAAATCGTCGTGGCCATCCTGCTTGTGGAAACGGAACTGGGCCGGAATACGGGTTCGAGGATGGCCTTCAACACCCTCGCCAGCATGGCCCTGGCCGGGGATCTGGAAATGATTCGGCCCTATCTGGCCAGCGATCTTTTGACGGCATCCAATGAGGACTACGCCCGGCGGCGGTGCCGGGAAAAATCGGACTGGGCCTATCAGGAACTGCTGTCACTCATCCATTATGCCTTGGAAAACAAGATCGATCCGCTGGAAATTCCCGGCTCCATTTACGGCGCCATCGGTCTTTGCCAGTTTATGCCGTCGAATATTTCTTCCTATGGTGTCGACGCGGACGGCGATGGCCGCATCGATCTGTTTGTCACGGAAGACGCCCTGCACAGCATGGGAAAGTATCTGCACCGCCACGGATGGAAATGCAACATGAGCCGGAAAAGCCGGTACCGGGTCATCATGGCCTATAATCGCAGTCCGATCTACGCCAATACCGTCCTGGACATTGCCAAAAAACTGAGAATCAAGCTCCGCGATGAAAGGCCCACGGCCGGGCAGCCAGATCGCAGTTGAGGCATTGCTGTCGTATTGATAAAAAACCATGCGGGCGACCGTTGAAAACCGCAATTCAGTGCATTATTTTGATATTGACAAAACCGCTTCTTTTATATATTGTACCAGATAAGTCTTATAAAAATGCAATAGATACAGATGGATACAGGGAAGAGGGGTGAAACGCCCCCGCTGCCCCGCAGCCGTGAAGGGAACGAAAACCCAAAATGCCACTGTCGTGAGTCAATCATGATGGGAAGGCGGGTGAGTAGGCCGCCCGAAGCCGGAAGACCGATCCATCGAAGACCCCCGAGGGCGGGAATCCATGTTCAGAATACCCTTCATATCTCTGGCGAGGCGGCTGGTTTCTGATATCGCTCCAGAGCATCGGCCCCCGCTCAGGCCTGTGGTCACACTGACCCGGATCATCCGGGTTGTTCTCCTGCTTCTGTCCGCCTTTCTGGTTGTCTTGATTGTTTCGCTGGTGACAGGCCCCGGAGACGTCTCCCCCCTTTTCTTCGCGAGAAGGCTTTTTTCCGTCTTTCAGGGGGCTGAAACCGGTCTCGACCCATCGGAAAAAACCATTCTGCTTTCCATTCGCCTTCCGCGCATTCTCTTTGCCGGGATCGTCGGAGCCGCCTTGTCCACAGCCGGTGTCGTTTTTCAGGCCGTTCTCCGGAACCCGCTGGCCGATCCTTATATCCTCGGTATTTCCGGAGGTGCTGCCGTGGGAGCCATTGTCGGAATTCTTATCGGCGCCGGCGCTGTTCCCTTCGGTATTGCGGGACTGGCCTTTCTGGGGGCGCTGCTGACGATCCTCACGATTTTTGGGGTAGCCGGAAACCGGACGGACAGGCAAACGAATACCCTGCTGCTGACCGGTGTCATCATCAATGCCTTTTTTTTCAGCCGTCATCATGTTCTTGATGTCCATCAGCAGCAGTGACCGCTTGCACAGCGTTTTCTTCTGGCTCATGGGCGATCTGAGCCTGGCTGAAAAGGGCGAAGTTCTGTTTACGGGCCTGTTTCTGTTGGCTGGATTCGTCGTGATGATCATTCACGCACGGTCCCTGAACCTCTTGTTAACTGGAGAAGAAACAGCCATGCAACTGGGTGTGGATGTAGAGAAAACGAAAAAAATCCTGCTTGTTACGGCTTCCATGACGACGGCGGCGGCGGTCTCGGTCAGCGGTACCATCGGGTTTGTCGGTCTGATCATTCCGCACCTGCTCCGTCTGACGCTGGGCCCGGATCACCGGCTGCTGCTGCCGGCCGCTGTCCTTTTCGGGGCGTCTTTTCTGACTGCGGCGGACACCATTGCCCGGTCTGTCATGGCTCCTGTCGAACTGCCGGTAGGCGTCATCACGGCCCTCTGCGGCGCACCCTATTTCATCTACCTGCTCTACAGGAGGACCGTCTAACCCATGTCGATCCTGCAGGTCGAAAAAATCGGTTTTTCCTACAACGGCGACCGGGTGCTCAGGGATGTCTCGTTTGCGGTTCAGGCCGGTGATTTTGTCGGTCTGATCGGACCGAACGGAACCGGCAAGACGACGTTGCTCAACCTGATTGACGGCATTCTGCGGTCACAGGAAGGCATGATCCGCATTCATGGCGTACCCGTCCACCAGATGAAACGCGAGGCCCTGGCCAGAATCATTGCCGTCGTGCCCCAGGAATCCCCGACGATTTTTCCGTTCCAGGTGCAGGAGATTGTCCTTATGGGGCGGGCGCCGTATCTCGGAAAATGGCGTTTCGAGGGAGAAAAGGACCTGACGATCGTCAACCGGGCGATGGCGATGACCGATACGCTGGCGCTCGCAGGCCGGAGCATGAACCGGTTGAGCGGCGGCGAGCGGCAACGGGTTCTGATCGCGCGCGCGCTGGCCCAGGAGCCCGAACTGATGCTGCTTGACGAACCGACCGCCTCGCTGGACATTCGGCATCAGGTGGAATTTTTCAATCTCATCAAAACATTGAACCTGACACAGGGCCTGACGGTGATTGCCGTCACGCATGACATCAACCTGGCCTCGCTGTACTGCGACCGGATCATTCTCTTGAATGAGGGGCGCATACAAGTGACCGGACGGCCCCTCGATGTGATTACGGAAGAACATATTCAGGCAGTTTATCAAACCCCGGTAATGGTGGATCGGCATCCCATTACCAATTTACCCCGGGTGACGCCAAGAAGCGAGCATCCGTCGGAAACCGGAAGCCGGTGAAATGCCGGCGCTGCCCCGCAACTGTAAGCGGAACGAGATTCTTACATGTCACTGATTTCCTTCAAATGGACGTCGGGAAGGCATGGAGAGCAGGAACAGCCGCAAGCCAGGAGACGTATCCGACGGAAAAATAACCATATTCCCGCGGGGGAAGAAGGAGAAACGTCAAATGAAAGAGGATTTAAAAAAAGTCAAGGTCTTCATTTTAATCATGCTGTTTGTTTGGCTCGTGCCGGGTGCGGTCTTCGGTGAGAAAAAAGCGCCGGAACCGGAAAAAGCCGTCACCCTGGAAGAAGTGGTTGTGACGGCAACACGGAACAGGGAGGAAATCCGCCAGGTTCCCGCCAATGTGTCCGTCATCACGGCCCGGCAGATTGAACAGTCCGGTGCAACCACGGTGGTGGAAGTTCTGGACAAGCTGGAGAGCATTCAGTTCCGCAATTACAGCGGCAACCCTTCACAGTCGGCCATCGACATGCGCGGTTTCGGCGGCGACAATCCTTTCGGGAAGACTCTGGTCATGCTGGACGGCAGACGACTGAATCGGTCTGACATGTCTTCCATCAACTGGTTGCAGATTCCCGTCAATACGATTGAACGAATCGAGATCGTCCGCGGTGCGAACAGTGTCCTTTACGGCGATGCGGCCATCGGCGGTGTCGTCAACATCATTACGAAGAAAGGCGAGGGCCCGCCGAAATTCAACGCCTCCGTCATGGCGGGAAGCGATGGTCTTCACAATGAACGGGTCGGGGTCATCGGCGCTGCGGATAAGTGGAGCTACGCGCTGACCGGGGAAAATAATTTCAGCTTCGGCTACCGGGAACGGTCAAAATTCTTATCGCAGGGGGGCGGCTTCGATGTGGGGTATGGTGCGAGCGATTTTCTCAATGTGTCCTTAGGGCTCTCCTTCAACAAGACGGACTATCAGATGCCGGGCGCCCTCACGAAAGCGCAGATGGAACAGAACCGGCGGCAGTATCAGCCGGCCACGCCGGCAAACTGGGCCAACGCCGCCCCCGATGACGATGGCTCGGACAAATACACGAACGTCAATTTGGGCATCAGGTCGCTCTTTGGATCTTGGGGGCAGATGGATGTTAACTTCCTGTATGGCAGAAAGGATCTTCAGACCAATATGCCATCCTATACATTCAACAAGTTCTCAGATACCGGCACGGAAACATACGGCATTACGCCAAAATATATTCTGACAAAGGAATTCTTCGGATTCAAGAACAAACTGATTACCGGCCTGGATTATTACCGCGAACCTTATAAGAAAGAATTCTTCGGCAGCCGTGAGAGAACCACGAAAACAACCTGGGCGGATCTGACAAGACAAAGCGTCGGATACTATCTCCGCGATGAGTTCAGCATCCTGAAAAGTCTGATTCTGTGCGCCGGGTACCGGTCGGAACGGGCAACCATCGAAGGATCCAATACGGACATTTTAACACCGGCCAACAACTTTACCGACCGGAGTAAAACCCATCATGCCGAGGCCTATGAAGCGGGCCTGACATGGCTCGCAGGCAAGAAATCAAAGATTTTCGCGAAAATGGCCACGGTCTATCGCATTCCCTTTCTCGACGAAGTGGCCTCCTTCAACGGCTTCGGCGGCCCGTTGTTTTTAACAAGCCTTGAAAGGGAAAAGGGCGTCAGCGTGGAGACGGGCACGGAATTCCATCCTCTGGATAATCTCAAGATCGGCGTTACCCTCTTCAGGATTGATATGGAAGATGAAATCCAGTATGTTTATGTAACGCCGTGGACGGGGTATAATCAGAACGTCGGGAAGTCGCGTCACGACGGTGCGGAAATTTCCTTGTCCTGGCTCTGGGAGAAACGGGCCCGGTTCTACGGCAATTTCACCTATCATATGGCCACCGTTGAGGACGGCCCCCACAGCAAGAAAGAGATGCCCCTGGCGCCGAACCGCATGGCCAATGCCGGTGTGGAGATCTATCTGCCCTGGAATCTGGCAATTCGTCCCGAGGTGCGCTACGTGAGCGAAGCCTTCCTGTCCCAGGACTTTGACAACAACGCGGAAAAGCTGGAGGCCTACACTCTCTACAATTTTTATCTTTCGTACAAACCGCCGATCGAAAAAGTAAACGTGACGGCATTTTTCGGTGTGGAAAACCTGACGGATGTGAAATATGCGTCCTTCGGCTCGGATAATGTCTCGTGGGGGGGCGTCAACACCTACTACCCCATGCCGGGAATTACGTTTAAGGGAGGTCTTTCCTTTGTCTTTTGAGGCGATCTTTAAGGGAAATCCGTCTCTGAAAAACCGCTTTCCGTTCCGCCCGGGAACGACATCTTCCGTCATTCCCGCAGATCTGGAGGTGAAAGTAACCTTTCTGCCCGACGGTTTACTTGCCGCCCTTGTAAACCGTCCGGGCCGCAGGCCGGAAAAATCCTGCGTTCTGACGGCGGAGATTTTCGATGAAGAGGCGTTGAACCAGTCCCTGCATGTCCTGAGGCGGGTATGGCAATGGAAATAAAAAAATTCCCCAGGGCCGTTGCATATTCTCTGGGCGCCCATGGCCTGGCATTGGCCATGCTTGTTATTTCAAACGCCACTACCGTTGCGCCCCGGCAAACCATCGAAAATGTCTCATTCATCACAGCATCTCTGATCTATGCCATGAACGGCCATGACGATCAAAAAATATTGTCGCATGTGAATCAGGCGGCAGACCGGACGGTTCGCAATGTGAATAAACTGATGGAACCCCACTCGTTGATAGATCAAGCGAACAATGCGGAGTATGGGGCATTGGCGACGGAGGGGATCAGGGAAGAACAGAAGGTAGACAATAAAGCGGACGTTTCTGTATCATTGCACTTGCCGATCTTGATGAACGTGGACAACAAGGAAATCGCTCCTCTCGGAAAAACATCTGCGGATCATCCTGATGTCGGACGGCGGAGCGGATCGTCCAGGGCGGAATCGGGACAGATGGTTCTGCCCCGCTATCTGAACGCATCGCGCCCCGCCTATCCGGTGATCGCACGGATGAGGGGCTATGAAGGAATGGTCCTGCTTGCGGTGGAGGTCCTGACGGACGGACACGCCGGCGAGGTCCGGATCAAGAAATCCTCCGGATATGCCCTGCTGGATCAGTCGGCTCTGAACGCCGTCAGGGCATGGCGGTTTGAACCGGCCCGGAAAAGGAATATGCCGTTGGCCATGACCGTGGATATTCCCATCCGTTTCTCTTTGAAAGAAGTCGACTAAGCGGTTGCAAGCCTCCGTATTCCGGGACCGAGAAAGGATTAACACGATCATGAACCATCTTCCGGTCGTCCTGTTCGCCTGGATCTTTCTGGTCGGACCGGCCATGGCCCAAACGCCGGCGAGGATCATTTCGCTGGCGCCCAATCTTACGGAGATCCTCTATGACCTGGGACTCGGCGATCGGGTTCTCGCGGTAAGCCGTTACTGTAACTACCCGCCTGAAGTGAGGACAAAGCCCAAGATCGGCGGCATGTCCAACCCGTCGCTGGAAGCGATTGTCGCGATGAAGCCGGAAATGGTTGTATTGACCGAAGACGGCAATCCTCGTGAAATCGATCGCAGGCTCCGGAAGCTGGGTATTCGAACCCATGCCTTCCGGGCGAAACGGCTGGAGGATCTTCCCGGTGGAATCAGGGCATTGGGGGCGGCCCTCAATGTCCATCGCATCGCTGATCAACACGCAGCAAGGATCGAAAGCGTTATTCGCCGACATGCTGACAAAGTGCAGCTTTCTTCCGTGTGCACACGGAAGAAAGTCCTTTTTGTTGTTCAACCGGACCCGCTGCTGGTCGCTGGTCCCGGCACGGCTATTGATGATGTGCTGAAACTGCTCGGGCTGCGGAATATCGCCGCGCATACAAAGACGCAGTACCCAAGGTATTCCCTTGAGGAGGTCGTCCGGCAATCCCCCGATATCATTTTTATCGGAAAGGCTCATGATGGGGTCATGGCCCACTCTCGTCGTTTGTTGAAAAAGCTGAACCAGGTAGAGGCCGTCCGTCTGGGGCGAGTCTACTACATCGGCGATACGATTTTCCGCCTGGGGCCGCGAATCACAGAAGGGATTTCCGAAATTGCCGGAATAACAGAGAAAACAGAGAAATAAGCGATCATGGAAATCGTTGAGCCGTCGAGTTATATTCTCACCGGGCCGTCGATTCCCGAATCTCTCCGTGCAGGCTGATGATAACGATGCTCAGCGGAATTTTCCGGCCGGACTGGGCCATGGCTTTCTGTACGATCGCCGGCAAACCCCGGCAGCAGGGAACCTCCATGACAAGGACCGTGACGCTTTTAATCGGATTCCGACAAAATATCTCTGTGAATTTTTCTACATAGACCGGGACGTCATCGAATTTCGGACACCCCATGAGCACCGCCTTTCCCGCCAGAAAATCCCGATGGAAACCCGCATAAGCCACGGGTGTGCAATCGGCCGCAATCAGCAGGTCGGCATTTTTCAAGAAAGGCGCCGCCGGCGGTACCAGACGGATCTGCACGGGCCAGTGCGACAAAGCCGATGGCGGTCGGTTTTGAGCGATCGACAGACCTGCCTTATCGCAGGAGACCGCCGCAGGAAATATCTGCATTAATGTGGATGGACACCCGCAGGGCATGGATGGCGCTTCCGGCAGCAGAGACGTTTTCGGGGCCATTACATGCGTTTCTGCTGCTTCCTGGTCGAAGGCTTCCACTTTCGACTCGATGAGCGTCAGGGCGTCCCGGGGGCATTCGCCGAGACAGGCCCCCAAGCCGTCGCAGTATTTTTCGGCCACCAACCGGGCCTTGCCGCCGGCGATTGCGATGGCGCCTTCGGCGCAGGCCGGGACGCAGAGGCCGCAGCCGTTGCATTTTTCTTCGTCGATCCGGATGATTTTTCGTTTGATTTTCATTATTCCTTTCCCCCTTTTTGAATGATAAGATAATGTCGTTTCCGGGAAACCGCTTTGACTTAAGTCAAGGACCGGTGTAATTTATTTTGTCATGAGGAGGGCAAGGCATGGGGATTGTGGATCAGATCGCGGCCATCCCGCTTTTTGAAGGCCTGCCGGACGGTCAGCTCAGGGCCCTGGCCAGAATCTGCCTGTTGCGTACGTACCGGAAAGGTCAGATGATTTTTGCCGATGGGGATGAAGGCATCGGCTTTTATATCGTACAATCCGGTCGTGTCCGGATCTTCAAGCTTTCGTCGGAAGGCGGTAAAGAGCAGATCTTTCACATCTTCGGCCCGGGGGAATCCTTCGGGGAGGCGGTCGTCTTTGCCGGACAGGGGTTTCCCGCTTTTGCCGAGGCGCAAACCACAAGCGTTCTGCTTTTCTTTCCGCGCCGCGAATTTGTGGCGCTGATCGGTCAGGACCCTACCCTGGCGCTGAATATGCTGGCTGTCCTGTCCCGCCGCCTGCAAAAATTCACCCGCCTGGTCGAGGATCTTTCGCTCAAGGAGACGCCCGCGCGTCTTGCCGTCCACCTGCTTTATCTGGACGGGAAACGCCCCGGTGCCGATGAAATCAGGCTGGATATTACGAAAGGACAATTGGCCGCCCTGCTCGGAACGATTCCGGAAACTCTCTCCCGCATCATGGGCCGGATGGGCCGACAAGGTTTGATCCGATCGAGGGGGAATCGAATATCGATTCTCGACAAAACCGGTTTGCAGACGATCGCCTCGGGAGAACGAAAGCTGGCCTGAGACGCTGTCCGCTGCGACGGTCCTGTTTTACGGAAGGAGAGAAGGCTGAAGGGTCATTTTGTGTAATCGCTCGGATTTATGGAGGATACTGAATGGCAGGAGAAATTACACATTGACAAAACACAGCGGCGTGCATAGGTATACATCATATTAACGGGCGAAGCGCCGCAGGCGCCGCTCCAGAGGGAGGAAAAAATGTTTGAGGTGACAGAGAAAGCAAGCGAGATGATTAAAGAGTTTCTGAAGAATCGGAACGAGGCACCTTCCGTCCGGATTCTCATGCAGGCCGGGTGAGGTGGGCCCTCACTGGGAATGGCTCTGGATGAGTCGCAGGGAAATGACGAGGTGTTTACAGACAGGGGGATCACCTTTCTGGTTGATAAGGAACTTTTGGAAGAGGTCAAACCGATCAATCTAGACTTTATCGATACCGGCACGGGATCCGGTTTCAAGCTGACATCCAGCCTCGCGGCTGGCGGCGGCTGCGGATCTTCCTGCAGCAGTTGCTGAAAGGGAAAGGGTGCGGCACGCCGCACCCTTTATCTTTTTCATGACGAATGAAGAAAAAACTCAGCGTTATCGGGTGCTGGTTGAGGAATGTCTGAAGGCGCAGCGGTTTGAGGAGGCAATCGCCTTTTACCGGCAGTTGATCGATCTCAATCCCGGCGATGATTCCTATCGGTTGGGTCTTGCCTGGGCCTTTCACGACTGCGGAAAGGCGGATCAGGCTGTCGCCTGCTTCGAGCAAGTCTTCGAAAAGGAACTGCGAAGACGGATCTTTACAGGATTTGCCTTTGATGAATTGGTCCGAATCTATAAAGAAAGAAAAAAGTACGACCGGTTGGTGGATGTTTGCGAACGGGCGATGGCGGCTCAGCCCGAAGATATCGCCCTCCTGGGCGAACTGGGAGACGCATACCTCAACGCGGGCAGGGCGGGCGATGCCGTGAGCATCTTTGAAAAAATGACGACGATGGAGCCGGATGCTTCTTCCTTCTTCTGCAGCCTCGGTCAGGCATGCATCATGAATCATGACTATGTGGGCGGTGAGGCCGCCTACCGACGGGCGGCGGCCATTGACCCTGCTGATGCCGGTTCATTTTTTGACCGGATGGCCCAATCCTTTCTTCAAGCGAATCAAATGGAGAAAGCGGAAAAGGCTTTCCGGAATGGTCTGTCAGAACACAACGACGCCCCGATGCTTCTGCTGGGCCTGGGAGATGTCCTGATACAACAGGGAAAATTAAAAGAGGGATCAGCGGTTTATCAAAGGGCCGTCGAGCTAAGCCGCGACGCTGCCGGCGTGTATTTAAACCGGCTGGGCCATACCCTTGCCCGTGCCCATTATTATCTGGAAGCCATCGGCGCATTCAAAAAGGCCATTGCGCACGATCCGCAAAATCCTTTCTATTACATGGCCCTTTCCGAATCCTACCAGTCGCTTGGGAACCTGGAAATGGCTGCGGAAACCTTACACCAGGCCCAGCGGATTCATGAATAAACAGAGCGTTATCCCGGTTTATCCCTTTCCCATTTTTTTCAGCGTTTCCTTGAAGACCCGGTAAAAGGCGGCGTTTTCAGAGACTCCCCCTTTGAGAATGGTTTCCACATCGTCGATATTTTTCGTATTGATTATCAGATTAACACTTTTATTGAAAGCTGCCATATTATCCATGCTGCGGAATCTTTCACTGACCAGGGCCACGAACATCTCCCGGCGTATTCCCATGGGCAGGCCTTCCAGGTATTGAAGAACGTCATTTTGATCGGGGCTGTCCGTATCGAAATGCTCGTTGAGGACAACCACATCGTAGGTATGGAACCTCATTTTTTTCAGGGCGTCCTTGGCGGAGGCCGCTTCCGTAATCATGTAGTCCAGCAATTTCATGGCCTCGCTGATCTTTTCCCGAATGGACGGATCGGACTCACAGACCAGGGCCGTCTCACCTTCCACATCCACAAAATCAAAGGGTTTGTCGGCGGCATCATACAGCGATTCATCGACTTGATTAAAAAGCGTTTTTTCCTCTCCCATGATCGTTTTCTCCTATTACTTTTCCCAAGGGGGTTTTTGCTGCTGCTGTTTTCCGTAACTGCCGTCAACCTGGAGTTTGCCGAGAGTCGTGGTGGCCTCGCCCTTGGTGCTCTTGACGGAATCAATCCCGCGCCCGACGATCCCTTTGTTCGACGCATAAGCCCGGGCTGTGTCTTCGCTGATCTTTCCGTCTTTGTACAGGTCCACGATATAATCGTCAAAGGTGATCATGCCGAAGGCTTTTCCGGCCTGAATAATCTCGTAGAAGGTTTTCCCTTCCGCTTCGCCGTGCAGGATTGTGTCCTTGACGCGCAGGTTCGTCCCCATGATTTCAAACGCGGCCACGCGTCCGCCGCCTTCCTTGGGCAGCAGCCGCTGGCAGACGATCCAGCGCATTGTATCGGCCAGTCGAATACGGACCTGATTTTCCTCTTCCGTGGTGAACATGCCGAGGATGCGGTTAATGGTCTGGCCGGCGTCGACGGTATGCAGGGTGCTCAGGACGAGGTGGCCTGTTTCAGCAGCGGACATGCCGATTTCCACCGTCTCCCGATCCCGCATTTCGCCCACGAGAATGACCTTGGGCGCCTGGCGGAGAGCAGCCCGCAAGCCGCTGGCAAAGGTATCAAAATCATTACCCATCTCCCTCTGGTTAAAAGTGGATTTTTTGTGAGGATGGGAATACTCAACCGGATCCTCCAGTGTCACGACATGAACGGATTTGTGTTCGTTAATTTCATTCAAGAGGGCGGCCAGCGATGTGGTCTTCCCGCTGCCTGTGGCGCCGGTAACAAGAATAATGCCGTTTTTTTCCTCCGCCATCTTGCGGAAGGCCTCCGGCAGGTTCATATCTTGGAAGGTGGGAATTTTCGTTTCCAGCTTTCTGAGAACAACGGAATAGTGCCCGCGCTGGGAAAAGATATTGACCCGGAAACGAGCCTTGCCCGCCAGCTCATAGGAGGAATCGCAGGATCCTTCGGCCAGTAGCCTTTCCGTCAGGCGGCGGTCCGAATTGATGAGATTGAGCGAGAAAATTTCGGACTGGAAAGGGGTCAGTTTTCTAAAAGGGGGATCCAGATCGATCCCGGTCAACTGTCCGGAGCTTTCCACCTGAAAGGGCTTGCCGACTGTAATGTTCAAATCAGACACATTCTTGAATGAATCAAGCATTTTTCCCAAAATGTAATCGACTTCCTGCTTTCTCATGGTTCCTCCCTTATCTGTGCCGCATCCCGACGGCTTCGAAAAAAGTCCGGATGCTTCGTTGCGCTTTACCCTTCGTCATTTCGGCGTACGCCCAAGTACGCCTCACTCCTCATGATTTGTGCGCCTTGCCTCAAGGAACTTTTTACAAAGCCGTCAAAAATTCAACTTTTTTTACGAGAGCGTCAATCCCGACGCCGTTTCCCTGCTTCCGGATCGGGACAAACCCGGACTCCGAACCGGAAACGGATTAGCATGCGGACGGCTTGCATTATGCGTCTGTGAAATCCGTCGGCGGCGTTTTGAGGAAAGGTCTGAATTTCCCTTTGTCATTGGATTTCGCATAGGCCTCATCGGGGCTGATCCAGCCTTTGTTTAAAAGGTCCATGATCGCATCATCGAGCAGTTGCATGCCGTATTTCTTACCGGTCTGGATCATGGAGGGGATCTGAAATGTTTTCGCTTCCCGGACAAGGTTTCGGACGGCAGAATTGGCGATCATGATTTCCATCGCAGGGCACCGGCCTTTCTTGTCGATCCGTTTGAACAGCACTTGGGCGATCACAGCCCGTAAGCCGTCCGCCAGGGTCGAGCGGATCTGCATCTGTTCACTGGCCGGAAACACCTCGATGACCCGGTCCACGGTCTTGGCCGCACTCGACGTATGCAGGGTGCCGAAAACAAGATGGCCCGTGGAGGCCGCTTCGACGGCCAAACGAATCGTTTCCAGATCCCGCATTTCGCCCACGAGGATGATGTCCGGATCTTCGCGGAGCGCCCCGCGCAGGGCGGCGGTGAAGGTCTTCGTATGGACGCCCACTTCCCGGTGATTGACGATGCAGTTCTGGCTTTTATGGACAAACTCGATCGGATCTTCGACCGTGATAATATGGTCTTTCCGGGTTTTGTTGGCTTCATCGATAATGGCGGCCAGCGTTGTGGATTTGCCGCTTCCCGTAGGCCCCGTTACGAGCACCAGCCCCCGGGGCAGCGACGCCAGTTTGGAGACTACGGCAGGAAGTCCGAGCTGCTCGGCGGTCAAAATCTTACTGGGGATTTCCCTGAACACGGCGGCACATCCGTATTTCTGCATGAAAAAATTGGCCCGGTAGCGGGCGAGATTCGGGATCTCATAGGCAAAGTCCACATCGCCCGTTTCTTCAAACTGCTTGACTTTATGCTCGGGAGCGATCTCGTAAAGCATGGCCTTGAGATCATCATTTTCCAGTACATTGAATTTAATCCGCTCGATTTCACCCCGAATGCGAAGCGCCGGCTGCTGACCGGTGACGAGGTGAAGGTCTGATGCGCCCTGTTCATTCATCAGCTGAAAAAAGGCATCAATTTTTGCCATGGACACTCTCCTTATCTGTTATATTTGACAACTTCAAAAACGTGATGGTCTCAACTATTGCTTGACAGAGCCGAATCATGTCATATATACGATGCCCGTCGTATCGCAAGATTTTTTCCGGATGGCCCGTCAATGCCGGGGATGTAGCTCAACTGGGAGAGCGCGGCGTTCGCAATGCCGAGGTCAGGGGTTCGAGCCCCCTCATCTCCACCAGTCTTTTCTTTGCGGGGACAGGCGCATGGCCTGCCCCCGTCTCATTTTTTCGGCTTCGTGAAAAGTTCGGATGCTTCGTTGCGCTTCATCCTTAATTGGATGGGGACAAGACTGTACCGCGTCCCCATGCGCCACGCCTGCGGAGCTTTTTACGAAGCCGACCCAAGTGCAACATTTTTCGACTTTTTGCGAACTCGTCATTCTTCGAACAAGCCGGCGAGCCGCCGTTTTTTTCGTTTTTTCCAGTTGCCCCGGTGATAGGCATAACTGGCCATCAGCGGAAGAACAGAAGTGGCTTCGGCATAGACCATCTGTTCAAAGACCGTGTCCACCTTTCCCCAGGAGCTGGCTTCCCGCAGTGTCGAACTCGAGCAAGCTCCATCCCGCGTATCGGCCACCGTGATCTGTACCGCATATTTGTGCATCGGTGCGTTTTTGCCTAAAAGTTCTGCACAAATGACCGTATCCTGAGCAAAATTTTTCGGTACGCCCCCTCCAATGATCAGGAGTCCGGTGGATTTGGCCTTGATTTTGATCAGGGTCAATTCCCGGAAATCCTTGACAGAATCAATAGAAACATGATGCTTGGGGTGTTGTGCCTGATGCAGGACCAGGCCAAAGCCGGCGCTGCTGTCGGAAAAGGCGGGACAAAAAATGGGAACCCCGTTCTCGTAGGCCGTCTGGACGAGAGAATCCGTTTTTCGGGCATGGGTGGTCAGATAGCGGCCCATTTCTCGAATGAACTCACGGGAAGAATAGGCGCGCGGCGGCAGTGCATCGGCGATTTTCTTGACCGTTCGGTCGCAGATCTGCAGTTCTTCTTCATTGATGAACGTATCATAAATCCGGTCAATATAGAGCTTTCGCAGGCGCCGGTCGTCCGCATGGGGGCTGCCCTGATAGTGTCTGAATCCCAAGGCTTCAAAAAAATCCATATCCACAATCGCGGCGCCCGTGGCAACGATTGCATCCACCATGTTGTTCTTAACCATTTCCGTGTAAATTTGCATACATCCGGCAGCGCCCGTGCTGCCGGCAAGGGTGAGGATGACCGCGCACTGTTTGTCGGTGAGCATACGATCGTATATATCCGCAGCAACGGCCAGATCGCGGGCCGTAAAAGACATGCCGCTCATGGCGGCAACGATGGGTGTGGCGTCAAAGGCCGTGATGTCGATGTGTTGCACAGGTTTGTTCAGGAAATCTTTCTTTTTCATAAATGCCCTAAGATGAATTCCTTCTGTCTTTTTTATGCGTGTTTATAATGTAGAACCCTGGAAATGTCAATGAGGATGCTTATGCAAAAAGGCCGCACATTAATCATGACGACTTCGAAAAAAGTCCGGATGCTTTCGTCGTTGCGGCGCCTAGTACGTCTTATGGGGACATGACAAAGTCGTATCCTCATACTTTGCGTTAATCATGCCTTGTCAGGGCATCAAAATTCTGATACGGCCATTCCGAGTGGTCATGAATTATGAAAGACATTTGGACGGTTACAAAACTGAATGATCAAATCAAGGGCCTGCTCGAGGAGGGCTTTGACGTGATCTGGGTGGAGGGTGAAGTATCCAATCTGCGTTGCCCTGCTTCCGGCCATGTCTATTTTACCCTGAGGGATGAGAAAAGTCAGATTCGGGCTGTAATATTCCGTTCCCCCTATGGGCACAGAGCCTCTGCCAGGGATCAGCGGGTCCGGTTTGACCTTGAAGAAGGCATGCAGATCATCTGCAGGGCCAGGCTTAGCGTTTATGCGGCCCGCGGTGAATATCAACTGATTGTGGAAACCGTGGAGCCCAAGGGCGTCGGCGCCCTCCAGAAGGCCTTCGAGCAGTTGAAGCAGCGACTGCAGGCGGAAGGGCTGTTCGAGCCTGCCCGAAAGAAACCGATTCCTTTTTTACCGCGGAAAATCGGGGTCATCACCTCTCCCACAGGCGCCGTGATTCGGGATATTCTGACGATCACGCGCCGCCGTTTTTCTTCTGTGCCGATTCTGATCGCACCCGTGCGCGTGCAGGGCGCGGACGCGCCGCCGGAAATCATCCGGGCGATCAGGGATATGCATGGTTTTGCAGACGTCGAGGTGATCATTCTGGCCCGTGGGGGCGGATCGCTGGAAGACCTGGCGCCGTTCAATGATGAAGGCATGGCCCGGGCGATCTTTGTGTCGCGGATACCGGTTGTTTCAGCGGTTGGGCATGAGACGGATTTTACGATCGCCGACTTTGTCGCAGACCTCCGGGCGCCGACGCCGTCAGCGGCGGCCGAACTCGTTTTGCCCCTGAAGAGCGATCTGATCGCCTCTGCCAAGGCGCTTCACCTGAGAATGATTCAGCAGCATCGACTGCGGCTGCAACGATTTCAAGAAAAAGTTCTTACTTTGACGGATCGCCTGCAAGACCCGAAAAGAAGATTGACCGATATCCGCCTCCGCATTGATGATACACTGGAAAGGCTGCAAAGAGCCTTCAAAAATCAGACGGGATTGCGACGGCAGGCCCTGCTTCAGCGGGAAAGCCAATTGCGACATGTCGGCCCGCTGGGTCGCATCCGGGATGCGCAATTTATTCTTGAAAACCTGCGGAAGAATATGATAGCCGGTACGCTCAAATGCTTGGAAAACCTTAAAAATCGGTTATCCACCCACATGGCGGTTCTGGATTCACTGAGTCCACTGACAGTGCTGAGCAGGGGGTATGCCATTGTCCGGCGCCTTCCCGACGGTCACGTCGTCCGGAAAGCAAACGAGGTTTCGGAAGAAAGCACGGTCGAAGTCAGGGTGGCGTCCGGCCGTTTTGAAGCAAAGATTGTGAGCATTTATCAGGAGCAGGAGTAATTGATGGCCAAAGAAAAATTTGAAGAGGCGCTGAGCCGGCTCGAAGATCTCGTGAAGAAAATGGAAGCGGGTGATTTGACGCTGGAAGAATCTCTCAAGGCCTTTGAAGAGGGGACGCGGTTGGCGCGCTTCTGTGCGAAAAAGCTCGATGAAGCGGAAAGACGCGTCGATTTGTTGCTCAAGCAGGGCGACGAGCCGGTGACCAGACCCTTTAGAGATGAAGACAGCGAATAACCGGATGGACTTTCTCTTGTCTGATTATCTGAGCGTCCGGAAAGAGTTGGTCGATGCAGCCCTGAACGAGGCGCTGCCGGACGAAACGAATTATCCGCCTGTTATCTTTCAGGCCGTCCGTTACAGTCTGTTCGCCGGCGGGAAGCGGCTCCGGCCCATCCTCTGCATGGCGGCCGCCGAGGCCTGTGGCGGCGATGGTCGCGCCATCCTGCCGGTGGCCTGCGCCCTGGAGATGATCCACACCTACTCGCTCATTCATGACGACCTGCCGGCCATGGATGACGATGACTTCAGACGCGGACGGCCTACGAGCCATAAGGTTTTCGGCGAGGCGACGGCCATCATGGCTGGCGACGCTTTGCTGACGGAGGCATTTGCCTTGATGTCGGCTGCAAACCGGATGCCGCGAATTCCAGCGGATAGAATCTTGGTCGTTATTCATGAAATCGCCCGGGCCGCCGGTTTCTGCGGCATGGTGGGGGGGCAGGTCGTGGATATGCAATCGGAGATGGCCGGTGCGGATGAAGCAACGCTTTTGTACATTCACACGCACAAGACAGGCGCCATGATCGTTGCATCCGTCCGGGCCGGGGCCATTCTGGTCGGGGCGCAGGGCGCCGAAATAGAAGCGCTGGCAACCTATGGCTCGCATGTGGGGCTGGCCTTCCAGATCGCCGACGATATCCTCAATGTGGAAGGCGACCGGGCGGCGCTGGGCAAAGGAACGGGCAGCGACGCCGACCGCGGCAAGCTCACCTTTCCGCATTTGCTGGGGATTGAGGCGTCGCGGACAAGAATGGCGGATCTTGTTGCCCGGGCCTGTTCGGCCCTCCAGGGGTTTGATCAGCGCGCCGATCCCCTGCGGGCAATTGCCCGCTATGTGGTCGAACGGAGCACATAGCATGATGATTGACGAAAACGTTAAAGAAGTTTTGTATTGCCGCCGTAAGAAGGAAGTCCTTTGAAAAATGGCTTCGCAGCGGCTCAAAATCGTTTCCGCTTTTCAACAAGGTATCATATTGGAAAAATAATGTTGTTTAAGGCATTGCTGTGAAGAATAAACAGGATAAGGAAAGCGTCCTGGCAAGGGTGAATTCCCCGAAGGATATCCGGGAACTGGACATTCCGTCCCTGAATCGTCTGGCCGGCGAGATCCGGGAAATGATTATTGAAACCGTCTCTCGCAGCGGCGGCCACCTGGCCTCGTCCCTGGGCGCCGTGGAACTGACGCTGGCAATCCATAAGGTTTTTGAAACGCCGCGGGACAAGCTCGTCTGGGATGTGGGCCATCAGGCCTATGCCCACAAGATCATTACGGGACGGAAAGATCGTTTCCATACCCTGCGTCAGAAGGGCGGACTCAGCGGCTTTCCAAAGCGGGCGGAAAGCCCTTACGACTGCCTCGACGTCGGGCACAGCAGCACCTCCATCTCCGCTGCGACCGGGATGGCGGAAGCGCGGTGCCTCAAGGGGGAGGATTACAAGATTATCGTCGTCATCGGCGACGGGTCCATGACTGCGGGAATGGCTTATGAAGGACTCAACTGGGCGGGCAACCGCAAGAAGGATATAATCATCATTCTCAACGACAACGAAATGTCCATTTCCGCCAACGTGGGAGCCATGTCCTCCTATCTGAACCGGATCATGACCGGCCAGACGATGACCAGATTGAAGGCTGAAATCAAACATTTTCTCAGTACCATCCCGTCCATTGGTGGACAGATGGTCCGTCTCACCCAGCACGTGGAAGAATCTCTCAAGACCCTGATCGTTCCCGGAGCCCTGTTTGAAGACCTTGGCTTTACCTATGTGGGGCCTCTCGAAGGGCACCGGTTGGATCACCTGATCAAGAATTTAGAAAATGTGCGGGCCATGGAAGGACCGGTTCTGGTTCATGCCCTGACCAAAAAGGGGAAAGGCTATCTCTTTGCGGAGAAGGATCCGTCGCGATTTCACGGTATTGCGCCGTTCTGTGTGGAAACGGGCGCTGCCGACGCAGATCAGGCACCCACTTATACACAGGTTTTCGGCCGAACGCTCGTGCGTCTGGCCCGGGAGAATCCGAAAATTGTGGCCATCACGGCGGCCATGTGCGACGGAACGGGCCTGGGCCAGTTTGCCCGCGAATTGCCCGAACGCTTCTTCGATGTCGGCATTGCAGAACAACACGGGGTGACCTTTGCCGCCGGTCTTGCTCTGGAGGGATTCATCCCCGTGACGGCGATCTACTCGACCTTCATGCAGCGCGCCTACGATCAGGTTCTCCACGATGTCTGCATGCAGAACCTGCCCGTTGTCCTGGCCCTGGACCGGGGAGGCTTCGTGGGCGACGACGGCCCGACCCATCACGGCCTGTTTGACTTGAGCTACCTGCGGGCGATTCCGAACATGATCGTCATGGCGCCCAAAGATGAAAATGAGTTTCAGCACATGCTGAAAACGGCCGTTGACTGCGGGCGCCCGGTTTCGATCCGCTATCCCCGGGGCATGGGCGTGGGAGCGGTCATGGATGAGACGATCTCGCCGCTTGCCATCGGCCGGGCGGAAGTGGTTTGCGAGGGGACGGATATAGGCATTTTAGCAATTGGCTCCACCGTTTATCCGGCACTGGCTGCCGCGGATAAACTCCGGCGGGAAGGCATCCATGCCCGGGTCGTCAATGCCCGTTTCGTCAAGCCCCTTGATGGGGACCTGCTTGGGGAAACCGCCCGTTCGCTGAAAAGAATCATTACCGTGGAAGAGAACGTGCTTATGGGCGGCTTCGGGAGCGCGGTGCTGGAGCTGTTTGAGCAAATAGGCATTTATGACGTTCAGGTGAAACGCCTGGGCATTCCCGATGAATTCATCGCCCATGCCACACAGGCAGAGCTCAGAAGCCAGCATGGCATTGACGAGACCGGAATCATCCGGGCCGCGAGGAACATTCTTGAAGGACACCAAAGTCAGGCTGGATAAACTCCTCGTGGACCGGGCACTGGCCCCAAGCCGCGAGCGGGCCAGGGCCATGATCCTGTCCGGCAGCGTCCTGGTGGATGAGCAAGGAATGGATAAGGCCGGCACGCTCATTTCCGCCGATGCCGTCATCCGGATCAAGGGCGAGGGGCATCCCTATGTGAGCCGGGGCGGGGTGAAGCTCAAAGGCGCGCTCGAGACATTCGGTGTCTGTGTCAGGAGCCTCGTCTGTCTCGATGTGGGGGCATCCACGGGCGGTTTTACCGACTGCCTTCTCCAGGAAGGGGCGGCAAGGGTCTATGCCGTCGATGTCGGTTACGGGCAGCTCGCCTGGCGTTTGCGTCAGGATCCGCGCGTGACCAGCATCGAGCGGACCAATATCCGCTATTTTGACGGCACGGGCCTTAACGATCCGATCGATCTGGCCGTTATTGACGCGTCCTTCATTTCCCTCAAGCAGGTCGTTCCGGCTGTCCTGCGGCTGATCAAGGCGGATGCGGTCCTGCTGGCCCTGATCAAACCGCAGTTCGAGGTGGGAAGGGCGGCGGTGGAGAAACATGGCGTCGTCCGCAATCCCGACCTGCACCGACAGGTGGTTGAAGAGATGAAAGCATTTTTCGATCAGATAAGCCTCCATGTTTTTGGGACCACCGAATCACCAATCATGGGCCCGGCCGGAAACAGGGAATTTTTCATCTATGCAAAGCGTAAAGAGGCGTCGCCATCATGAGCGTCATTCTGGCCGAGACGGCGGGTTTCTGCATGGGGGTGAAACGGGCGGTGGATATGGTTCTGGATATCGCCCAGCGCAAAGGAAAGGCCAATATCTATACGTATGGTCCCCTGATTCACAATCCCCAGACAGTGGAACTCCTGCGCAACCGCGGGGTTATCCCTATCATCCGCCTCGATGAAATCCCGGATTCCGAGCAGGGGGCCACGCTGGTGATCCGCGCCCACGGTATTTCCCCTGATGAGAGAAAAAAGATCAGGGAAAAGGGTGTTCGAATCATTGACGCCACGTGCCCGAAAGTGGCGCATGTTCAGGCTATCATTAAAAAACACGCCCGCATGGATGACACGATCCTTATCATCGGCGATGCAAATCACCCGGAGGTCATGGGGCTTTTGGGGTATGCTTACGGAAAGGGAATGATCCTCAACAGCCTGGACGATGTGGCGCATCTGCCCGATTTGGTCCGGGTCTGCGTCGTTGCCCAGACCACCCAGAATATCGATCAATTCAATGAAATCGTCTCGGCGCTGCGGGAAAGGTTTACCGCTGCGGTAGTTTTTGACACGATCTGTGATTCCACGGACAAACGTCAGTCCGAGGTTAAAAGAATGGCTGCCCAGGCCGACGCCATGGTCGTGGTCGGCGGCCGGAACAGCGCCAATACGATGCAGTTGGCCCGGCTTTCAGAACTGGCTGGAACCCCGACGTTTCATATTGAAACCGTTGATGATTTAAAAAAAATCCCGATTGACGGCTATCGCCGGGTGGGCGTATCAGCCGGCGCATCGACGCCGAACTGGATTATTGACCGGGTAATGGATCACTTGGTCGCCCAGAAGGGCGAGCGCGGCGCGCGGTTCAGGGGTCTCTTTCGGGCCTGGGTCTCCGCCGTGCGGACTGATCTTTATTCTGCCTTCGGCGCCGGTTGTCTGTCATGGGTCAGCATGCTGCTCCAGGAGCTCCCCGTTCGTCCGGCGAACATCCTGACCGCCGCTTTTTATGTTTACGCCATGCATACGCTCAATCGCTTCATGAGCCGGAAGAAAGCGTCGATTATGGGATCCTTCCGGGAAGAATCCTATCTCAGGCATAAAAAAATGTATCTGGGCACTGCTGTAACCGCCCTTCTTCTGGCGTGGACAAGCGCTTTTCTGGCCGGGCTTTCACCTTTCATCATGCTCTTCATCGTTTCCCTGCTAGGCGTCTTTTATCACATGCGGGTATTGCCGGAAGGATGGCGTTTCCGGAGCCTGAAGGACCTCCCCGGTTCCAAGACGGTCTCCATGGCTATGGCTTGGGCTGCGGTGACCGCCGTCCTGCCACGAATCGAAATCAGCCTGTCCTTGTCGCCCGCATTGATCGTGGCGTTTCTTTTCAGCTTTTCCATTGTCTTTATGCGATCGGCCCTCTCTGATATTATGGATATCCAGAGCGACCGACTGATCGGCAGGGAAACGATTCCCGTCCTGATCGGAGAGGAACGCACCCGCTTGCTGGTGCAGGGCATCGCGGCGGCTCTGTTTATTCTGCTCGTTCTGGCCTATGCGGCGGGCTGGTCTTCCTCGTTGAGCCTGCTGCTTCTGATCTGCGTATTTTATGTGTGGATTTGTTTAAAACTTTGTGATAGGAGGTCGGCGATTTCAGCCGTTGTCTTGGAAGGTTTGCTGGAAACCAACTACATCGTTGCCGCTGCCGGCGCCCTATGTTGGCTGTTCGCAATCAAATGGGTTGTGTAAGGGCAATTGAGGAGGAGGTGTAGTCATGAAAAAGGTGTGGGTATATGGTGCAACCATCCTGTCCCTCTTGCTGATTCTTGGGTGCAGCGGTCTACGTTACTCACAGTTGGCGCCAGAGGTAAAGGACTTTCATCCGAAAAAAGTCGGTGTGCTGCCGGTGAATGTGGGGACTTACGAAGAAGCCAGGGGCGTCATTGATGACATCATCGCCGACGAGCTGGTCAAACGAAAATGGTTTCAGGACGTGGTTGCTGCGGGTAGTATCAACCGTCAGCTCCAGGCCAATGAAGACTTGAGAAAAGCCGTTATGGAGTATGTGGCCAAGCTCAAAACGGTCAACTTTTCCGATCCCAAACTGAGTAAAAGAATCGGCGAACTGGCGCACGTCGAGGCATTTCTCGTCATCAATGTGGACTACTGGCAGTTCACCATGGAAAACAAAGACAAGATCGCCAAGGTCGGGATGAGCCTCAAAATGATCGATGCCGATACGGGCATCGTCATGTGGAAGGCCAGCCACCACGAGACCGAAACATACAAGTGGATTAAACCGGAACTGTCGAAGGTTGCGAAAGAACTGGCGGGCATGATGATTGATGAGATGCCGCATTGAAAAAGACCGGACGGGGAGATAACATTTATGAAAAACAAAATACTGAATGCGATCAATCAGGTCAGGCCAAATCTTCAGGCGGACGGCGGCGATGTCGAGCTGGTGGATGTTTCCGAGGATGGCGTGGTGAAAGTAAGACTGACAGGGGCCTGCCGTAGTTGTCCCATGTCACAGATGACCTTGAAGATGGGGATTGAGAAATTTCTGAAAAAAGAAGTGCCTGAGGTCAAGGAAGTCGTTTCCGTTGCCTGAACAGACGGCGTCTGTGCAGGTTCGGACTGAAAAATTAGACGAGGTGAAAACAAGATGGCTTATATGATTACGGATGAATGCATTGCCTGTGGTTCCTGTGAAGATACCTGTCCTGTTGAGGCAATCAGCGAGGGTGAGGATAAATATATTATTGATCCAAAACTGTGCAACGACTGCGGCGCATGCGCCGATCAGTGCCCAGTAGAAGCCATTGTTCCCGGAGACGGCAAATAGGGGACCCTTGCGGACGATCCCGTGCTATCGGGGAAATTACCTGGAAACGGGATGATTTCCCCACTTCTGTTTTAATCATCCGGCGTTCGCCGGAACGCCCCTGTCGGCTGATGGGAACCCATTTTCGCCAATCGTGCGATATTGATGGACTCGGAAAAAGTCGGATAATTGCCCAAATTCGACGGCTTCGTAAGAAGCTCCGCAGGCACGGCTCGCGAATCCTGAGGAGTGAGGCGTACTTAGGTGTACGCCGCAACGACGAAGGATGAAGCGCAACTTGAGCATCCGGACTTTTTACGAAGTCGTCAATGTTGTTACATGAAATGAGGGATCATGAAGGCGTTCATCACCTTCGAGGGAATTGAAGGCTGCGGCAAGACGACGCAGATCAGAATGGCCGGGGACGATCTCAGAAGAAGACGGGTTCCCGTGCTGGTAACCGAAGAACCCGGCGGCGCTGCGCTTGGCAAGTACATCCGGAAGCTGCTTCTGAATCGGGGGGAATGCCGGATTGATGCGAAGGCGGAACTGCTCCTTTTCGCCGCCGCCCGGGCGCAGCATGTTCAGGAGGTGATTCTGCCCGCCCTCGCCGCCGCCCGGGTGGTGCTTTGCGACCGTTTTTCCGATGCCACCCTGGCCTATCAGGGGTTCGGCCGGGGGTTGGATCTTGAATTTATCAAAAGCCTGAATCATTTTTCCGCCGAAGCGCTGGAGCCTGATCTGACCATCCTGTTTGACCTGCCCGAGGAAGTGGGTCTGGGGCGGGCCATCGACCGGATTGCGCGCCTTGAAGGAGCCGCGCGGGAGGACCGTTTTGAACAGGAGGACCTTGCCTTTCATCGGAAGATCCGGAACGGCTATCTCTCGCTCGCAGGCGAAAAACCCGGACGCTTTCGCGTCATCGATGCCACACGGGATTTGCAGGTCATCCATCAGGAAGTCTGCGCAATGATCGGGGCCGTCATTCAATATCAATAGGGGGCGTTCGGGCCAATGGCCTTTAAAGATATATACGGCCATGAGAAGCAGATCCGCATCCTTCAGCAGGCCATGAAAAGCAACCGCATGGCCCACGCCTACCTTTTCTATGGCATGGAAGGCATCGGCAAAAGGAGCGCGGCCCTGGTTTTTGCAAAAGCATTGAACTGTCAGGAACGCCAGGGGGACGCCTGCGGGTATTGCTCGCCCTGCCTGAAGGCGAATCACGGGAATCATTCGGATCTGAGAATCATTGAACCGGCGGGCCAGTCTATCCGGATTCAGGAAATCCGTGAAATCCAGCAACAGATGGCCTTCCGACCCTTCGAGGGGGGCTGGCGGACATTTATCCTCGTCGATGCCGAGAAGATGAACCCTGCCGCTGCCAACGCCCTGTTGAAGACGCTTGAAGAGCCGATGCCATCGAATATCCTCATTCTGGTGTCCTCACGCCCCTATCGTATTCCCCTGACTGTCCTGTCCCGGTGCCAGCCCTTGCGCTTCAGTCCGTTGACACGGGAAACGGTGGATCTGTATCTGCGGGAGCGCCTCTCACTTCCGACGGACACCGCCCGCCTGTTGGCCGCTTCTTCCGGCGGCAGCATCGGCAGGGCCATCGAGATGAACGATGAGGATTATCTGTCGCTTCGGAATCACATGCTTGAGCAAGTGATGGGGCTGCAACGGCAGGATCCCCTCCGCCTTTTTTCCATCATTCAAGCTTTCGGGCAGGAGCGCAAAGACATCCTGGCACGGCTCGATATCTTGAGAGGCTGTTTTCGGGACGTCCTCGTTTACAAGGAAACGGGCATGGCCCATTTTCTCACGAATCAGGACCGCGTCCCCGATATTCAGTCTTTTGCCGGCGGCCATTCCGCCTCGGATCTGCTGAAATACATCCGGACCGTGGACCGGGCTTACGGCGCTATAGACCAGAATGCCAATAAGTCATTGACTTTAGAAGTGATGATGTTTAGACTTGCCCAAAAATCTTAATACCGGGGAGCAGAATCCTTTGAAAAATATTGTAGGCGTTAAATTTCGCAAAGATGGGAAAACCTACAATTTTGACGCCGCCGGTCTGCACCTGCTGAAGCACGACCAGGTGATTGTCGAGACGGAAATCGGCGTTGTTCTCGGTACGGTAACCGCCGATGAGAAACAGGCGCCGGCTTCCAGGTTTCCTGGGGATCTGAAAAAAGTGATGCGGAAGGCCACCGCGGAAGACCTCGAAATAAAAGCAGAGCATGAATTGATGGAACAACAGGCTCGCGAATATTGCATGGAGAGGATTCGCGAGCGAAACCTTTCGATGAAAATGATTAATGTAGAGTACCTCTTCGATAAAAGTAAGGTCATGTTCTACTTTACCGCTGAAAATCGCGTGGATTTCCGGGAGTTGGTCAAGGACCTCGTACAGCGGTTCAAGCTCCGGATTGAATTGCGTCAGGTCGGCGCAAGACAGGAGGCCCGTATGATCAAAGGCCTCGGCATTTGCGGCCGTGAAGTCTGCTGTGCCAGCCTGCTGCACAACCTGGACCGGGTATCCGTCAAAATGGCCAAGGAACAGAGTATGTCGCTGAATCCGGAAAAGATTTCCGGTCTCTGCGGACGGCTCATGTGTTGTCTGGCCTTTGAATATGACGGCTACGTGGATATGAAGAAGAATATGCCCAAGTGCGGCAAGATGATCCAGTGCGAAGAAGGAAAGGGCAAGGTGATCCGGCAGCATGTCCTGCAGGGCGTAATTGCCGTAGAGCTCGAAAACGGAAAAGAAATTACTGTCCCTGTCAGTGAATTGTAACCAGCCCGGCCTGTCGCATTCGTGATCAAGACGGAACGGTATATCGAGATCGCTGAAAAATGGCTTCGCCGCGTCTCAAAAATCTTTTCCGCTAAGAGGACAACCAGACGTAATCATGATTCATAACAAAACGCTAACATAATCCCTGGAAAGGCGGAAAACATTTGATTCGCCGCTTGCGAACCATTTTTCAGCGGTTATGCAAAGCTCTCCTATCAGGAAAGGAACTCTCCCATGGAGAAGGCCTACTACATTACCACGCCGATTTATTACGTCAATGCCTCTCCTCACATCGGCCATGCCTACACGACGATCGTGGCCGACGTGCTGGCCCGGTATTACCGCCTGGCCGGTTACCGGACTTTTTTTGTAACCGGCACGGATGAACACGGGGACAAGATTGCCGAAGCGGCGCAGAAGGCCGACATCTCCCCCAAGGCCTATGCCAACCGGATCAGCGCCCAGTTCCGGGCCCTCTGGCCGGAGCTTATGGTCACGAACGATTATTTTATCCGCACAACAGACCCGGACCATGTGGCAAACGTCCGCCATATTCTGCAGAAGGTCTATGATTCCGGGGATATCTATTTCGGACACTACGAAGGCCATTACTGTGTCGGCTGCGAGCGGTTCTACATGGAAAAAGAGCTCGTGGACGGCTGCTGTCCCGACCATCAGAGCAAACCGGACTTCCGCCAGGAGAGCAACTCCTTCTTCCGCATGAGCAAATACCAGGACTGGCTGATCGGGCACATCCACGATCACCCCGATTTCATTCGCCCGGAACGCTACAGGAACGAGGTCCTGGCCTTTTTGCGGGAGCCGCTCGAAGATCTGTGCATCTCCCGCCCCAAGACGCGCCTGACCTGGGGCATTGAGATGCCCTTCGACAAAAACTACGTGACGTACGTCTGGTTCGACGCCCTCATCAATTATATTACCGCTCTAAACTATCCGGACGGCGAGAATTTCAAAACCTTCTGGCCTGCGGCCCAGCACTTGATCGCCAAGGACATCCTGAAGCCGCACGGCATCTACTGGCCCACGATGCTCAAGGCCGCCGGGATCGAACCCTACCGGCATCTGAACGTTCACGGTTACTGGAACGTCGATCAGAGCAAGATGTCCAAGAGCCTGGGCAATGTCGTCAAGCCCCTCGATCTGAAAGACAAATATGGACTCGACCCTTTCCGTTATTTCCTTTTGAGGGATATGGTGTTCGGGCTCGATTCCAGTTTCAGCGAGGAAAGTTTCGTCCAGCGCATCAACGCCGACCTGGCCAACGATCTGGGCAACTTGGTCAGCCGGAGCCTGACAATGGCGCTGAAGTACGGCGATGGAAAGGCCCCCGCGCCGGACGCGCCTGCCGATGAAGACCGGATTCTGATGGAAACGGCAAGCCGGGCCGTTCATGAAGTGGAAGCCTGCTTTGAGGATCTGGCCCTGCACAAGGCCCTGATGGCCGTCTGGGAATTCATCAATGTCACGAACAAGTACATCGTGGAGCGCGAGCCCTGGACGCTGGCCAAAAATCCGACAAACAAGGGCAGGCTGGACACGATCATATACAACCTGCTTGAATCTTTGAGGATCATTGCCGTATTCATCACACCATTCATGCCGCAATCGGCGAAAAAAATCATGGATCAGATCGGCATTGCCGACATGACCGGGCAGAATTTCGTCAGTATTCGCCATTGGGGCGGCCTGACGCCGGGCAGCGCGCTTTCGCGCGGAGAATCCCTGTTCCCCAGAGTGGAATTCAAAAAGGAAGAAAAAATGGAAGCGAAAAAACCGGAAATGTCCGCGATCAAACCGGAGATCAGCTATGAGGACTTCGAGAAGATCGATCTGCGCGTCGCGAAGGTTCTGGCGGCGGAAGCGGTCCCGAAATCAAGCAAGCTCCTGAAGCTCAAGATCGATATCGGCGAGGAACGGACCATCGTCGCCGGCATGGGCAAGGACTACAAGCCCGAAGATATCGTCGGCAAAAACATCGTTGTCATCGTCAACCTCAAACCCACAAAGCTCATGGGCGTCGAATCCCACGGCATGCTGCTGGCCGCCGACACGGACGCAGGCCTCACACTGGTAGGTTTCGACCGCGATCCCAAAACTGGGGCCAGGGTCCGATAGAAAACGTCGTCTTCTATCATGATGAAGCCCGCCGGCGCTGAAAAATCTCAATGATTATCGCTGCATCGTTTTTATAAGGGTTATGCGTCAGGTTATTCTGCATTCGTTATCAGGGGTAATCAATGCCGGAAGAGCAAGAGTGGAAAACCCGCAAAGAGCGAATCGATAAGAAACTCAAAGCACTCACCCCCGTCTGGACGATTGTCAAACACCACGCTGGCTTAAATACTGCCGCCCTGCATTGCCACGCGGTTGAAGAATACCCCACCGCCAACGGCCCTGCAGACTATGCCCTTTTCGTCAAAGGTAAACCTCTGGGAATCATCGAAGCTAAAAAAGTAAGCGTTAGCCCGCAGAATGTTCTGGAACGGGCAAAGTGCTACGCAAAAGGCGCTTTTGACGGGTCCAGAAGCTGGAATGGTTACAAGGTCTCCTTCCTTTATGCGACAAATGGTGAAGTCATCTGGTATATCGACATCCGAAACGAGAAAAATATTTCGCGTTACCGTTGATCAATTGGTTAAGTCTTAAGGTTACTTCAACCGGGTAAGATATGGTAAGGGGTCATATGCGTCCTACAATCAGTCGAAGTGATACCCAAAAATGGCATGATATTGGTGAATATAAGTTTGAGCAATTATGCTGTGATCTTCATGGGGTACAAAAAGAAATTGTGACATGTCAACTCTATGGTCTTCGCAGACAAGAAGATAAAGGAGTAGACCACATAGCGCAGAGGAAGGAAGGAAAGGGCCAAGAGGTTGGTCAATCGAAATGCTACAAAGAATTTAATGAAACCCATCTTAAGAATGCAGTAAAACCTTTTTTTGATTATATTGACTACTGGAAGGAACAAGATGTTAAACGTTACATACTCTTTGTTGCGTGCGATATTCAGCGGACACAAACTCACGAGGAAAAAGAAGTCCAACGTAAACGTTTTAAGGATGAAGGAATAAATTTTGAGCTCTGGTCAGGCAGAGAAATTGAGAGAAAGTTAGCTCCTTATCGTAACATCGTTGAAAGGTATGTCGATTCCAAGGAAATTGTTGATGTTGTCTGTGGAATATCACAACCTGATATTACAAGTATCGAGACTTTACAAAAAATGCAGTTCGATCTTGTAACAATAAGCAATCAGAGGCTACAATTAGCGGGCGGATTATCAAAGCTAAAACTGGAAAAGTTGGAAAGTTTCAGGGAGCAATATCGCCTGGGTAAACGTTGCCAAGCATTGCAAGGAATTCGCTCTCTCTACATTGAAGACGAAGAAGAATGGAAATTATTAGACAGATTTGCCCGAGGTCAGATTCTCCGCATCCTCTCTCTTTATATTTTGAATGTAGAAAATGATGTTGAGAAGGCTACTGCAATTGCCGCCAAGGTAAAAGAGAACGATCCAGAAGGTGATGATACCATACTACGGGCAATGCTAGTCTATCATAGAGATGGACCCGAAGCAGCCTTGCCAATCATTGGCGCTTCTTCTACCTTAGATGCTATAAACTTACGTGCATCGCTGCTTTTCGAACTTGGCAAGTTTACTGATGTTTTAAAGTTGTTGAATACATTGCCTAATGATATTAAACCAAATGCTGAAACTAAACGAATGCAATCATTATCTTTCCTTGTTTCTGGGGATTTATCTAGCGCCAGAGCAAAGCTTGACGACGCATTGGCAGAGAAACCAAATTGGCACAGTATCATTGTTGCCAAGGCCATCATTGACTATTGGAGCACTATTTCCCTTACAGCCTTAAAGAATACAAATCCCCTCGTTCCTCTCCCAAATTCTCTTGATTTCGTAAAACGAGATACAGGTAGTCTTGATCTATTAGCTTCAGTAGAAAAAGAGTTTCAGGCTTTAGCTCAAAACGATGAAATTGCAGTGCGAGAACAGAAATTGTTTAAGGTTTGGAAACTTGCGGCTCTTGCGATGCATCCAAATCGCCAGGATGAGGCAGCGGATTTTTGCACGTATTTACTCTCAAATGATCCAGAAGATACTAATGCGCTAAGATGGGCATTGTCCAGGAACTACCAAATCGATAAAAAGTCCATTGTTTCTGTAGTTTCAGAAGCGACAAAGATCAAAAATAAGAATCTGGATTTAGTAAGTGTTCTCATTGGTTTTTGTATAGAGACCGATAAATATGATGATGCTTTCAAGCTACTGGAAAAGTACAAATATCCATTCGAAGAACAAGGCCACTATGACATCTGGTTGTTCTGGCGAGCTCACACCTTAATCGCATCCGGTAAAAAGTTAAACAAGGTCATAAAAACAGTCGATCTTATAAAAGACCTCAAAATCGCTCACCAACTCAAAATCATGCTTTTAGAAATTCAATACAGGCAGTCACGAAAATGGAAACCTCTGTTGTCCTACCTTGAGTCGTTATACGAGGAAACAGATAACGGCCTCTATCTGTTAGAGGCGTGCAGGTTAATGGTAAGTCAGAAGAAGTACAACTATGTTTTGGACAGGGGGGATGAACTCATCGAAAAGATTGGGACCCCTGCCGCACTTTATATCGTTGTGGAAAGCGTCTGGAGAAGCAATCTTACGGCCAGATGCTTAAAGCTCCTGGATAATAATGCCTCATTATTCTCCAATGGCATATTGCCCGATGACCTTGTAAGGCTCCGTGTTACATGTCATCAAAAACTGGGGTATCTTAATGAGGCGCTCGGAGATGCTAAAGCACTGGCAGTGAAAAGCCCATCAACAGAGAACATTATTTCCTTAATGCAAACACAATTTGTGGCAGGTGATCTCTTAGGAATCAAGAATAGTTCCGAAAAGTTACTCGCCATGGAAAATGTCCCGGCTATTGAACTCTTGAGGGCCGCCGACATAGTTCAAATTCAAGACGCGCTGTTAGCTCAAATACTTTGGGAAAAGGCGGTTGAAACCGTAATTGATGATCCTGAAGTTCTTAAAGCGGTCATTACCACTGGTTATTCATTGGGTCTTGATTCCCAAGTGCATCCACTTATAGAAAGAATGAGAGAATTTGCTTCCAAAGGCCGAGGTGATTTTCAATCAGTAACTCTCCGCGACCTGATTGTTATTCAAAAAAAGCAATTATCACATAAGCAGAAGATTATAGACCAATACAGCCGCGGTAATATGCCAATCCATCTCGTTGTAAAACCTTTAGATATTACCCTTGCGTCTCTTTATCATGAACATTTTCGTCAATGTCTTAATGCACCAGAACCATTGCACCAACTTCCATTGCTTGTTCGTCACGGTAGCCGTCAATTGGGAGATTACAAAAAAGTTGATTGTAGTAAATGGCGGTTACATCTTGATATAACAACTTTACTCTTGGCCGCTGAATTAGAAATTCTTCCCATTCTGGAGCACGCATTCGTAAAGCTCTGGATTCCTGCATCCACTCAGGCACTGCTTCTTCATGAAATACGAAAGCTTATGCCCGGACAACTTTCTCGTATTAAAGAGATGCATAAGGTTGAAGAACTTTTGAAACTACGGAAGATTAATGTTTTGAATGTAGATTCAAAATACGTGGGCGAACAAAACGCGTTTGCCGATGCCATGGGTGGGGAATGGATGAATATACTATCTTGGGCACAGCAAGAAAATGGGTGCCTGGTTGATTTTCTTCCATTACACAGTAAAGATGTTGACCACGTACCCATTGATGTTTCAGAACCCTATCGTAAATATATCATAGGAACCAAGGCATTAATTGAATCTCTGCATCGTGATAATTTACTTTCTGATGATGAATATAGTGATGCCCTTTCTCGGATATCCAGAGTGGTTTTAAAAGAAATCGTTAATACGTTACCAAAAGCCGGAACGAGCATATTCTTGATGGGTACTTTAGCGGAGACTTTAGCGACAGCCGATATACTCGATATAGTATGTGTACACTTTGACGTTTATATCTATCAGACGGAAGCGGATCGAATAAAAGCTGAGCTATCTCACTTCAAGCGTAACGAAAGTCTGCGGAAATGGATTGATCATTTAAGGGAACACTTAAAGATTGGCATCGAAAAGGGCAAATATGAAACTATTGTTTTGGATAACGGTGCTGATTCAAGAATTCGAGAAGAAGATAAAACTTATGAACCTGCAGAGCAGCTCTTGTTTGATTTATTGACCTTTCACCCGGAATCAGGGGATGTGATTTGCTATGATGATCGGTTCTTAAGCTCTTACTCGAATCACAATGGTGTCCCTATAATAGGAATAATAGATATTCTTGTCCTTCTTCGAGAACTGAAAGAAATTAATAAGGAAACCTACTACGCGAAACTAATGGATCTTCGCAAGGGCAATATGCGCTACATCCCTCTGTCCAAGGAAGAAATTCTTTACCACCTGAAGCGAGCAAATATTGATAACGGCCAGGTTTCAGAAACTCATGAATTGTCAGTTTTACGACGGTATTGGGCTTCATGCCTGCTTGACAACAATCGACTGCAATGCCCACCACCCCCAGAAAATCCAAGACATGAAGTTGGTTTTGTTGTTTGGTCTATGCGAGCAATTCAGGATGCAATAACCGAATGCTGGCATGATGAAAATAATACTGACGATAAGGCCAGAATTTATTCTGATTGGATACTTCGCAATATGTATACAGGTCTTTTCGGAGGACGGCATTTAATAAACGATCCTGATCCTCGGTTGGACCGTATAGATCTTCTTGGAATGGACATAGGCGGCTTTATTTCTTCCGCAATCGGGCTTTCCTCTATAGAAAAAGAGGGAAAGCGTTCGGCTCAATCCCGATATCTCACGTGGCTTTCTTCACGTCTCGTATCGCATTGTTTGAGAGCGAATCCTGAAACAGCGCCGGGGATTGCAGGGATTATACGATCTCTTTGCGACCCGCTTGTGTCTGAGAATAAAACCCAGGGAGATGATACCAAAGAGTATATAATCCAAAAATTTCTCCTTAATATTCCGAACGAAATTATAGCAGAATTGCGCCAGGATGCTGATTTTATGGCAAAGATTGGTCTTAGTTCTGCTGATTTTGTAAAAATTGGAAATGTTAGCTTCCTAAGTGATGTATTTTGGAATGCAGCAGCAGAAGCGGTGAGCAACCGTCCAACGAATGTATTTGCTCACGATCCAGCTATTGAATTTAAATTCCAGCGAGTTGAGCAAAACACAACTGCGCAAATTAAAATTAAGATATCAGATGCGCAAAATAAGATTGTAATACCATTTACCGATCTGTTTCTGGGCATTCTGTCGGAAGATGCAGTCGTAAGACAAAATATAGTGAAGGATCATCGTTATATATTTGACTGCGATTCTCAAACTTTGCTGGAAACTCAGAGAGAAATCGTAAATATTCAGAACCCAGTTTCCAGAATTAAATATCTCATTTCCATCCGAGAAAAATCTGCTGCCTTTTATTACAAGGGCTTTACTCAGCGGTTAGCAAATCGTGATAGTATTCAGATTGACGAATTTTTGCCACCATCACCTGAATCTTTATTGAAACACTTTCGCCTGAATGAAAAAGATTTCAAATCGACCGGAGATTTTTCCATTGGATGGATAAGTGCTATTGATATTTTCCTTGCAGAGGAAAATATCAACGAAGTGCTTGATCGAGTAGCTTGTATTCCGATCAGGTTAACTGAGAAATTGCTCCGGTTCCTTATGCAAGTGGAAAGTTCTGAGCGAAAAGACATTCTACTCTCTGCAGAACAACGCTGGTCTTGCCCTGTATCCCTTTTGCATTTAATCGATATGTCTCTACGTTTCGCAGGTGATGATGATGTCTTTCTCCAAATTGCCAGGCGCACCTGTGAGCGACTTTGCAAAGAGGAACCAGGAAAATGTGAAATTCAGCTTTTTATTACTTTATTAAAACATTTCGAGGCAGAATTTTCAAACTGGCAAAAGTATAGGAATATGCCATCTGCCGCACGCTTATTCTGTATATGGTCGCATTCGTCACATCTACAAAATATCTTTGGAGAAGCAGGCGCTGACACGGAAGTGCTTACTAAAGGTCTTGAATTAAAAAAGCAGCCAATAAGTCAAACCGTATTTAATTTCGATTCTTTATATCTTCATGATGTACTAAATCCTTCGCGTATTAGACATGAACACATAGACTGCCACGCTCTCGGTTTCGTATTAGAAGGACATAAAAATGATCTCATTGATGCTCTAGGGGTAAGAGATGAAGGAAAGGTTCGTGTTGATAACTTCTTTAAAGGTAACGATGCCAGCATGCTTGGTTTGCTATGTGATACACAACTTTATAGCGATTCTCTTGGAAGTATTTTTGGAGGCGATAGAGCCCATAGTCTTGTTAACTTGATTGGCGCAGAGGCAGCGGAAAGTTTCTCTTCAGCTTTTCTTCATCAAGCTGCCAAAATCAGCATTTCGCGACTCAACAATGATATCAACTACCAGCCAGGGTGGACAAATTTAGTCGCTATTGTGGGTAGTATGCCAATTTATGAAGATTTGCTGGATAACTTCTTGTCTATTTTCCCTAATATTAATCTCGTTTCATTGTACGAAAACAATTCTGCAACTTTTATTATGCTCATTCAGATGATAGGCGCGCAGTTATATCGTTCTAATGATAAATCGCTTTTTGATTACTTTATTAATGGATTGATAAAAGTCGCTGATCAGATAAATAAAAAAATAGCACTCCATGAAGATAGTAAAACTGATGACACTCAACCTTCCGATGAAGACATTTTATTGTTCCTCATTGATGTAGCTTATAGAATATCACTTCATCAAGGCGATCAGCGTCAAAACAGCAAATTTTTCTCAGAGCTTGTTGAAAAGCTATTCAATGTGTCCCCATTGCTGGCTAATAAGTTTCGTGAGCCCTTGTGGTATATGGTAACGCAACTTCCTGCAGATCAAATTCATGGAATATGGAGACTCTTGCTAATGTCCCGAGCACTCTGAAATAAGTGTTGAAAAAACTAATCAAATAATCTTGACCGGGCGCGAAGTTATCTATCAAATTTAATCTTATGTTTAATAAATTTGTGAAAAGTACATTGCGTGTGCTATGGTTCGCACCAGGAGTGAATTATTACGCTTAGAGTGTACTTATGCAGACTATTTCAGGATTAGGAAAAAAATCAAGAGTCCGGCTCGCCAGGGTCGTCCGGGAGACGAAGGGCACTATTTCTGTCAAGCAAGTCGCTGAGATTCTGCAACTATCCGCTGACAAAGCCGCGAAGATCCTTTCCCGCTGGATGCAGCAGGGATGGGTATCACGCGTCCAGCGGGGTCTGTATGTCCCTGTCCCTCTGGAGGCTCCTTCTGCGGACATTGCTCTCGAAGATCCCTGGATCGTTGCTGAGCGCATCTTTTCCCCCTGCTATATCGGCGGATGGAGCGCAGCGGAGTATTGGGAACTGACAGAACAGATCTTCCGCACCATCGTGGTTATGACCACCCTTAAGCCTCGAAACCGTAAGCCCGTTATTAAAGGGAGCGGATTCCTGTTACGCACAATTTCGGATAAGGCCTTGTTTGGAATGAAGCCCGTTTGGCGAGATCAGGTAAAAATGAATGTGTCCGATCCGACGCGAACTGTGTTGGACATGTTGAATGATCCGGCCCTGGGAGGCGGCCTGCGCCCCACCGTTGATGTTTTCCGGAATTACATGAATTCAAAAAGCAAAGATACGGATTTGTTGATCAGATATGCGGACATCCTGGGAAATGGCGCTGTGTTCAAACGCCTGGGATTTCTGACTTCGCGCTTTGCGCCCACGGAAGAGGATTTGATTTCAGCGTGCCGATCCCGTTTGACAAAAGGAAATGCCAGGATTGATCCGTCAATGCCGGCAGATAAATTAATAACGGCATGGAAATTATGGGTTCCCGCCGGATGGGTTAAGGAGCAATAAAGTTGATCAGTAAGCAAGAAACAATGAATTTCTCCCGTGAACTCGGTTTAAGGCCGGATATCATTGAGAAAGACTATGTTCTTGGTTGGGTGCTTGCAGGTATTTTTAACCATTCCGCGCTACAGTCAAAATGGATTTTCAAGGGCGGCACCTGTTTGAAGAAGTGTTTCTTTGAAACGTACCGTTTCTCAGAGGATCTCGATTTCACAATCATTGATCCCGAACATATTCAGGAAAAGTTTTTAGTAGATACTTTCACTGAGATTGCAGAATGGATATACGATCAGTGCGGTATTGAGATACCAGTTGATACGTTCCGTTTTGAGGTTTACGAGAACCCGCGTGGCCGACACTCGGTGGAAGGTAGAATCGAATATCGCGGCCCGTTAAAGCAAGGGGGATCAATCCCCCGCATCAAATTAGATATCACCGATGATGAAACACTTGTGCTTGATCCAATTACCCGCGAAGTTCACCATCCGTACACAGACTCACCTGAAGGCGGTATTCATGTCCGGTGTTATGCCTATGAAGAACTTTTTGCGGAAAAAATAAGAGCGCTGGCGGAAAGAGAAAGACCGCGTGATCTCTACGACGTCGTTCATCTGGCCCGGCACAGCGATATGAAACCTGACCGCGCCTTACTTCTAGGCACGCTGGAGAAAAAATGCAGGTTTAAGGGAATAGACCTTCCTTCTATGGCGCAACTGGAAAGCAAACCGGAGCGTGTTGAGCTGGAATCTGAGTGGGCAAATATGCTTGCCCATCAATTACCGGCTCTTCCGCCATTCAATCAATTCTGGCAGGAACTTCCTCAAGTCTTCGAATGGCTCTACGGCATAGCAGCAAAAATCGAAGCCGCACCCTATCCCGTTCAACCGCAAGAAGACGGCATCTGGCATCCGCCTTCGTGGGCTCAATCCTGGGGTCAGAAAGTTCCGCTTGAGATCATTCGTTTTGCCGCAGCCAATCGCCTCTGTGTCGATTTGGCATACAAACGAACAAAAAGACTGATTGAACCTTATTCTTTGCGGCGTACAAAGGACGGCAATCTCCTGTTGCATGCGATCCGTCACGCCAGTGGCGAACATCGAGCGTATCGGATTGATCAGATTGAAGGTGCCTCTGCCACAGATATTCCGTTCATTCCGAAATATGCCATTGAACTGACGCCGTCGGCGCCCTTAAGCGCCCCCGTTACTCAGCGCGTTTCTCGATCACTTGGCCGTTCTGCATACAGACAGACCCCTTCCAGGAGCCTCAAAGCACATCATGGACCGAGCTATGTGATCGAGTGTTATGCATGTGGAAAACGATTCATCCATAAGAACTACAATATGAAGTTGGGCAAGCATAAGGATAAACAGGGTTATCCGTGTTACGGCAGAACGGGATATTTAGCGGAAACCAAATAGTCATAGTCATAAGGTGATAGACATGAAGAAAATATCTGACATTCCTAAATTAGACCGGCCCCGCGAGAAACTTCAGCAAAAGGGATCTGAAGCCTTATCCGACCTTGAATTGTTTTTTGTCGACCCGTTGAGACCTTAAGCCGTTAGCAGGAACGCCTTGGCCTTTTTCACCTCAAACCGGCTGCCGATATAGATGGGGCTTCGCTGGCCGATGTCTTCCACCGGAATGTCCATGATGTTGGTTTTACCGTCGGTAGCGCCGCCGCCCGCCTGTTCGATCAGGAAGGCCATCGGCTGCAGTTCGAACAACAGGCGCAGCTTGCCTGCGGGGCTCTTTTTCAGGGCCGGGTACGTAAAAATGCCGCCGTTTTTAATGAGAATCTGATTGATATCCGGAACGAATCCACCGCTGTAACGCAGTTTATACCCCTGCTTTTCAAGGAATTCGACAAAACGCAAATGCTCCGGCGTCCAGTCTTTCCGCAGGCCGCCCAGGCTGTAAATGTCGCCCTTTTCATTGAGCGTGATATTTTCCTGTGAGAGCACATATTCGCCTTCGCGGTTCAGGACGAATTCATGGGCGCCCTTGCCCGCCGAATAGACCATCGTAATCAGGGGGCCGTAGGTGATGTAAAGGGCGGCCACCATGGTTTGTCTACCCACCCCCATCATCGATCCGTTGTGGATGCCGATGATGGTTCCGATCGACAGGTTGGTGTCCACGAGCGAGGAGCCGTCCAGCGGGTCCGCCGTGACAAAATATTTTTCCGTTCCTTTTCCGATCCCAACCACGGCATCCTGTTCCTCCGAGGCGTATTCCCGGACAAAACCTGAGAACTGCAACTGGTTTTTAAGGATCTGATCGGAACTCTTGTCCAGGGCCAGTTGTTCTTCCCCGTATATATTCTTGAAACCGGCCAGTTTCCGGTTCGATTCGTGTATCTTTGCGGAAATATATTTGCCGGTCACGGCGATCTGCCAAATCAGCCGTCGCAATTCCGTTTCCACGCCGGCCATCCACATGTGCCGCCGCAGATCCACGCAGAATTTCGTATAATCAGAGATGCCTTCGCCCATGGTCAATCCTTTCAGAAAATATGTCTTTCTTAGCAATTTTCCGCTTGACTGACAAGCACCATTTTCAACTGGAATCAGTTCCGGCCGGTGTCGTGAACGATCCCGCGCCTTGCCACAAACCCATTGACACAAAAGCACTTCTGTGTCTTATTGGCGGCGTGCCATGCCTTGATGTGACATGGTGAATTCAGTTAATGATGAAAGCTTCGAAAAAGACCGGATGCTCAAGTTGCGCTTCATTCTTCCCCGGCTTTCGCCGGGACAGGCTTATTGCAGCGTAAGCCCCTCCTCAGGAGGGGCTTCGTGCCTGGCCTGCGGAGCTTTTTATGAAACTGTCGAACCAATCAATCCATATCAATTAAGATGACTGCAAAGGTGAAGATACCTCAATGGTGAGCCTGGTCAACAAAGACAAGCTTAAAGTGGCCTTGTTTGGGTTGTTGATAATCATTATTGTTGGCACTTTGGGATATCACCTGATCGAAGGGTGGAATTTCCTGGAATCCCTCTATACGACGATCCAGACGATTTCAACTGTCGGGTACGGTGACTATACGCCCCGGACCGGGGAGGGGAAATTATTCACCACGATTCTGATCATCTTTGGTGTCGGCACCACGCTTTACACAGTCGGCCTGCTTGCCGAGGCCATGATCGAAGCACGTCTGTTATCCATGTCAGGGAGGGGAAAACAGGGAAAAATGATCGAAAAAATGAAAAATCATTATATTATCTGCGGATGCGGACGGATCGGCCAACTGATTTGCCGTGAATTGAAAGCCGACAAAATGGATTTTGTCGTCATTGACAGCAATACCGAAGTCATTCAGAGGATCGAAGAAGATGACTTTGTGTATTATCGAGGAGACGCCACGCAGGACAAGTCGCTCCTCGCAGCGGGGATCAAGCGGGCAAAAGGCATTGTCTGCGTACTGCCCACGGATGCAGAGAACCTCTATGTCATCCTGACGGCCAAAGAGCTCAATCCGGATATCTATGTTCTGTCCCGCTCGGAAGGGGAGGAGTCGGAGCACCGCCTACTCCGGGCGGGGGCGGACCGCGTCATGTCTCCCTATACCCTGGGCGGAATGCGGATGGCCATGGCGATTCTGAGGCCGGCCATGCTTGATTTCATTGAAATCACCACCCGCCGGCAGAGCCTGGAGTTGAGAATGGAGGAAATATCCGTCTGTGAAGGTTCGCCCGTTATCGGCAAATCCCTGGAAGAATCGGAAATCCGCCATAACTTTGGGCTCATTATCGTTGCTGTGAAAAAGGACTCCGGAAAGATGATCTTCAACCCGTTGGCTAGTTACGTTATCGAAAAAGGAGACAAACTGATCACCATGGGTGAAGATGAAAACATGATCCGGTTTACGAAAATCTGCGTCAACTGAGACAGAGCTTTGTCCCCGTGATCATGGAGAGCCAGTACGATGGATCGCTTATCATGAGCGATCCATCGCCGTTATGCTCCCCAGCGGGACATCACGGGGCGATTTTCAAAGCCATTGAAAAATACTGCGGGAAGGAAAATAGAACCGATGAAAATCAAGTTTATGGGCGCGGCGCGCACCGTTACGGGTTCGTGCTTTATCCTGGAAACCGGCGGCCATCGCTTTGCCGTGGACTGCGGCATGCATCAGGGCAATGCGGAAATTGAAAAGCGCAATTGGGAGGTGGATATCTATGAGCCCGACCGGATCGATTTTTTTCTGATTACCCACGCTCACATCGACCATTCGGGCCTGCTGCCGCGCATGGTGCAGAAGGGGTTCCGCGGGAAGATCTATACCACAGAGCCGACCCGGGACCTGCTTAAAATCATGCTGCTGGACAGCGCCCATATCCAGGAGATGGAAGCGCTATGGAAAAGTAAAAAGCAGCTCCGTCATGGGGGAAAAAATGTCCGGGCCCTTTACACGAAAAAGGATGCAGAGGACACGTTTCCATTGATCCAGACCGTTTCATACGATGAGATGTTTGAACCTCTGCCGGGCATGACCGTCAATTTCAAGGACGCGGGCCATATTTTAGGCGCATCATTGATTGAGATTCAACTCGAAGACAACAGCCGTCCCATGAAACTCGTGTTTTCCGGAGATATTGGTCGTCCGGCCCAGTTGCTCATGGAAGACCCCAGCGTGGTCGGGTCGGCGGATTTTCTTTTCATGGAGTCCACTTACGGCAACCGGAACCATAAGGATGAAGAAGACAGCCTCAATGAACTGGCAGAAGCTATTGCATACAGCTACGGCAATCGGGAGAAAGTCATTATTCCCGCTTTCGCCGTAGAGCGGACACAGGAAATGATGTACTGTCTGTATCTGCTGTCGAAGGACGGCAGACTTCCGCCTGATATGCCCGTGTATCTGGACAGTCCCATGGCCATCCAGGTAACGGAGATTTTTCGCCGCCATACGGCCTATCTCGATGAAGAAACCCGGCAGTTGATAAATAAAGGAGAAGACCCGCTGCGTCTTGCTCAAATCCGTTTTACGCCGACGACGGAAGAATCCATGGCCATCAACAACCTGTCCGGGCCGGCCATCGTGATTTCTGCGAGCGGCATGGCCGATGCGGGACGGATCAAGCATCATCTGAAACACAACCTGTGGCGTGAAGGGGCCAGTATTGTGTTTGTCGGGTTCCAGGCCCAGGGAACGACAGGCCGTAAAATTGTCGACGGCGCCGAAAAGGTCCGGATTTTTAATGAAGACGTAAATATAAAAGCCAAAGTATTCACGATCAACGGTTTTTCCGCCCACGCCGGACAGACGCAACTTCTGGACTGGCTGAGCCACTTCAAAAACCCGGCCATGCAGGTCTTTCTTGTGCATGGCGAATATTCTGCACAGCAGGTTCTGGCAGGGCTCATCCGGGAGAAATTCGGGCACGAAGTTTTCATTCCCGATTACCTAGAAGAAAGCACGCTCAGACCGGGTGAAATCCTGGAGCGCGTGACCTGTCCGGAAAAAGCGGCGCCGCGCATCGATTGGGCCTATTTGCTTGGTGAAATGGACGCCCGGCTGGCACAGGTCCGGGACCGTCAGGCAAAACTGAAAGACCGTGCCTGGGTGGAGCAGACGGAAATCAGAGACCGGCTGCTGGAGCTCAACCGTCATTTGACCGAGCTGATTTCCCAGATATGACGGCTTCGTAAAAAGTCCGGACGCTGCGTTGCGTTTCATCCTTCGTCGTTGCGGCGTACGACCAAGTACGCCTCGCTTGGATGGGGACACGACTACGTCATGTCCCCATGCGCCTTGCCTGCGGAGCTTTTTACGAAGCCGTCATTTATTGCCGGGTCAGTCCATTTCTAAATCAGAGATGATATCGAGGCGGCAAGGAGGAGGCGACGAGGCGTATTGCACATACGTCGAGGAAGCCGACGACGATGCCAACAAAGATAGCGCTTTGATTTAGAAATGGAATTAGTCATCCAGGCGGTACTTGAATGTGGCGATGATATGGAGCCTGGAGATATCCATGTCTGCTGTAAAGGGATAGAAAGGGGCTGCCGCATGAATGACGCCCAAGGCGTCCTGATCGAGCGCAGCGAAGCCGGAGGATTCCTCGATCCGGCTCTGATGCAGGCGACCGTTCCGGTTAATGGAGAAACGCACAATCACGCTGCCGGTTTCCCGGTGTTCATAGGCCTGCCGGGGATAAACCCACAACTTGTTGATCTTTTCCCTTGTTTTCATTAAGTAGGGGATATATCTGCTGTCCCGGTTGCCCAGATCGACCGTTTCCTCGCGGAAGATTTGGCGGCGGGCGACAGGATCGCTTGCCATCGGCTGCTGGCTGTCCTGTTGCGGTTCGGCGTCTTCCGGCTGTTCATGCGATTCGCGGAGTTCCACCGTAAACACCGTCGATTGTAAGGGATCGGTGCCCGGAATAATCAGGCCGGCCATGGAAAGCATCAGCAGGTGGCCGGTAACGGAGGCGACGGCGGCGATAATCAGAAGTCTTTGCGATGTCAGTCGGAAGATGCCTTTCATGGTCTTCAGTATAGGGCAATCTGTTGAAAAAAAGCAAAATATTCCTAAAAAGAGAGGTTTGAACGGTGTCGTGATTTCATGAATCGGGGAATAGACGAGAAATTCATGCGCCTGGCGCTTATTCAGGCCCGGCTGGCCCGGGAAGAGGGCGAAGTCCCGGTGGGAGCCGTTCTGATCCGCGGCGAAGAAGTTCTGTCCGCAGCCCATAACCGCTCCATTGCCGGTCATGACCCTTCCGCCCATGCGGAGATGCTGGCCATCCGTCAGGCGGCTGAGCGGCTGGAAAACTACCGTCTTACGGAGGCCACCCTTTATGTCACCCTGGAGCCCTGTATCATGTGCGCCGGCGCCATGATCCATGCCCGGATCAACCGGCTGGTGTATGGCGCGAGGGACCCTAAAAGCGGTGGGGTTGCCTCGCTTTACAAACTGCTGCAGGACGAAAGACTCAATCACCGGGTTGATGTAACCGGCGGAATACTCGAAGAAATATGTGCGGAAATTTTGAGTGGATTTTTCATGGAAAAGAGGATAATATCGCGACCCATTTCGGGTTGAGATCATGCGGAGAGGTACCGAAGTGGTCGTAACGGGATCGACTCGAAATCGATTTGGGGGCCAAAAGCTCTCACGGGGGTTCGAATCCCCCTCTCTCCGCCATTGAGATCAGAAGAAAGCTTTGCATGGCCGCTGAAAAATGGTTATTGAAGCGGCGAATCCAATGTTTTCCGTCTGTTATAATAGAAAATTATTTGTCTCAGGGCTGATCGGAACGGCCTTATGTGTAAATTTTCAAAGCTCTCATGCAGGCCATGATGAGGGAGGGATGTCCGAGCGGCTGAAGGAGCACGACTGGAAATCGTGTGTATGCCCACAAAGGTGTACCGGGGGTTCGAATCCCCCTCTCTCCGCCATTTATAACCATGGCGACGGTGTCTTTTTATCGGGGCTTGAGTCATTGGAGACGGGGTGACATGTAGCCGGCCAGGTTTGCCCCTCCCAATGGCGCCCTATGAGCAGAGATTGATAGCCGGGCCCTGTGCAACGGAGGCGTGTGAACCCCGTCAGGTCCGGAAGGAAGCAGCGGTAGCAATGTCCGATGTGTGCTGCGGGTCAGCCCGGCTATCATGTTATCCCCTGGTCTTTTTAGATCGTTGAATCGGTTTCTTCCTTCCCGGTGAGAGCGCTTTGCACAACCGCTGAGAAAGAGGAAGAGCGCCCCCATGATGTCCTGTCGGCAGGGACAAATATCACAGGAGCCTATGGACTATCTAGTTTTAGCCCGCAGATGGAGACCCCAGACATTTGAAGACGTGATCGGCCAGGAACAGGCGGTCAAGACTCTCCGGAATGCCATCCAATATCAGCGCATCGCCCATGCCTTCATTTTCAGCGGTCCGCGGGGGGTGGGCAAGACCTCCGTGGCCCGGATTCTGGCCAAGGCGTTGAACTGTGAAACGGGTCCGGCGCAGACGCCCTGCAACCAGTGCACGAACTGCCGCGAAATAACAGCGGGAATTGCCATGGATGTTCGGGAAATCGACGGGGCTTCTAACGCAGGTATCGATGAGATCCGGGAATTACAGGAAAAACTAAAATTCCTGCCACTGTCGTCCCGCTATAAGATTTACATCATCGATGAAGTCCATATGCTGTCGAAAGCAGCCTTCAATGCACTCTTGAAAACCATAGAGGAGCCGCCGCCGCATGTTGTTTTTATCTTTGCCACGACGGAAACACACAAAATTCCCGCGACAATCCTGTCGCGCTGTCAGCGGTATGATTTCCGGCGGATTTCCATTCGTGCCATTGCAGAAAATCTGAAAAAGATTGCCCAGGCAGAGGGGATTCAGATCTCGGAGCGTGGCCTGACCTCGATTGCCGCGGCGGGTGATGGCAGTATGAGGGATGCCCAGAGTATTTTTGATCAGGCAATCGCCTTTGTCGGGACCGATATCAAGGATCAGGATATTGAAGAATTGCTGGGACTGATGGACAGACGGTTCCTTTATGAGCTGTCCGAGGCCGTTTTTGCACGGGATGCGGGCCGTTGCCTGAAGATCATCGAAGAGGGATACTATGCCGGACTGGACATGAAGTACTTCTATCAGACGCTCCTGGTGCATTTCCGGAATCTGCTGCTGACGAAAATTGCGGGGCAGGATCGGGAATTCCTGGATGTGGCCGATGAAGACTTGGCCAGACTTAAAATGCAAGCCGGGCCTGTTTCCAGGGAAACGCTGCAGGGACTTCTGGATCTGTCGATGGCGGAAGAAGAAAACGTCAGACGGAGCCAGAATCCAAGATTGAATCTGGAGGCAATCCTGGCCAGAATGTGTTACTTGGAACCCTTGGTGTCCGTGGAAGAGGTTCTATCCCGGATGGAAGACCTCGAACGGCAGCTTTCTCCGGGTGGGCCGCCGCCGGCCGCATCCGTGCTGTCGGGGGATTCTTCCTTTTCCGCAGCCCATCCCTTTCGGACTCCCGCCTCTACCGCCGGGAAAGGGGGATACACAGCCCCGGTAAAGAATTCTGCCATTCCGAGCGGGGGTGACCATGAAATCCGTGAGGGACAGGATCCGGAGCTTCTCTGGGAGGCTTTCAAGGATTTTGTGAAGAAGAAAAGCCACCCGCTGTGGTCCAAGATTGAACCGGGCAAAATGATCGGCTACGAAAAAGGGTGCCTGCGGATCGGTTTTCAACAGGACTATATCTTTCTTGATGACATGAATGACAAGTCTCAAAAAGACCGGATCGCCGAGATGACGAGAGATTTTTTTCATGAGAATGTCCGGGTCACCATTGAAACCCTGGCGGTGGACCTTGAAAAGGACGCTCCGGACCGGATAAACGGCGGCAGAAACGGCAGACTGCAGGAAATAAAAAGGCAGGCGCTCAACCGGCCGCTCCTGCAGAAAGTTCTGGATGTATTTGAAGGGGCGGAAATCCGGGATGTGATTCCCCGGGAGAATTCCGGCTGACAGGATATGAAAAGGGAAGGGCTTTTTCAGGATCGTTGATAAATTAATGAGGAGGGTTTTCAATCCGTGCAAAACTTCGGCAATATTATGAAACAGGCAAAGAAACTCCAGGAACGAATGGCCAGCCTGCAGAATGAACTGGCCCTGAAAACCGTTGAGGCCAGCACCGGGGGGGGGATGGTGTCCGTGCTCGTGAACGGCAAGCACGAGCTGGTTTCCCTGAAGATCGAAAAGGAAGTCGTTAACCAGGAAGATATTGATATGCTCCAGGATCTTATCATGGCCGCGGTCAACGAGGGCATGCGCAAGGCCCAGGAAATGGCCTCGGCGGAAATGGCGAAGATTACCGGCGGCATCAACATCCCCGGCCTGACTTGAGCCGGAGGCCTGATCGATGACGGGATATGCACTGCCGATTAAACGGCTGATCCGGGAACTGGAACGGCTTCCGGGGATCGGTGAAAAAACGGCCACGCGGATGGCCAATCACATTCTTCGCCTTTCCGAGGAAGACGCCGTCCGGCTGGCCGAGAGCATCTTGGACGTGAAGCGGAAAATCCGTTTGTGTCGCGTCTGTTTCAATCTGGCGGAAGCTGAGCGATGCGAGATCTGCTTGGACGAAACCAGGGACAGGCAGGTGATCTGTGTGGTGGAAGAGCCGGACTCGCTGATTGCGATCGAGGACAGCGGCAGCTTCCGGGGAACCTATCACGTCCTGCACGGCGTCTTGGCGCCCCTGGACGGCATCGGGCCGGAGCATTTGCGGCTCAACGAACTCGCCGAACGGATCACGGGAGAGAGCGTCCGGGAAATCATCCTGGCGACCAACCCCAATGTGCAGGGGGAATCCACAGCCCTGTTGATCATGAAACTCGTCCGGGGTCTGGACGTACGCGTAAGCCGGATCGCGCTCGGTGTACCCGTGGGAGGCGACCTGAAATATACGGACCGCATGACGCTGGCCAAATCCATTGAATTCCGGCGGGGGATGTGACCTCATGCCTTCTTGCCGCGACATCTCCGCACGGATGATTGCCGAAACCGTAAAAAAGCTATTTATCGAGGCCAACATCGAGCTCGGAGCGGACGCCGTTTGCCTGCTGGCGCGGGCCAAAGAATCAGAAAGATCCGCAAGAGCCATCCATGTCCTTGAAAGGATCCTTGAAAATGCCCGGATCGCCGGTGAGGATCGCATGCCGCTGTGTCAGGATACGGGGCTTGCGATTGTGTTCGTCGAGATGGGCCAGGACGTACATGTGACAGGCGGCGATTTTTCCGAAGCCGTCCAAGAGGGCGTCCGTCGGGCCTATCGGGAAGAATTCCTGCGCAAATCGATCTGCGATCCCTTGACCCGGCTCAACACCGGAGACAACACGCCGGCGATTGTTCATGTTGAAATCGTTCCCGGTTGCGAGATCAGGATCAGGGTCATGCCCAAAGGAGGTGGCAGCGAAAACATGAGCAGTGTTGCCATGCTGATGCCTGCGGCGGGAATGGACGGGATCAAACGGCATGTTCTCGACCAGATAACCAAAGCGGGGCCAAACCCCTGTCCGCCGACCGTGATCGGGGTAGGCATCGGCGGTAATCTGGAAACGGCGGCCATCCTGGCGAAAAAGGCCGTGCTGAGGCCGCTGGGGGAACCCAACAGACGGGATAAACGTTTGGCAAAGATCGAGGAGGAGCTGCTCGCGGAGATCAACCGGCTCGGGATCGGTCCCCAAGGCTACGGCGGCGCGACCACATCGTTGGCCGTCCACTGTGAAATGATGCCTTGCCATATCGCCAGTCTGCCCGTGGCCGTGAACATTCAGTGCCACGCCGTCCGGCACAAGGAGGCGGTCATCTGATTCACGGAGCATTGTCTGTCATGAGAGAGCCTTTTGAAATCCGGACTCCCTTGGGAGTCGATGTCCGCGCGGGCCTGAATGTGGGCGACAGTGTTTTGTTGAGCGGCTGGGTCTATACCGGGCGCGATGCGGCGCACCGCCGTCTGTTTGAGGCGCTTGTCCGGGGAGAGAGCCTTCCCATAAATCTTCGGGACGAGGTCATGTTCTACGCCGCCCCGACGCCCGCCAGGCCCGGACAGATCATCGGTTCCATTGGGCCGACGACGAGCGGCCGAATGGATGCTTTCACGCCGCGCCTGCTTGACGCCGGATTGCGTGGCATGATAGGCAAGGGAATGCGGTCACCGGAGGTCGTTGATGCGATAAAAAAACATCAAGCCATTTACTTCGGGGCCATCGGCGGCGTTGCGGCCCTGACGGCCCGATGCATCAAAAGGGCGGCCGTGGCGGCGTATGATGATCTGGGGCCGGAGGCCATTCTGCGGCTGAAGGTTGAAAGGTTGCCGCTCGTGGTCGTCAACGATATGCGGGGCGCAGATCTGTATCGCGAGGCATCCGGTTTTTTTGAGAGCGGCTAAATTTTTTATTGACAGACAAATTGATTTCTAATAAGGAAGCCAGGCATTCGTAGAACTTTTTTTTATAAATAGACAGAGCAATCCAACAGACAGGGAGAACAGGCACATGATTGAAGTAAGGTGGCATGGAAGAGGGGGCCAGGGAGCCGTGACCTCGGTGGAACTGCTGGCCCTGGCGGCGATCGAGGAAGGGAAATATGCCCAGGGCTTTCCGGCGTTCGGTCCTGAACGCCGCGGCGCGCCTGTCATGGCTTATAACCGAGTGTCTGAGAAGCCCATCCGGATCCGGTCCGGGATCTATCAGCCTGATGTCGTGGTGGTCCTCGATCCGAGCCTCATGACGCTGGTCAACGTGACGGACGGCCTCAAACCCAAAGGCTTGCTGATCGTCAATACGGCGAAGCCGGAGAAGGAAATCCGGAATACGCTCAAATACAAAGGAAGGCTTGCAACGGTGGACGCGACGCATATCGCGCGTGAGGAGCTGGGGATTCCCATCGCCAATACGACCATGATCGGCGCGGTTCTAAAGGCGACGGGCGTGCTGAAGTTCGAATCTCTGAACGCCCCCATCGAGGAGCGATTCGGCCGCATCGCTGCGAAAAACAAAAATGCCCTGAAGCGGGCCTATGACAGCGTCAAAATAACAAAGTAAACCATTGAGGTGTTTTCATGAAACAGAAGAAATGGCCGGAAGCCTGGCAGGAAGTGAACCCCGGATGCATCGTTTTTACCCCGGGAAACGCCAGCACTTATAAAACTGGCAGCTGGCGGGCCCAGCGTCCCCTCTGGGACAACGGCAAATGCATCAAGTGCGGCATCTGTTACATCTTCTGCCCGGAAGGCTGCATCTCCGAGACCGCCGAGGGCTTTTTTGAGGCGAATCTGGACTACTGCAAGGGCTGCGGCATCTGCGCACATGAATGCTGGCCGCTGGCCATCGCCATGGCTGAGGAGGAGGTGTAACATGGGCAAACGCATTGGAATGGAAGTGGGCATTGCGGCGGCAGAGGCTGTCGGCCTGTGCAATATCGATGTGGCGGCGGTCTATCCGATTACCCCACAATCCCATATCGCCGAACATTTATCGGACATTTTTCATGACGGACGCATCGATGCGGAGTTCATTACGGTGGAGTCGGAGCATTCGTCCATCAGCGCCTGTGCCGGCGCCAGTGCAACGGGCGCCCGGGTCTACACAGCCACGAGCTCCCAGGGCCTGATGTATATGCATGAAATCCTGCCCATCGTTTCGGCCATGCGGCTTCCCGTGGTCATGGGCAATGCGAACCGCGCCGTTTCGGGGCCGCTCAATATCTGGAACGACCATACGGACATCATGCCGCAGCGGGACTGCGGCTGGATTGTGATGCATGCCGAAAACGGACAGGAGGTCATCGATATGACCATCCAGTCCTTCAAGATTGCCGAACATCCCGACGTGATGCTGCCGATCGTTTTGAACATCGACGGCTTTCAATTAACGCACATGATCGAGCCGCTGGAATTACCGACCCAGGAGGAAGTCAACAAGTTCCTGCCGGACCGCGTTCCCTATGCAACGCTGCATCCGGACAAGCCCCTGTCGATGGGGTGTTTCAATATGCCGGATATTTTCACGGAAACGATGAAAGCCAAGGATGCGGCGCTCATCAATTCAAAAAAGACGATCATCAAGATCTGGAAAGAATGGGAAAAGCAGTTCGGCCGGGCCTATAAACCCGTGGAAACATACAAGACAAAAGGCGCAGAGACGCTGATTCTGACGATGGGGTCCATGGGCGAGACGGCGTCTGTGGCCGTCGATGAGATGCGCAGGGCGGGCAAGCCTGTCGGACTCGTGAAACTGAGACTCTGGAGGCCCTTTCCCACGGAAGAGCTTCGGGCCGCGATCAAAGGCTCTAAGACGCTCGTTGTCATGGACCGAGCCGTTTCGTTCGGCGGCGCCGGCGGCCCCGTGGCCACGGAAATCAAATCGCTGCTGTTCCATGACAAGTCGAGACCGCGCATCGTCAATTTCCTCATGGGGCTCGGCGGCCGCGACATCAAGGTGGAGAATTTTATCGACATGGTCGAGCGGGCCGGAAAGAAGAAAGACGAAACCTATGAATTTTACGGGGTGAGAGAATGATGAATACCGTGCAGAATTTTGAAATATATGTGCCCAAACTGGTTGAAAAAAGAGAATTTATCAGTTCAGGCCACCGCGCCTGTTCGGGGTGCGGGGAAGTCCTGGGGCTGCGCCTGATCATGAAGGCTCTGGGGGAAGATGTGGTCGTCTCCAATGCGACGGGATGCATGGAAATCATCTCCACGGCCTATCCCACGACGGCCTGGCAGACACCCTATATCCACGTGGCTTTTGAAAACGCAGCAGCCGTTGGTTCCGGCGTGGAGGCAGGGCTCAAGGCCCTGCGCCGCAAGGGTAAGATCGCCGACCGCGACGTGAAGTCCGTGGCCATCGCCGGCGACGGCGGGACGGCCGACATCGGCATGCAGGCCCTGTCGGGCGCTATGGAGCGCGGCCATGACATGGTTTTCTTCTGCCTCGACAACGAAGCCTACATGAATACAGGCATCCAGCGCTCCTCCTCAACGCCGTTCATGGCGTCGACGACGACCTCGCCCGCGGGCAAAGTGGTCAAGGGGCAGCGGACCGGAAAGAAAAATGTGGCCGAGATCATGGTGGCCCACAACGTGCCCTATGTGGCCACAGCCTGTCCGAGCTACCCGCTGGACCTCATGGAAAAGGTGAAAAAGGCCAAGGAGACCAAGGGGCCCGCCTATATCCATGTCTACACGACGTGCCCCACGGGATGGCGTGCGCCTTCCGAACAGGCGGTCAAGCTGGGCCGCCTGGTCGTGGAGACGGGCATGTTTCCTCTCTACGAGGTTGAAAACGGCAAATACCGTATGACCGTCGACCCCCCGGAGCCCCGCCGGCCCGTGGGAGATTATTTAAAGATTCAGGGACGGTTCCGGCATCTGGATCCGTCGGATATCGCAAAGGTCCAGGCCCGCGTCGATCAGGAATACGCGAAGCTGCTGCACAAGGTGAAGACTTCCGTTCCGTGGTCGTGAAACCGGGACGCTAACCATAAAATTACAGATAAGGTGGCTTAAGCATGAATACAGTCGCATTTAGCAGTTGGAACGGCAAAATTCTAGATAATCGTAAAGGCGCCGGAGCCAAAGCCGCAAAGAACGCGGAGCTGAAACTTCCCTTGCAGCCCGGCGGAAGGAGCATCGCGGCCCTGATGGGATGGAACGGCATGGTAGTGATGAATCCCCGGGCGGACGTCCTGTCCCTGACCCTAGCCTATCTCAAGGAGGCTCGAAAGCTGTCCTGCGGCGAATGTTCCGTTTGCATGATCGGCATCGATAAGGTCATGGCCATTTTGAAAGGCATGGCGGCTGGCAAGGGGAGCAAGAAGGATCCTATGGAGATTGAAACGATTGCCCGCGGGGTTGCCCTGAATGCCAAGTGCAATTTCGGCCGCGCGACGGCACTTACGCCCGTGCTGGACGCCGTAAAATACTACAAGGCGGACTTCACGGCCCTTGCGGAAGGCAAGGCGAAACTGGCGGAAAAGTCCTATGGTGTGGCCGTGACAGCCCCCTGTATGCAAGCCTGTCCGGCCGGCCTCGACATTCCGGGCTATATTGAACTCATCAGAAACGACCGTTTCGGCGATTCTCTCAATCTGATCCGCGAGCGCTGTATCATGCCCGGTGTGATCGGGCGTGCCTGCACGCATCCCTGCGAGAGCGCCTGTGTACGCAAAGCGATCGACGAGCCGCTGGCAATTCGGCTTCTCAAACGCTCGGCAGCGGACGCGGACCTTGCGGGAGGCGCCTCTGCGCTTTCGGTAGCCGTTGAAGACAAAAAGGACAAAGTTGCTGTGATCGGAGCCGGTCCGGCCGGGTTGGCGGCGGCCTATCATCTGTGCCGGATGGGTTATGCGGTCACGGTCTTTGAAGCTCTGCCCCGTGCGGGCGGCATGGCGACCGTGGGGATTCCCGATTACCGTCTCCCCAAGGACATCCTGAATCACGAGGTGGATCTGATCAAGCGCCTGGGCGTGGCGTTCAAATATAACAGCAAAATCGAAAAACTCAACTGGGCCGACCTCAAGAAGCAAGGTTACAGGGCTCTCTTCCTGGCTATCGGCGCCCATGTAGGAACGAAAATCGGCTGCGACGGAGAGGATGCCGGATATGACGGCTTCATCCAGGGTGCCGAGTTCCTGCGGAACCTGAACTTGGGGGGCAAGGTCGCGCCCCGGAAGAAAGTCGTCATTATCGGTGGCGGCAATGTGGCTCTCGACTGCGCGCGCAGTTGCGCCCGTCTTGGCTTTAATGAAGTCGAAATTCTTTACCGTCGCTCCCGGGCTGAAATGCCGGCAAGCAGCGAAGAGATCCGCGAGGCGCAGGAAGAGGGCGTCAAATTCAATTATCTCAAGGCCCCCGTGAAGATCCTGGCCAAAGACGGCAAGGTCACGGGGCTCGAATATATCAAGATGAAACTCGGCGAGCCCGATCAGAGCGGCCGCAAGCGGCCCATCCCGGTCAAGGGTTCGGAGGCGCAGATGAAAGCGGATATGGTCATTGCCGCAACCGGCCAGAAGTCGGATCTGTCTCTCTTTACCGGCAAAGAAGGGGTCCAGACCACAGACTGGGGCGCGATCAAGGCCGATCCCGTCACCTTCAAAACAAGCGTGGAAGGGATTTTCGCCGGCGGCGACTGCGTCAGCGGTCCGGCAACCCTCATTGAAGCTCTTAATGCCGGCAACAAAGTCGCCCGCAGCATTGATTGCGCTCTGCAGGGGAAGGCCTATTTAGATCCGGATCCCTTCGCCGGCGTTGAAACCGGCAACCAGCGGGATACAGGGCTTGTCGTCAAAAAGGCTGCGGCAAAGGCGACATTCCTTGATGTCACCAGACGACTGGACAATGTCGCAGAGGTCGAGGGCGGCCTCAGCGTCGCGGAAGCCATAGCTGAAGCGAGGCGATGTCTGCGCTGTTATCGGCTCATGGTCTGGGAATAAGCTGCCCTGCCATTCCTTGTCTGGAGCAGAATCCGGGCGCCGAAGCCAGGTTCCCGTGTTTGCGGAACTAAAAACTAACAGAAATTGAAGGGGTTTCAAATGGTAAATATGACGATAGACGGCAATAGCGTTCAGGCGAAGGAGGGCGCCAGCGTCCTACAGAAGATCCATGACTTGAGGATCGACATGCCGACTCTCTGTTACCATCCGGAGCTGGCTGCGTTCGGGGCGTGCCGCCTCTGCATGGTGGAAGTAAAGGCAAACGGAAAATGGCAATTAGCCGCCGCCTGTGAGCTTTCCGCAGATCAGGGTCTGGAGGTCAAAACGGCCTCGGACAAGGCTGTGGAAGCGAGAAAACTGGCCGCGGAATTGCTCTATTTCAAATATCCGACCACTGTTGCCGTCCGCGATATCGCCGTGAAGCTGGGAGTCGCCGTTGCGCCGGCCGAAGGCGATGGCCATGACTGCATCCTCTGCGGACTTTGCACCCGCACCTGCAGGGATGTCGTGGGCGTTTCAGCCCTGACTTTTGTCGACTGCGGGTTGGGTCGCAATGTGGTCGCGCCGAAAATCGAATTCACGGCCGACAAATGCATCGGCTGCGGCTCCTGCGCTTATATCTGTCCAACGGGATATGTGAAAATGGAAGCCGTCGATGACAAACGCATGATCTGGAACAAGGTCTTCAAGATGGCCGCCTGCAATTCCTGTGGACGCTACTTCGCGCCCATCGAGCAGCTGGAATACATCAGCCGGACGACCGGGACGCCGATGGCAGTCCTGTCCACCTGTATGAGCTGCCGCTGATCAACTTTCATATGTTTTTTCAAGACCGCGCTTGACAACAAGGCGGTCTTGCTTTATGGAATAAGGATTGAGCCAAACATTCCTCAGTAGCTCAGTCGGTAGAGCAGATGGCTGTTAACCATCGGGTCCGTGGTTCGAGTCCGCGCTGAGGAGCCAGCACATTCCGGCTGTAAGAACGTCACTGTTTCTTGCAGCCGTTTTATTTTCCAGTGCCGCCAGCAGTACCTTAGACCTACAGGTGATTGTCTATCCGGGGAAGGTTGATCACAATCTTCTCGATGAAGAGCTTGAGGTAGGCCTTGGTCGCAATCCGGTCATCCCCCAGGAACATCTTAATCACGATCTGTAATTCTCCGAGTGATTCCTCCCCGAACAGGTGGAGCGGGATTGCTCTGTTCAGGCTATCTTGGACAGCAGTGTCGCAAATCAAAAGTAAGCATCAGCAGCCGGCTGGACCGAAAAGACTTTTTGCGAAACCGTCCTAATTGATGTCTGCGTGGTAATTCTGCAGCGACTTTGCCCTGCCGTGTCCCTTCCGGAAGGCGGTAATTCCCTTGGCGGCGGCGACAGCCGCCGGAATCGTCGTGATATAGGGCACCTTGTACTTGATGGCCGCTTTGCGGATGTACGAATCGTCATGCTTGCTGAGTTTACCGCTGGGCGTGTTGACAACAAGCTGGATTTCTTCATTTTTTATTCCATCAACGATATTGGGCCGGCCTTCATGCATTTTCAAAATCGGTTCGGCTTCCACGCCATGCTCTGCGAGAAAGTGATGTGTGCCGTTGGTGGCCTTGATTTTGAAACCGAGATCCTTGAAGGCCTTGGCCACTTCCAGAACGCGTTCCTGATCGCCCGGGTTGACGGTGATCAGGACCGTACCCTCGTTGGGAAGGACCTGCTGTGCCGCTTCCTCTGCTTTGTAAAACGCAAGGCCGAAGGAATCAGCCAGCCCGAGCACTTCGCCGGTGGAGCGCATTTCCGGTCCCAGCAGCGGATCTACTTCCTGGAACATATTGAAGGGGAAAACCGCTTCCTTAACGCCGAAATGCGGGATCATCCGGGTTTTCAGGTTGAGGTCGGACAGCTTTTTACCCAGCATGATCTGTGTGGCCAGACGGGCCATGGAAATGTTGCAGACCTTCGAGACCAGTGGCACTGTCCGCGAGGCGCGTGGATTGGCCTCCAGGATGTAAACGACGTCGTTTGCGACGGCGTACTGGATGTTCATGAGGCCCACGACATTGAAAGCCACGGCGATTTTGCGCGTGTAGTCGCAGATCGTGTCGATATGCCGTGCGGGGATGCTGATGGGGGGGATCACGCAGGCGGAATCACCGGAATGGATTCCGGCAAACTCGATATGCTCCATCACCGCCGGGACGAAGGCGTCTGTTCCGTCGGAAATGGCGTCCGCCTCGCACTCGATGGCGTTTTCCAGGAACTTGTCGATCAGGATAGGGCGCTCCGGCGTCACACCGACGGCTGCCGCCACGTAGTGCTTGAGCATTTCTTGATCGTGCACCACTTCCATGCCGCGCCCGCCAAGAACGTAGGACGGCCTCACCATCAGAGGATAGCCGATTCGCCCGGCGACCGCCAGCGCCTCGTCCAAGGTGCTTGCCATACCCGAAGCCGGCATGGGAATGCCAAGCTGCTCCATGAGCTTGCCAAAGCGGTCGCGATCCTCAGCCATATCAATGGTTTCCGGAGATGTTCCGATAATGTTTACGCCCGACGCCGCCAACTGGCCGGCAATATTGAGCGGCGTCTGACCGCCGAACTGGCAGATCACGCCTTCCGGTTTTTCCTTCTCATAGATGCTTAGCACATCTTCCACCGTAAGCGGCTCGAAATAGAGCTTGTCCGATGTGTCGTAATCCGTCGATACGGTTTCTGGGTTGCAGTTGACCATGATGGATTCGATGCCCTCATCGCGCAGCGTAAAGGCCGCGTGGACGCAGCAGTAGTCGAATTCGATGCCCTGACCGATCCGGTTGGGACCGCCGCCCAGCACCATAATTTTTCGACGGGGGCTGACGCTCACTGTATCGGGGGCGTTGTAAGTGGAAAAATAGTAGGCTGCGTTTTCCACGCCGCTGACCGGAACGGCTTCCCAGCTTTGTCCCATGCCGATGGCCAGACGCTGTCTGCGCAGGCTCTTTTCAGGGACGTCGAGAAGCATGGCCAAATAGCGATCGGAAAAGCCGTCTTGCTTGGCCTGCCGCAACAGTGCATCGGGTAGATTCTTCCCTTTATATTTGCGAATCTGCTCTTCCAATTCAACAAGTTCTTTCATCTGCTCGATGAACCAGGGCTTGATGTAGGTGCGCCTGGACAGAGTCTCCACGTTGGCGCCCTTGCGGATGGCCTCATACATGATGAACTGCCGTTCGCTGGAGGGTTCGGCCAAAAGTTCCATCAGGTTTTCCAGGGATTTTTCGTGGAGATTCTTTACGAACCCCAAGCCGTAGCGATTCTTCTCCAGGGAGCGGATGGATTTCTGAAAGGCCTCTTTGTAAGTCTTGCCGATGCTCATGACCTCGCCCACGGCCCGCATCTGGGTGCCCAGCTTGTCTTCGGCGCCTGGGAACTTTTCGAAATCCCAGCGGCAGAACTTGACCACGACGTAGTCCCCCCAAGGGGTGTACTTGTCAAGTGTTCCTTCCCGCCAGTAAGGAATTTCATCGAGCGTCAATCCGCCCGCCAGCATGGAAGAAACCAGGGCAATGGGAAAACCGGTCGCCTTCGAAGCAAGCGCCGACGAACGGGACGTGCGAGGGTTGATCTCGATGACCACGACCCGGCCAGTTTCCGGGTTGTGGGCGAACTGGACATTCGTACCGCCGATAACCTCGATGGCCTGGACGATGTCATAGGAATATTTTTGCAGGCGCTGCTGCAGTTCCGGGCTGATGGTGAGCATGGGAGCCGTGCAGTACGAATCGCCCGTGTGCACCCCCATAGCATCGACGTTTTCGATAAAACAGACGGTGATGAGTTGGTTTTTGGCATCCCGAACCACTTCGAGCTCCAACTCCTCCCAGCCCAGGACGGACTCCTCCACGAGGATCTGCCCCACGAAGCTGGCGGCGATCCCCCTGCTGGCGACGATGCGGAGTTCCTCCAAGTTGTAAACCAGGCCGCCGCCCGTGCCGCCCATTGTATAGGCGGGGCGGATGACGACGGGATAGCCGAGTTTCGCGGCGATCCGTTCCGCCTCTTCGACGCTGTAGGCCGGCTCGCTCAGGGGCATCTCGATGCCCAGGCGGTTCATGGTTTCCTTGAAAGCGATCCGGTCCTCGCCTCGTTCGATGGCGTCCACCTGGACGCCGATCACCTTGACGTTGTGTTTCTCCAGGATTCCCGCTTTGGCTAACTGAGAGGTCAGGTTCAGGCCCGTCTGGCCGCCCAGGTTCGGCAGGATCGCGTCGGGCTTTTCATTTTCGATGATTTCCGTCATGGTCTGCAGGTTAAGCGGCTCCACATAGGTCACGTCGGCCATGCCGGGATCGGTCATGATCGTGGCCGGATTGGAATTCACGAGAACGATTTCATAACCCAGTTTTCTCAGGGCCTTGCAGGCCTGAGTGCCCGAATAATCGAACTCGCAGGCCTGTCCGATGACAATAGGGCCGGAGCCGATAATCATGACTTTCTCGATGTCGTTGCGCTTTGGCATGTCTTTTCCTTTCTTTAGTTGCAGCAGGCTGAGTGAGGGCATATCAGAACGGAGCATCTGCGCCGCCCATTGAGATACAAAATTGTTCCGTTTCGGCGAGCGACTATAAGGAAGTTCGAACATCCTGTCAAGATTTTAGGTGAAGCCCGCCGGAAGAGTCGACTTGACAATGAAAACACGAAGATTTATTGTTTGACAAAGCTTTCTTGGATTTAAGGTTTTTTAGGATTCCGATACATTTGTCATTGTTTGCCACATGATGATTGGAATGGAGGAATGGGCCATGGCATATCCGTCAGGTCAAAAACAGGAAAATGATATTCGTCTCCCGATTGTGGCGGGCCGATTCTACCCGGCATCGGCATCGTCGCTGAAGCAGGCTGTCCGGAAGTTTATGGACGATGCCGTACCGGTTCAGGTCAAATATCCACTGGCAATCGTCGTTCCCCATGCCGGGTATATTTTCTCGGGCCAGATTGCCGCCGACGGCTTCCGGCAGGCGGCGGACCACTCCTACGATGTCGTCATCGTTCTTGGAACAAACCATACGAGCGGTTCTTTCCGAAAAATTTCCATCTATCCCGGTGACGGCTTCAGAACGCCGCTCGGTGCAACGATGATAGATAAAGAGATCGTGAAAGCCCTGCTGGCCGCGGATCCCGATTGCATTCCCGACAAATCCCTGCATCAGCAAGAGCATTCTATAGAGGTCCAGCTTCCTTTTATCCAGATCCTTTTCCCGGATGCCCGCATTGTGCCGGCAGTGATCGGTGCGCCGGACATCGGTCTTTGCACCCGGTTCGGCGAGGTCCTCGCCGGCATTTTAAGAAGTCGCCGCGCCCTGATCGTAGCCAGCGCCGATCTTTCTCATTATCCGGATGCGGACGCTGCGGAGGATGTGGACGGCAAGACGCTTGCGGCCATGGAAAAGCTTGACCCCGCGCTGCTGCAGCAAGTCACGCAGGCCCAGATGCGCCGCGGTATTCAGAATCTCCACACCTGCGCCCGCGGCGAAGCGGCCATCATGGCGGCCATGAGCGCGGCCAAAGCCATGGGCGCCACGGGCGGCAAGGTCATCCGCTACGCTCATTCGGGCGATGTCCCGGTCGGGGAGCGTGACCGGGTTGTGGGATACGGCGCCGTGGCGTACCATGCAAATCCGCAAAGCGTCTCGGCAAATAAATCAGAACCCCTAATGGCGGCGGTTTCCGAGGCCACGCTGACAGACGCCGACAAGAAGGTCCTGCTGGCCTTTGTCCGGGAAACCATTACCCGTCACCTTTCCGGACAAACGGTCCCCAGGGCACAGGGGCCCGGTGCCGCGTTGCAACAGAAACGGGGTGTATTTGTGACCCTCAAAAAGCATGGCAATCTGCGCGGCTGTATCGGTCGCATGATTCCGGACAAGCCGCTCCATATACTTGCAGGAGACGTGGCCCTGCAATCGGCCCTTGAAGATCCGCGCTTCAGGCCGGTCACGCTTGATGAACTGAAAGATCTGGAAATCGAAATCTCCGTTCTCACGCCGATGGCTCCCGTCCCCGGCGGCGACCGTATTGTCGTCGGCCGGGACGGTGTCCTGATCCGCAAGGGGGGCCGTTCGGCCGTTTTCCTGCCCCAGGTCGCCCCGGAACAGGGCTGGGGGCGCGACGAGATGCTGGAGCATCTCTGCCGCAAGGCGGGACTGCTTCCAGGAAGCTGGAAAGAGGGCGCGGAGCTGTTGACCTTTCAGGCCATCGTTTTCAGTGAGGCGGATTTCAAATCCATCCCCTGACTCTGTCTCGGACGATCCACTGATTATCGGCCTCCCCTGACAGCCGGCACAAGTCACCCTGTTACGGGAACCGGCCGTTGCCTTCTACAGGATTGACCCCATCTGTCTTCCGGCCCAGTTCTTCGCTGCCGTCGAATTTGAGTTGTTTCTGGCCAGGAATGACGTAATTTTCTCTTGACATGGAATTGTTGTTAGGATAATCTCCTAAATAAGAATGTTTCTTAATAAGGGAGGCGGCAGGGATGGAACAGCAAAAACTCCGGGAACGTATCCTTAAATTCGAGGAATCCTGCCGCAGGGCAGGCCTCAAGCTCACCCATCAACGCCTGGAAATCTTTCGCGAGCTGGCCCTGTCAACCGATCATCCTTCTGCGGAAGCGCTACACAGGCGTCTGAGGAAGGCAATCCCGACCCTGTCTCTTGACACTGTTTACCGGACGCTGGCCGCCTTCAACCTGCATAGTCTGATTCACAAGGTGGAGACGGCGGAAAGCCAGGCCCGCTATGAAGTCGTCCATGAGCGGCATCACCATCTGATCTGCAGGCGCTGTCATGAGATCATGGACTTTTGCTGGCCGTCGCTGGAGGGTTTGCCCCTTCCAGAAGAAATCGGGGCATGGGGTGAAATCGACACCAGAAATGCCGTCATCTACGGCGTCTGCGGCAAATGCTCGCAGGGAACAAGCGCCACCGACGAGACAAAAGGATAAGACAAACGAATAGTTGACGAAATATCTCAACTCTGGTTTGACAGCCACAAACAAGAAAGGACATCACCCAGTACGCCGGTAAGAGAATAAACCCATAAACTGATTGAAAAGAAACATCGTGAAAGGAGGAAGCATTATGACCGAAGAAAGCAAATGCCCGGTGACGGGCAGGATGAGTAAATCCATTTCCGGCGGCGGCACGTCGAACCGGGACTGGTGGCCGAACCAGTTGAACCTCAAGATCCTTCATCAGCACTCTGACAAGGGCAACCCGATGGGAGAGGCGTTCAACTACGCTAAGGAATTCAAGAAACTAAACCTGAAAGCTCTCAAGAAGGACCTCCATGCGCTGATGACCGACTCTCAGGACTGGTGGCCGGCCGACTGGGGTCACTACGGGGGGCTTTTTATCCGCATGGCGTGGCACAGCGCCGGCACCTACCGCATGGGCGACGGCCGCGGGGGCGCGGGGTCCGGCTCCCAACGACTGGCGCCCCTCAACAGCTGGCCCGACAACGTGAACCTCGACAAGGCGCGCCGCCTGCTCTGGCCGATGAAGCAGAAATACGGCAGGAAAATCTCCTGGGCCGATCTGATGATCCTGGCCGGCAACTGCGCGCTGGAATCGATGGGTTTCAAGACCTTCGGCTTTGGCGGCGGGCGCGTGGATGTCTGGGAGCCGGAAGAGGACATCTACTGGGGTAGCGAGGACACTTGGCTCGGCGACAAGCGCTACTCCGGCAAGCGGAATCTCGAAAATCCGCTCGCCGCCGTGCAGATGGGCCTGATCTACGTGAATCCCGAAGGCCCCAACGGCAACCCGGATCCGGTCGCCTCCGGCCGTGACGTTCGAGAAACCTTCGCGCGCATGGCCATGAACGACGAGGAGACCGTCGCGCTCGTCGCCGGCGGCCACACCTTCGGCAAGTGCCACGGTGCCGGCCCGGCGACTCACGTGGGGCCCGAACCCGAAGGCGCCCCCGTTGAAGAGCAGGGTCTCGGCTGGAAGAGCAGCTTCGGCAGCGGCAAAGGCGGCGACACGATCAGCAGCGGTATCGAGGGCGCCTGGAAGCCCAACCCGACCCAATGGGACATGGGCTATCTGAAAGTGCTGTTCAAATACGAGTGGGAACTGGTCAAGAGCCCGGCCGGCGCGCATCAGTGGCTGGCTAAGGACGTGGCCGAAGAGGACATGATCGTTGACGCGCACGACCCGTCCAAGAAGCACCGGCCGATGATGACCACGGCGGACCTATCCCTGCGCTTCGACCCGGTCTATGAACCCATCGCACGGCGTTATCTGAAGAATCCCAAGGAATTCGCCGATGCCTTCGCCCGGGCGTGGTTCAAGCTGACCCACCGCGACATGGGCCCCCGCTCGCGTTATCTCGGACCGGAAGTCCCGGCAGAGGAGCTCGTCTGGCAGGACCCCATTCCCGCCGTCAATCACAAACTGATCAACAAACAGGACATTGCCTCCCTCAAGGGCAAGATCCTGGCTTCCGGCCTGTCTGTGTCGGAGCTGGTTTCGACGGCCTGGGCGTCAGCGTCCACCTTCCGCGGCTCCGACAAGCGCGGCGGCGCCAACGGCGCGCGCATTCGTTTAGCGCCGCAGAAGGAGGATTGGGAAGTCAATCAGCCGGCCCGGCTGGCGAGGGTTCTCAAGACCCTGGAGCGCATCCGGAAAGGATTCAACGAATCCCAGACCGGCGGCAAGAAGGCATCGCTTGCCGACCTGATCGTTCTCGGCGGCTGCGCCGGCGTCGAGCAGGCGGCAAAGAACGCCGGCTACAAGGTGACGGTTCCCTTCGCGCCGGGACGCATGGACGCCTCGCAGAAGCAAACCGATGCGGCCTCCTTCGCCGTCCTTGAGCCGAAGGCAGACGGCTTCCGCAACTACCAGAAGGCCAAATATGCTGTATCGGCCGAGGAGCTGCTGGTGGACAAGGCGCAGCTCCTGACGCTGACGGCACCGGAGATGACCGTTCTGATCGGCGGCCTGCGCGTCCTGGGCGCGAACGTCGGCGGCTCCCGGCACGGCGTCTTCACCAAGCGGCCGGAGGCGCTGAGCAACGACTTCTTCGTGAACCTGCTCGACATGGGCACGGAGTGGAAAGCGGTTTCGAAAGACGCG
>JAZDIK010000081.1:0-171364 GCA_043805145.1 Pseudomonadota bacterium | reverse complement strand
CGACGGATCTTGTCGCCGCCTGCGGGCGACTGGAAATTCCGGTTCCCTGCCTGTTTTTAAACATGGCGACACCGGACGGCCCTGATCCTCTCTGCAGTTCGCTGTTCCAACGGGAATCCGCTGTCCGGGAAAAATTTGCCCTGACCTTCCCAGGCATCAGCCAGCCGGTGGTCTATCAGCAGAGCGATCCTCGGGGGAGCAAAAATCTCGACGCCCTGGGAGAGATTCTTTATCAATCCGCCGACAAGGGAACGCAAAAGAAAAAAAGGAAGGACGCTATGATGGAACGAACGGCAGGCTCACAAAAGGGTGTTTCCCCCCGCAAGACCTCTGCTGCGGAGGTGCAACATGTCTGATTATGAACTGGATGAAAAGGAACATATCAGCCTTTGCGAGACCCTGGACCGGGTGCTCAACAAAGGCGCCGTGATTGTCGGCGACGTCATGATCTCGGTCGCCGACATCGATCTCATTTACCTGGGCCTGCAGGTCATCCTGACCTCTGTGGAAACGGCCCGGCGCGAGGAAGGTCTGGTGCTATGAACATGAACACAGGTGAGGAGTTAGGAGTAAGGAGTCAGGAGTTGGGAGATTTTCACGCCTCACGCCTTACACCTCCCGCCTCACGTCTTTTAAGGAGGGTGGCGTCGCCGGCCATAAGCGAGTTTGCAAAAACCATGGCGCCACGGGCTAATCGGGCCTCTTCCCGGCGCATGAACCTCGATGCGGAGAAGAAAAAAAACGGTCTGGCCCAGCTTGTTCTGACCGTGGTCAAGCTCCTCCATGAACTCTTGGAGAAACAGGCGATCCGCAGGATTGACGGGGGAGGCCTTACGGATGAAGAGATTGAGCGTCTCGGTTTTACGTTGATGCGTCAGTCCGAGGAGATCGCGAAGATCGCCCGCGAATTCGGTCTCGAAAGCGACGATTTGAATCTGGATTTGGGACCTTTGGGGAAATTGTTATAGCAGCGAGACCTTTTAATTTCGCGCTGAATGGTTTTAATCGTCATTCCCGTGGAAACGTGAATCCAGTGTTTTCAACACCTTCTGGATTCACAATATCGTGAGAATGACAAAGCAAGGGCCTATTTCAGGTCTTCAGGCTATTGAAAATGGAGGAAAAGAAAATGGCAATCCAACGCGGCGCTCGACATTCTTTGGAAAGTACGAATCTGGCGGATCTTCTCGAAAGGATCCTGGACAAAGGGATCGTGATCGCCGGCGATATCCGGATCAACCTGGTGGACGTTGAGCTCTTGACGATTCAGATCCGCCTCGTCATCTGCTCCGTCGACAAGGCCAAGGAGATGGGGATGGACTGGTGGGTGAACAACCCCGCTTTCTGTTCCCGGGCCAAGAACCAGCAGGCCATCCCGGAGGCGATGGACAGGCTCGAAGAACGCCTCGCCCGGATCGAAACCTCCCTGGCCGCCGGAATGAGCAGCGGCAATGCGTAAAGAATCCCGGACAAGGCAGGAACGCGATCGTGTGACCGGTTTTATCCTGTCTGCTGTGCTGCGTGCATTATTATAAGAGCTCACTCATTCTGCACGGCCATCGCGTAACCTGCCGAGCTGCCCCGCGGGTGGCAGTCCTGCCAGGTTGGTGGCCATCCGTGACGGATACCGCGGATAGTAAGGAGAGATTGAGTCATGAAAAATCATAAGGGAAATATTCCATTCGTCAGCTTTCGTGTACGATTAATGCTTCTCGTCCTTATAGTTATTCTTCCGCTGCTGGGGTTGATCGTCTATTTTGATATTGAAGAAGAAAATCAGAAACGCCTTTCTGTGTTGAATGAATCACAGAAGTACGCCCAGAACGCATCCCTTATATATTCGCAGATTATTGCAGAGGTGCGCCTGACCCTTTACCACCTTTCGCTAATGCCTCAATTCCAACAGCAAGACCGGGAAGCTTGTTCTCGGATTTTTTCCCTCTTTCTAAAACAAAATAAAAGCTTGATCGGCTTGGCTGCCGCCAAATCGAATGGAGACGTATTTGCCTCGGTGCCGGCCATTGCCAAACCGCACAACAGTGCCGATCGTCCGTGGTTCCAGCGTCTGGTACAAACCCGCGACTTCGTAATCGGTGAATATTCAATTGGCCGTATCAGCGGCAAACCTATTGTTGTTTTGGGCTATCCAGTCCTTGACCTTACAGGCAAGTTGGTGACTGTCATTTCTGCCGGGCTTGATATAGAGCATCTGCAAAAAACGTTGAAGAATATTGAATTAATTCAGGGAGCGAATCTTACCGTTATCGACAGCAACGGCACTGTCCTATTCCGCTTTCCCGATCCGGAGAAATTGGTCGGTGGAAACATGCCTGAAGAATCCATCATTAAAGCTATAATGACACAAAAGGAAGGGGTGGAAGAGGGGATCGGCTTGGATGGGGTGCGCCGCCTTTTCGGGTTCACAACGATCGGTAGTGGTATTGAGGCAATCCATATATGCGTCAGCACGCCGGAACAAATCGCATTTGCAGAGATTAGACGGCAAACTGTCCAAGACTTTGCCTTGGTGGGGTTGGTAGGGGTTTTGGGGTTTCTGGGGGCCTGGTTATTCGGTGGGATGTTGATTATATCCCCGACGAAACGGCTTTTAAACTTTACGAAGCGAGTGGCCGATGGGGATCTGACTGTCCGCACTGGCCGATCCACTGACACGGGCGAGCTTGGTTTATTGGCTTTACATTTTGACCGTATGACCGAGTCGCTTCAGCGTCGCGAGGAGGAGCGCAAGCAGGCAGAAGAGGCTCTTCGGGCGAACGAAGAGAAATATCGCATCCACTTTGAAAACGTATCTGATGTTATTTTCTCATTCGATCGGGAGTTCAGGATTCTCAGCATATCACCCTCCCTGGAACGAGTTTTGGGCTACAAGCCCGAAGATTTCATCGGCAAGCCTTTTCCGGAATTGAATATTCTCCCGCCCGAATACCTTGAGAAGGCTTTCACTGATGGAATGCGAATCTTTGCCGGCGAGAGTATAGATTCAATAATTTATGAGCTTATTGCTAGGGATGGAACGAGAAAGTATTTTGAACTCAGCGCCACTCCCTTGCTCCGCGACGGTCAGGTTGTGGCCGCAGTTTCCGTAGCAAGAGACATCACCGAGCGCAAGCGGTCGGAAGAGGTGCTGAGGGAAAGCGAAGAACAATACAGAGCCCTTGTGGAAAATATCGATTTTGGAGTCACGATGATCGACAAGGACTTCAAAGTAATAATGACAAACGCCGTATTAAGCAAATGGACTAATAAACCTATATGTGAACTTGTAGGTAAAACCTGTTTTAAAGAATTCGAGAAACGGCAGGCAGTCTGTCAACACTGCCCCGGAGTGAAGGCAATGGCTACCGCTCGGTCTCATCAAGTAGAGACTGAAGGCGTTCGAGATGACGGTAGCCCTCTCTCGGTACTGATTAACGCTTTCCCGCTCTTTTATCCAGATGGCGCGACAAGGGGATTTATTGAAGTTATTGAAGACATCACGGACCGCAAACAAGTGGAAAAGGAACTTCGGCAGACCCTCGAGAACCTCAGAAGGGCACTTGGCACAACGATTCAGGTCATGGTATCCGCTATAGAAGTGAGAGATCCCTATACTGCCGGTCACCAGATCCGGTCGGCCGATCTTGCCCGTGCCATTGCCACGGAGATGGGATTACCTCAGGAGAAAATCGATGGAATCCGGATGGCGGGTTCCATCCATGACATCGGAAAACTGTCGATCCCAGCGGAAATATTGTCCAAACCCACCAAGCTGACAAACATTGAGTTTTCCCTGATTAAGGAACATGCCAAACAAGGGTATGAGATGTTGAAGGATGTGGAATCTCCCTGGAATATGGCGGAGATCGTCTATCAGCATCATGAGCGGATGGATGGTTCGGGCTATCCAAGAAACCTGAAGGGGGATGAAATTCTCATGGAGGCTCGCATTCTTGCTGTTGCGGATGTGGTGGAAGCCATGGCTTCCCACAGACCCTATCGTCCCGGCTTGGGAATTGATGCTGCTCTGGAAGAAATCGAGAAGAATAGAGGAACCTTTTACGACCATGCTGTCGCAGATGCCTGTCTGAGATTATTCCGAGAAAAAGGTTTTCAACTTGCTGGGACTTGATTTCAAATGTTAATCTTCAACAAAATTCTTCATTGAAAATCATTTAGTAGTAGATGAATGTGAGGACCACAACAATCCATTATCTTTATAAATCAGGAGTACGCATCAATCGAATGAATCCTTTTTTGAAACCTTCTTATTAGGCCGTCACCCCTTCAGGCCGTATTTCTTGAGCTTGTAGCGCAACATGCGCTCGCTGATGCCCAGCAGTTCCGCCGCCTTGGTCTGGTGGTCGCCGGTTTTTTCCATAGCCTCGATAATCAGTTTCCGCTCGAGTTCCTCAACGGATCCCCGCAGCAGCCCTTCGGCCTCCGTGTGGCTGCCCGCGGCATCGAACATGTCCTCTGAAAAGGGAAGATCCTCGATGGAAACAACGGCATCCCTGCAGATGACCACCGCCCGTTCGATGATATTCTCGAGTTCACGCACATTGCCGGGGTAATCGTATTTGAGCAGCAGATCGTAGGCTTCGCTGCTGACGCCTTCCATATCCTTGCCGTTCTCCTCGGCATAACGCTTCAGGAAATGGTCGATCAGGGCCGGGATATCCTCTTTTCGTTCCCTCAAAGGAGGGATGGCCATGGTGACGACATTCAGCCTGTAGAACAGGTCTTCCCGGAAGTGGCCATCCTTGACCCGGCCTTCCAGATCACGATTCGCGGCACTGACGATGCGAACATCGGAACGGATCGTCTGATTGCCGCCCACCCGTTGAAATTCCCGTTCCTGCAGAAAGCGCAGCAGCTTGACCTGCACCGCCGCGGACAGTTCGCCGATCTCGTCGAGGAACAGAGTGCCCCCGTCCGCCTCTTCAAAACGCCCGATCCTCCGGGCCGAGGCCCCTGTAAAGGATCCTTTTTCATGGCCGAACAACTCGCTTTCGAGCAGATTCTCATGCAGGGCGCTGCAATTGACCGCGATGATGGGCTTTGCCGACCGGGGGCTAAGGTTGTGAATCAGCCTCGCCAGGAGTTCCTTGCCGGTGCCGCTTTCGCCCTGAAGCAGGATCGTTGCCCGGCTGGCTGCGACCCGGCCGGCAATATTGATCAGTGCACTCATTTTTGGACTGCGGTAAATAATTCTGTCGCTTGTGACGCCCCGTGCGCCCAGCTCCTGACGCAGAATTTCATTTTCCCGGATCAGCGTCCGCCGCTCCGACACACGGTCGACCAGGATGAGCAGTTCATCGAATTCGAGGGGTTTGGTAATATAATCGATGGCGCCGGCTTTCATCGCATCTACGGCCGTTTCAATCGTTCCATAAGCGGTGATGATGACCACATCGATATCCGGATTGATTCGCTTGATCTCCTGCAAAACCTGCATCCCGTCCATGCCAGGCATCTTATAATCGAGGAGGACCAGATCGAAGTGGCCTTTGAGTACGGACTGGATGGCCTGCCTGCCGTTTTCCGCCTCGGAGACGGCATGACCCTCCTTGATCAGAAAATCGCGCAGCATCTCGCGCTGGGAGCGACCGTCTTCTACCACCAGGATATTGAGCTTTTTCATGCCTGATCCGTTCCTTTCAATCCCTCGCTGATTTTCCAGGTTGTCCTTCATGACCTTCTTTTCGAGGCAAAACGATTTCAAAGGTCGTCCCCGCCCCCCGATCGCTGAAAACAAGAATCTCGCCGCCGTGCCCGCGGATGATCTCATGCGCCAGCGGAAGCCCCAGCCCCAGCCCCTTTTCCTTTGTCGTATATTCGGGGCTGAAAATGCGTTCCACTTCCTCGGAGGTCATGCCGCATCCCGTATCGGCGATCTTGACGCTGATTTTATCCCCGGATTTGCGTTCAACGGCAATGTCGATCGCTCCCCCGCCCTCAATCGACTCCATCGCATTTTTGATGATATTCAGCAGCGCCTGCTGGAGTTTGTCCATATCCATGGGAACGACGGTCCCGTCGCTTCCCCAGTGTGTCCGTACATGGATGCCCCTGGCGGCGGCCTCTTCCCGGATCAGGTTAACAATTTTTTGCAGCACCTCGGTTACCGGATAATCGTGGAATTCCAGCCGTCGGCTTTTCGAAAAGGTCAGAAACTCCTCGATGATCCCATTCAAACGCCGGATTTCGTCCCGAATGACGCCAGCCAGCGATTGAAATTCTTTCGCTCTGTTTTCATCAGCCGGCTGAAATTCCCGCTTCAACCGCTGGCTGGCCATACTGACGGCGTTGAGCGGGTTGCGGATTTCATGGGCTACCCCGGCCGCAAGCTGGCCCAGCGCAGACAGACGCTCCGCCTTGTCCAGTTGTCGTTCCATATCCACAATTCCCGCCAGGTGACGGTTCTGATTATGGAACAACAGCCACATGGACAGCAGGGCAATCAGAACGATCAGGATCGAGAAAATGTACATATTCCTGCTGTTTTCTTCAAGAATCCGGTCCATGCTCTCCCGCTCCAGACCGATTCGGACAATCCCGGCGATTTTGTCATTCATGACAAACGGCGTGGCTATATCGAGCAGGCGCCTGCCTGAATGAACGATATTTCGGCTCTCAATTTTCCGTTTTCCACTCCAGATTTCCGACAGGGGTATCTCCCCTTCCCGCCATCTTTCCGGCACGCTTCCCGTGGAGTCGAGAATGGCGCCCTGGCGGTCCATAATCACAAGATATACAAGCCCCTGGCTCTGACCTTCTCCCAACTTTTCAAGGGCCTTTTCAATAGATACCTTGGTTCCCCAATACTTCAATCCTTCCTGATCCAGGGCAATGAGGATCGTGCCGCTGCCGTCCCTGCGTTTGAGCCCGATATAACCGATATTCAGGCGGTCGAGGGCCTGCACCAATGTCAAGGGAATGTCCTGACGACCTACCCCCGAGCTGCTTCTGACCTCGGGAACGGGCAGCACCGCTTGCCGATGGAAGTCCAGTTGCGTGACAAGCTGTGTGAAAATGCCGATGCCGATTTCTTTTTCCGTCTCTTTGATTCTTACGGGTGAGCGCTGTACCGGCTGCCCGACCGGCAGGGACCGGCTCCGGTAAACCACTTTTCCCTTTGCATTCAGGACAGCCACCATCCACAATCCCTTGTCAACCGCAAATTTCTGCAGGTATTCATCGCTGACCTTGTTTGCCTTCCAGGCCTCATCGATTTCGAGCCCGAGATCGGCAAGGGCGATGGTCAGCATTTTCTGAGGTGAAAAGGCGGCATCCTTGAGAGGAACGTAGGACTGTTCCCGACCCCGCTGGAAAGCCTGAACGAGATTGTTCAGGTTATCCTGAGACAGACGCTGAACAAGACCGGCCACACTCAGGGCCTGGTTCTGCATGAATCCCTCAAGAATCCGGTTGCTGCGTTGAAGATCCATAACCCCCATAATCAAAATCAGAGCAATGAAAACGGCGCAGACAATCGCGACGGCAATCGGCTGAAGGAAAAACCGGTCTTTTGGCCGGGAACGGTACTGCCAGATCATTTTCTTGTACGGACTCATAATACCCTCAGAAAGATGACGCCCTCGTAAAGAGTCAGACTTTGGACGACAAAGTAAAAAGCTCCAAAGGCACGGTTGATGGAGACACGACTGCGTCATGTCCCCATCAGTGGAACACAGGGGCGCTGTCCCTTTTTTCCCAGTAACGAAGAATACAAAGCAATGCAGAATATGGACTTTTTGCGATGTCGTTAAAGATGATGAAAAACAAGTTTTGCATGATAGGTCATAATGATAAAAAGTCAATGAATTCTTGATCTGTCTCCTGCCGGATATGAAATGGACATTTACGACCCGGCATCGACAAATCTGTCGATTCGAGAGCCATTTCCTGCCTATCTATTAACATATTGTTTTCATTCTGGTATTTTTTTATCTATCCCTGTCGGCCCGACATTTTTTGCCTGACTCGCATACAAGTTCCGAAGGGTGCGCCCCGCGATATTATATAATATGCATGTGATATCAAATGCTTATAAATAGCCATGCGTCAATGGCACAGAATGTGCCTATGATAACGTACAGAAAATATCCTGCCGGTTAGGCAAACGGGCATGTTTATCCGGCAGTTGAGTCCAAAACTTCAGAAGGCAAAGGGCCTTCGCTCCCCCTGATTAAAGGGGAGGTCGCTGACCTCCCCTTTAATTTTTTTTGGAAGGCATGCATCGGTCCCGTCCTCCGGCATTATCGTATCATGATTTCCCTTTGCTCCGCTGTTTCCGCCACGCTTCCATTCTTTCCCGAATGATTTTCTCGTAACCGCGCTCTGTCGGGCGATAGTAGGATTGCCCTTTCAAGGCATCCGGCAGGTAGTCTTGGGGAACGTAGGCGTTTTCAAAATCATGAGCGTATAGATAGTCCTTGCCGTAGCCTAGATCTTTCATGAGCCTGGTGGGGGCGTTACGGATATGCAACGGTACGGGCAGCGCGCCGGTACGACCGATGGTTTGCCTGACCTGGCCATAGCCGGTGTAGAGGGCATTGCTCTTAGGGGCCGTAGCCAGATAAACGGCTGCCTGGGCCAGCACCAGTTCCCCTTCGGGCAGACCAATAAACTGGAAAGCCTGCATCGCCGAGACGGCGACAGCCAATGCCCTCGGGTCCGCATTTCCCACGTCCTCTGAGGCAAAGCGAACCATTCGCCGCGCGATAAAAAGGGGATCCTCGCCGGCGGCCAGCATCCGGCCCAACCAGTAAAGGGCGGCGTCCGGATCGGAGCCGCGCAGGCTCTTATGCAAGGCCGAGATCAGGTTATAGTGCTCTTCTCCGCCTTTATCGTAGAGCAGATTTTTTTTCTGAAAGGCTTCCTCGACAACCCTGCGGGTTATTTTTCTTGCACCGTCAATTCCCGTTTCGACCAGGGAGGCTGCTGCCTCCATCGTGTTCAGGGCCATCCGGGCATCACCGTCGGCGGACCACACGATGGCGGACAGGGCCTCCGGTTCAACATCAAGGTTCAAGGCGCCCAGGCCCCGTTTATCATCCATGAGAGCCCTTTGCACGATCAATAAAAGATCGTCGTCGGAAAAGGGCTTCAGGAGCATGACTCGCGAGCGGGACAGCAACGGGGCGATGATTTCAAAGGAAGGATTCTCGGTGGTGGCGCCGATCAATGTGATCAGGCCGCTTTCCACATGCGGCAGAAAGGCATCCTGCTGGGCCTTATTGAAACGATGGATTTCATCGACGAAAAGGAGCGTCTTTTCGCGGCGATCCTGCCACCGGGTCCGGGCACTCTCCACAACGGTGCGGATCTCCTTCACACCCGACAAGACTGCCGAAAAGCTTGTGAAGTGCGAATGCGTTTCCTGGGCGATTACCTTGGCCAGCGTTGTCTTGCCGGAGCCCGGCGGCCCCCAGAAGATCATGGAAAAGAGACGATCTTCCGCAATGGCGTGCTTAAGTAGGGATCCCTCGCCCAGCAGATGCGGCTGCCCTACATATTCCGCAAGCGTGCGCGGCCGCATCCGGTCCGCCAGCGGCCTGGAATTGCCGCCGTTTTCTATTTCCCGCTGATCAAAAAGGTCCATGATTAAGAGACCTGTGAAAAATGGCTTCCCCGCGACTCAAAATCTTTTTCGTTGAGGGAGACACGACTTCGTCATGTCCCCCTTGATAAGGCTTAAATATGTTTGAAATCAATAAATGAGTCTAATTTTTGAAGTCGAAAAATCTTTGATTCGCCGTTTGCGAACCATTTTTCACAGGCAATTCAACGCTCTTAAAAAGAGACTCTGTTATGCAAAGCCTTCTTTCCCTACGCTTTGCTTTTCACTCTGGACTTTGCCTGCTCGATCAGATCAATAAGCGTCGTCATTTTGTTCCCCGGTATCTGCCGGGAAAAACGCTCCCATTGCGCCGCCGACATATTTTCCCTGAGATGGGCTTCCACGGAAAAAAACACTTGCCAGCATTGGATCGTCCGATGACAGGGCAGGTCCCCTGCTTCCGTTCGGCAGTACGAAAAATTCAGCTCATGCCCGAGCCGTGGGCACCGGATTTCCAAATGATCATATCGATGCATCGCGCTTCCCTTATTGTTTCGTCAACCTTGCCGATCAGCATGTCCAAAAACAGCAGAACCGTCAAGGAAAATCATGATTTTCCCTGGCGGTTCTGATTGAGCGTAACCCCTTTAGGGTTTCGGAAATCCTTCGATGGCCTTCAATGCACGCGCAATTTCTTCATCCGGCAGCTCATGGGGCGTCAGTTTCCCGGCGAAATAGGCCTCATAGGAGGCCATATCCACGAGACCATGACCGCTCCAGTTGAACAGGATGACCTTTTCCTTGCCCTCCTCTTTGGCGCGCCGGGCCTCGTCCACCACGGCAGCGATGACATGGTTCGTTTCCGGTGCCGGGATAAACCCCTCGCTCCTGGCCCACCTGACACCGGCTTCAAAAGTCTCAAGCTGGTGATAGGCCCTTGCCTCGACGAGTTGCTCATGGACCAGATGGCTGATAATGGGCGCCATGCCGTGATAACGCAGACCGCCGGCATGGATGGGCGCCGGAACGTAGTCATGCCCGAGAGTGTACATGGGCAGCAGGGGGGTCTTCTTGGCCAGATCGCCGAAGTCATAGGCGAAAGGACCCCGGGTCATGGTCGGACAGGACGTCGGTTCGGCGCCGACGATTTTCACTTTTTTCCCGTGGATCTTGTCGCGCACAAAGGGCATGGAGATCCCGGCAAAGTTGCTGCCACCGCCTGCGCACCCCATGACCACATCCGGATAGACGCCGATTTTTTTGAGCTGTGCTTGAGCCTCGAGACCGACGATGGTCTGGTGAAGGATGACATGATTCAGCACACTCCCGAGCGAATAACGCGATTCCTCGCGCGAGACAGCGTCCTCGATCGCCTCGCTGATGGCGATGCCGAGACTCCCCGGGGAATCCGGATATTCCGCCAGGACCTGGCGGCCTGCCTCGGTCACATTGCTGGGGCTGGGGATGCATTCAGCGCCCCAGGTTTGCATCATCATGCGCCGGTAGGGTTTTTGTTCATAACTCACCCTGACCATAAAAACGCGGCACTCCAGGCCGAACATCCGGCAGGCCATGGACAGGGCGCTGCCCCATTGCCCGGCGCCCGTTTCCGTGGAAATGCGTTTGATTCCGAAGACCTTGTTGTAATAAGCTTGGGGGATGGCTGTATTGGGTTTATGAGAACCGGCAGGGCTGCTTCCCTCCATCTTATAGTAGATTTTTACCGGGGCATTCAACAGTTTTTCGAAATTCCGCGCCCGGTACAACGGCGTGGGTCGCCAGAGCAGGTATTTCTGCAATACTTCGTCGGGAATATCGATCCAGCGCTCGGCGCTGACCTCCTGCTCGATGAGGTTCATGGGAAAAACGGGCGCCAGGTCCTCCGCAGCAATGGGCTTCCCCGTCCCCGGATGGAGGGGGGGGCTCATCGGCGTCGGCATATCGGCCATGATATTGTACCATTGCCGGGGCATCTCGTCATCATTCAACAAGACCTTCATCTGTTCCATAACATTTCCTCCCTTTGTTTGTTTTGTTGTTGATGATTACCACCATATGCAAACAAAAAAGCCATGGGATTTTCCCATGGCTTTTTATGATTGATCCGGAGTCATGGGAGGGTCTCTCCTGCCCACGGCTCATCCTGCTTCAGAAAAGGAACACCGGCGGGCAGACACTTTCGGCCTGCCACAACCAAGACAGATTTTTTTGGCCTGTATAGACTGTTAGATTCATCTTCTCGTCTCGCCCTAGTTGGCAGGTCCGATAACACAAACAAGAAAAGGATGTCAAGACAAAACTTGCTGAAACCGCAAAATAATTTCAGATTTCAATGTTCGACATGAAACCCTTGTGCCGCCGGTACCAGAGGTTCGGAAAAAGGTAGTAAAAAAACCGCGAGAACGGCCCGATGAATTCCCGGGTCCGCCGATCAAACTGGCAGGCTTGAATAATCATCTCCCGAATGTCATTCCGGGTGTTCCCCTCATTGAAAATCTTGTAGGCGCAGTGAAAGAGAGGGCTGTACATATTCTTTTTTTCCAGAAACTGATGGACGTTCCGGATGGTATTCGGCCCTTCCGGAGTCCCGTCGATCCGTTCCAGCACCTTGAGATTCGTTTCGATGGGATTGCCCGTCAGCAGCTCATAAAACAGTTTCCCATACCGGTAATTTTTACTGGCTTCCGACGAGACAGTTACATACATGTCGCCGACCCCCGCCTGAGAGTGAAAGGCCTGAAAACTGCCGCCAAGCAATCTTGAAAGAGAGCGGATTTCTACACCCGATCTCGCAAAAATCGTTCCCGGAATGGAATCCCCCAGCATCAGCGAATCCGTAAGTCCCTTGATATTGGCGACGATATTTTTCAGCGAGCCGCAGGCCTCCACGCCGACGATGTCAAAATTGTAATAGACGCTGAGTTCCCTGCGGTTATACCGGATCAGTTCTTCCCTGAACAGGGCGGAAATCTTTTTTTCCCCGGCAACGGTGACGCAGATCGGATTACCCATGGCGATATCGACATCAAAAAAAGGCCCGCCAACGCAAGCGATATGATACTTGTGCCTGATGTTGTATAAATAGCTGTTGATCAACTGCGACGGCGTGATCAGTTCTTTCGTGATTTCATCGGCCATGAGCCCTTTGATCGGCGTAATCAGACAGGTGTCTCCAGCCTTTTTTTCGAGAAGAGGTTTCAGATAGTTCAGAAACTCAGAAAGCCGCGGCATGGTCAGGCAAAGCAGGATCAAATCGTGATCTTCCACCACCCGTTCCAGATTGTTTGTTGCCGTTACATTGGGCGGCAATAGCGGAACGCGGTCCATCCCGCCCAGTTTCCTTGCCAGATCCTGGGTCAGATGCCGCGGATTGAGGCGCTCTTTATTGATCTCCCGACAGACGGTCGCATCGTGATAATAAATGGTCACCCGTTTGTGATCGCGTCCGAACTTATAGGCAAAAGACGTCCCGAGGCGACCGGGGCCGATAATGGCGATGCGACTCGTATCCAGTTCCGAGATCATAAAATTCACGATCCAAAATATTATGCGAACGCTTTGAAAAACGTCCGTGTTGCCACACCTGACCCTGTTCGGAGAGCCACGAAGGGATTCATCCTCTCAATGGCTCATGGGAGAAAACGCTCACCGCTCACGCCTGCCTGCATGAATGGGAACCTGAAAATTCGGGGCAGTATAGGAAAGCACGAATCAGGTGTCAAGGATAAATGAAAAATATCTAAATAATTCATTCATATGGAATTGCTATTCCGTGTAGTGACGATAACTTTCTGCTTCCGTCAGATTAAGAGCTTGTCCGTAAATAAGCCTTACAAGCTCGCATCCCATCTTCACGTTATCTTTTCCCGTGTCTCAATCCAAAAATCCTCGATGTAGCGCTGCTACGCCTGTGGTTTTACTCAATCGACCCGGAAAACTCCAACGCAAATCTGGGCGCGATCTCTTGTAACGTTATTTACGGACAAACTCTAAGGATAAACCGGGTCATCTCCGCCAGGACCATTTCACGGGCCTGATGATGCGGAACATGGCCGCAGTCCGCGATAATCAGGGGTTCGGCCGTGCCGGAAACCCCGTTCACGATGGCTTCGACCTGCGCGGGCGTCCCGTATTCGTCGTCCCGTCCCTGGATCGCCAGGACCGGGCAACGGATGCCGGGCAGGTATTCCCCGATGTTCCAGTCCCGAAAAGCGGGGGAAAGCCATGTCTCCGACCAGCCCCGGAAGACCGCGTCGGTATTGCTTCCGTGATACATCGAGAGTCGTTCCGGGAGGTCTGTCAAATCGTACTGGTTGACGACCTCGCGAATCCCCGTCAAGGTAGCATCCTCGACAAAAACATGGGCAGCCTCCGTGATAATGCCCCGGACCTTCCGCGGCCAAAGGGCCGCGAAGATGAGGGCAATGGAGCCGCCGTCGCTGTGTCCGATCAGGATGGCATCGTCGATCTGCAACTGCCGCAGGACTTCCGGAAGGCTTCGCAGGGCTTCTTCATGAATATACCGGACGGAGCGAGGGGCGTCCAGCGGGTCTGCGTTTCCATAGCCGCCGCGTTCATAAACAACGGCGGGCAGATGGGCGGCGAGGCTGACCGCCAGCGGAAAATCACGCCATTGCGCGATACTGCCGAGCCCTTCGTGAAGGAAGACCAGTATCGGCCGGGTCGCGCCCGTTGAACGCGCAAGCGGTTCGATGATTTCAACTGGAAGCCGATAGCTGCCGTCATGGATGTCCAGTCTGCGGCGTTCCACCGATGTCTCCGCCTGAAACGAATTTATTTTGCTATTCATTCGTTGCTCTTAAGTTCACTTGACAAAGGGTTGATTTTTCGTTTAGATTACAGGCATGCATCCAATACGACAAAGGCCGAAAAAAAATCAAGCGCCATATATGGGGAGCCGTTCATGCCGCCTTTCGAAGCAAAAGCCAAAAATGAGGTGTCCTATTATGAGAAGGGGCAAATCAAGGAAAAAAAACATTCCCTGAACGGAAAGCTCGACGGTGAATATACTTCATACTTCGGCAACGGTTAGATCATGGTGCGGTTGAACTTTATCAATGACCTGCGCGAAGGAGAAGCCCTATCCTATTACAAGGACGGGCAAATCCGGGAAAAAGGCGCCTATAAAAACAACAAATTCGAGGGTGAATATACAAACTATTATGAAGACGGCCAGTTAAGGGAACGGGAGTTCTACCGGGACGGCAAACTGGACGGCGAGTACCTGTTTTACTACCGGAACGGGCAAACCAGAGATAGAGAGTTCTACCGGGACGGCAAACTGGACGGCGAGTACCTGTCCTTTTTCAAAAACGGTCAAATCAAGGAAAAGGGGGCTTTCCGCACCAACCGGCGTGAAGGCGAATATGTCGCTTATTACCGCAACGGCCGGATCCGGGAAACGGCGGCCTATGAGAACGGCAAGCTCAAAGGCAAATTTCTGTGTTACGATGAATCCGGACAGCCTGTCCGCGTAAAAGATCAGGATAATATCGAAGACTCCTCTGATATGGAAGATAATGCGGAGGAAAAGAAAAAAAAGATCGACGATCTGTTGACAAGCCTCGGAAACTTTGAAAAAAAGACGGATTGACAGGACGTTCATTCCATTTCTAAATCAAAGATGATATCGAGGCGGCAAGGAGGAGGCGACGAGGCGTATTGTACATACGTCGAGGAAGCCGACGACGACGCCAACAAAGATAGCGCTTTGATTTAGAAATGGAATCACATCCTGAAGGAGGCCTCATGGTCAATACCAAAAACATCTTGTTTCTGATATAATCCCCTTCCAGATCAAAGGCAATATACAAAACATAAAGCCTCGTAAGCAAAAGGAAATTACCCTTGCTTGCGGGGCTTTTTAATTAACAAGGTCGGGGCCGCTGCGCAGCGGTATAGACAGGGAAGCCGCTTCTTTCCTATCTTCCCGACCACTAACCTAAGCGGAGGTGCAAAAATGAACGAACAAAAAAGGGCAGAGGAACCGGGCAGCAATAATTATATAAAGAAAGTTTATTTCCCCATCCCTCAATTCTCTATTTCCAAACATATTGATTTTCTTTCAGTCAATAATATTTATCCAGAATACAAGAATGAAATATTTGATTTTCTTAAAGATAATGGATTTCAGATTGTTTCTGACTTGAAGTTAGAAAATGGTAATTATGTCAATAAAAGGACGTATCGTACCGAAACGAATGTTTATTTTATAGATATATTTTATGACATCAAAAAGTTAGAAGGTTTTCCATCCTTGTTAATCAAAATCCATGATCCTGATAAGCAGATTTTATCCTTGTTTGATTCGTTTTTCAGAGATCACGAAATTGTACCAAAAGTATCACAAGTTGAATTAACTTTTGATCTATTTACAAATGATATTGTTCGACTTTATGAATTTTTACAATCTCACCTTTTTCTGAAATACAGCAGAGCTTATTTACCAATTGAATACGCAACAACTTTTTATTTAGGTGATCTCAGGCTAACAAAGTCAAAAGGAATGCGGGTTTATTTGAGGCCTACAGAAGGATCAAAGGAATATGTAAGAATTGAATTGCTCTTAAAAAGAGAATTGATCAGACGCTTACGATTAGAGAATACTTTAAGCAGTGTTGATTCAATTGATTTACAGCATTTCTTTGACTTTAGGCGATTGGACGATAAGGCCATATTAGATTGCATTACCAAGAAAAGCAAATGCCATATAGAAAGACTGGAGAAGCGAAGGAAAGGTTCCGGCGGTTTGTTGAAACGCCTCATCAGGGATATTTTTAACGACTTTTTTTCTGGACAAGAAACTCTGATGGAAAAAGTCAATGCGTTGAAGTTACAAAAAAACTTGGTGCCGCAGCACAATCAATTTCTGAAGCCATTAGATGATTTCAATGACAAGTTTTTCCAGATGGTGTCTGCTCAAAATTTCCTCTAACTAAGGGTTATCTAAGTAACGCAGTCCATCCTCCCCTCAAATACCATTATCCTCCTATCAGAATTGGCTGACGTCAGGATGAATTATCAAGAACGTCTCTCACCTTTTATATTTCGAGCTCCTTATTTCATCGGTGATCTTCAGGAGCAGTTTGTCGATTTCCCATGGTGTCAGTTCGGTCCCGAAATTCTTCTGAACCTCGTCGCGAAGCCAGACACAGCGTCTAACGAAGTCCCGGTACTCTGGATCGCATTTTTTTGTTTTTAGTTCCGGAATCTTATTAAGTGGTGGAACAACTTTGCTGATGGACTGCCGAGCTCTGCTGTCGTAAATGAAAAAGGCATCAGGCTTGTGAAAGTGTAGGTATTTAGAGGCCAATGATCGCTTATCCAGATCGGTAATCGAATGAAACATGACCATGAGCTTCTTGTGTATTTCGACCGTTTCCGTGCTGCCCGATTTTTCGGTCTGTTTTATTGAACCCAGCCACGAGTCAATCCGTTTGTTTCGCATTGCTGGAACTACCCTTGTCTTATAGAAATCTTCACCAATGTTTGCATTCCGGCGTCGTTCAATTGCGGCTGCGTGTGAGCGGCCAATGAGCCAGACCTTGGCCACGATCTCTTCATCTTTACTGTGTCCGGGGTGATCACGGCACATATCGTAGAGAATGTTTTTTCCGAGATCGAAGACCGATGGTTTGCGGATTGCGTCAATATCTTTTTTAGTGATCGATCTCATGTTCTTGCTCGAACGCTGGCACATTCGATTGTTGACATGATTTCATTCCTTTTATGTTGATTTCCGTTACCATTCCGCCACTACGCTTGACTAACCGCACATTGACAGCAATGCTCCCCATGATACCTTATATATCAATCCAGTCAAGCGATATTGCTGTTTATAGTGGGTTTATATTCCTGATTTTACCGCATATATGTTTCTTTATGGATAAGATTGATATGAACGTAGAAATCTCATTGGGTAGGCGCATTCGTAGCTTAAGAACCGTAAAGGGATGGACTCAGCAAGAGCTTGGTCATCAAGCTGACGTCAATTACAAATTCATTGGAGAAATCGAGAGAGGGCAACAGAATCCGTCATTAAATGTATTAGGAAAAATTGCCATTGCCCTTGGCATCGAGTTACGGCAACTATTTGAATTTGAACAAACAATAATTGATAGGCAGGAAATAGAAGAGCGGATTAAACGGATTTTGAAGAATATACCGGATGATGAAATCGGACGAATACTTACGATGCTGCGATCCTTATACCCTATCCACTAAATCGTTTTTTCTGTGCAACACCTTCCCTTCCGGTCCCGGTCCATCCTTACCCCAAAATCAGGTTTTCCAATCGTCAAAAAGTAGGGATTAAATGAAATCGTGTTCTGCCTGCTGCTAATTCACGAAAAAAATAAATGAAAGCCCGAGCGTATTCATTCCATTTTATCATCTGCGTAATATGTTCCTTATCTTAAATAGTCACGTGGTCCTTCCTCTCCTTTAATATCAGTTATCGTCCCGCGAGAATTGGCTGACGTCAAAAGATATTACTAAGGACGTCCAATCCCCTCTTACACGTCGCACGGTTCTGATAGTGTCTCCAGGAAGTCCGGACTTAAAAATGTCACGTACTGCTGAACTTCGGGAATTTTCTTCTTCAACGAAGAGAAAGCGATGAATCTACATATTTGGCTCATCGGTCGCGAGCGCTTTGAAAAAACGGGACGATTGACCTCTGCTATGACCTTCGCACGCCTATCATCGGGAGCAACAATGTACAGAGGTATTTTAATATTCGGTTGCATCGCAATCAGATCGCCGAGTCGGAGAATACCTGAATAGATTGAAGTAGTGCATTCAATCTCAAAAGCTGCTTTTATCTCGTTCCCATTAAGCCAAACAACATCAATCATTTTGATTGTGCGATTTGATGCTTCGTCAAATGTAAGCGGAATATCATTTTTTAGGCGAGGTATGTCGGTGAATTTTTTACCGTCGATCTCTTTATTCCTATCATTCTTGGCTACCCATACATCGAGATTCATATCATTTCCAAGCTTCAGGAGCATCCACTGGATTTTCGTATGCTCTGTTACCTCTTTGTCAGTCTGACCCGCAGTTGCTGCCTCCTCTGGAACAGTAACAGTTCCTATTTCAGTATCAATTACCACTTCCTCTGGCGGGGCATCTTTGCTTGATTTCCACTGCTCTTTCAATTCAGATTCGGTGTAGAAGTCAAAAGGGTGATCGAGTTTATTGTACTGGGAAGAGAGAGCTTTTCTGACTGAGCGAATAGCTTCGTCAAGATCAGAGGGAACTGGGCCTGAAATTTGATTTCGAAAGGTGTTAAGAATTCGTTCTTTGTCATTAGTGCTTATAATTCTCTCATAGTAATCAGGAAAAGCCATGTAGAGCATCGCGTGACGCATATCATAAGCTCGGTCGAGCTTATTTGGAATACTTTCAATTACCATATCAAGAATTTTCTGTAATTCTTCGCGGTTATTGATAACCGCTGGCCGATCTTTGCGTCCTTTCACTTCCTGAGCGAATCGCAGTATCAACCAGAACTGAAGGTATTTGAGATGGTATCTCTGGCTCGTTCGAGTAAAACCAGCTTTTAAGGCTTGCCAAACCTTTTCATCGCTCTCCGGCGGTAGTATTAAGTGACCTTGTTCTGCTGCCCATCTAATATCAGATATTTTCTTTTGGAAAGTGATGAAGCTGGAAGGCAAAAAATACACGAAATAAATATCAGCAATGATACCCCATAAATCTGGACTCGATCCATCCATCTGCTTCTGTAGTTTTTCTTCAAACGATGATTCATCTCCCAATATCGGAGAATCAACCATTCTCTTATTAACCTCAGCGATATTAGTAGGCGTCCAAATACTCTTTTGTGGACAGAGAAGAGAACGGTCATCAATGATACACGAATCAAGAAAAATTCGGAAAATTTTGTAGAGGATTTCGTTGCCTAGACGATGTGCCATAAATCACCCTCGCTGCGATTTCTTGAAGTCGATGTTTACATTCTTCTGTTTGAGCACCACCTTACGGCGATGGCCTCGTTATGTAGCCCACGTAAGTTATAAGCACGAAACATGCTACAGAAATGACCCAGTAGGCTTGTATGTGCCTCGACGACCTGCCATTTTCGTTCAAGTAAATATTTTGGAAATTTAAGGTAAACAATAGAATTACTAGGGTTAGATAAATAATAATCCTGCCTCCAGACTCTCGAAGGAATATAGCCAATGCAGGTAACATAAAATAAACCGGTGTAAATGGGCTCACTATACTTCCCCACGTAAAACGCACTAGAATCGAAACCACTAATATATTTGCGATAAATACAAGCAATATTGATAAAGACCACTTTATGCCGGAGAAGCTGGTACCACGGAAGAGCGGACTCCAGAGCTTCGAGAACTCATCTGAGAAGAACAATACTCCGAAGGAAATCAGCGCGAGCACAAGGATAAATGGCGTTATTCTAGTTGTATTCGCATTGTCAAAGGAAAGGATCGCAGAACCAGCAGCTAATATGAGTAAAATTGAAAATTGAGCTATTAGTGCAGCACCAGTGATGTTTGTTGGTGTAAGTGCTGTATCCATAGGATGCTCCTTACCTTCAACAACTGACATGCGATCCGGGTAATTTATTTTCCCTCAATTTCCTTTTTAGCTTCCTGCAAGCACTTCACTCGTCCAAGTATCACTATTTATGGAATAAATATACCATAAAAAGATAATATGGTCATGTACAACCGTGAGGAAGTGCGCAAGAACAGTATGAACCATATTTATCAGCTCCCCTCCCCTTAAAATATCTTTTATTCATTCCTGAACTACCATATATAAATCACAAAAGCAGATTATATGAATATATTCAATTACATGGGGGTTATATGAAGCCAGTAAAACCAGCGAGAGCAATGCGGTTTGGAGAAGTGTGCCCCATTGAGCGCGAAATCGTCCAAGAGATTATTTTCCGCCGTGAACAGAAGCAATCCTTCCAGTCCATAGCTGTTGACCTTAATTCACAAAGTAAATTTCCAAGACGAGCGCCGAAATGGTCGTGGTTTCTGGTACGGCACGTTTATATGTGCAACGTAAAACCACCGGGGAGATAAAGGGAATCTGTCATTATGACCGTGGAAAAACCAATAAAATCAAATGATAAATCAAATGATAACAATAAGAAACGGGTTTATCGCCCTGCTACCAGCCGGGTTCATCTCAAGACATACGAGGATTGCAGGAGGCTGTTAAGCACGCTGATAAACGATCTCCGGCAGTTGAAGGTTGACCCCGCAGTTGGCCGGGCAGCGATTTATGGGTGCAGCGTGCTTCTCCAAGTGTTTGAATTGAAGCTCCTCGAAACAGATATTCGGGAACTGCAAGAGATAGCCAAAGAACGATACGGATAAGGAGGTGAATAATGGGCAGGAATTTAAGAAACATCGTGGATGAATTAAAGGCTGTGTTCAGGCCAAAGCGGACAGATTATGGCCAGATATATGACACGATCCGGGAGATGGATTTTTTTACCGGCGGCCCATTGCCGGGTGAAGAGGGACAGTGGGAAAAAAGATTTGTTGAAGAAAATGGAAGCCGCGAGGCGTTCATAAAACTAAAGGAGGGACAAAGGCATGACAGACTATAAAGCGGAAGCGATCACAATCAACAATGAATTGCTAACGGCATTGGATGGGCAATTAATCCTGTGCAAATTGCTCAGAGATGTTTCTCCACCGAAGGCATACAAACTGTCTGGCCCCGACATAGAATCAAGAATTCACAAAATCGAAGATCAGATTTCCCGGGTGGAAGCCCGCAAACAAAAATTAAAGGAGGAATAACAAAATGCCATACAAACGACCTGAACCAAAGAAATCTGAAAAAGTGCATCCATTACAAACAACTTTCGGCATTTATGGAATGATCAATACCAGCAATGATCCGGGATGGATCAGCTCCCACCTTACCGAGCTGATGGATGATGGCCTGTTTGCCCTCCACCAGTTTTCCACATCCATTGACAGCGCAAAAGGATTGAATATGTCTGATTACAAGCATTCCATTGCCGCAGCAAAACGGGCGGAACTTATCTTGAAGGGCAAAAGGGCTTTGATGTCCTTCTTGAGAAAGCACATCGAGAAATACAAGAGCGAGGCCAATGCTGTGTCCAATGCACTCTTGCGGGTTACAGAACCAGCCCAGCCCACTGACCCGATGAAGGCTATGTTGCAGGAGATGCGTTTCCGTGAGATTCGAGACAACCTAAAAAACACTGATCCCAAACATCGTCGTCAAGCCGTTGCCGGGAATCTGGAACGGTTGCAGGCGATTATTGCAAATCCTGATCCCATCAACATCATCCTGTCAGAGGAAACCATGACGGAACTCCGGCGTGACTTTGCTTTTAAGCAAGACCCCACCCTTATTGAACAGGAAAAGGATCAACGGGAGATTTACAAGGCTATCAGGGCAAGGGCAGCCGAAATAAATGCCACGTCAGAGAAGATGCTTATTTATGCAAAGATGGAAAGTCCCTTGCCGCCAGCCGAGCATTTTGAAGTTTTTGATCCGCAGACGGAACACGAAAAGGTTTTGGCCGCTGATCGCATTGAATTATATGAAAAGCAGCAAATGAAAATCGCCCGGTATAAAGAGCTGGCCGAAACGAATACAGGTATAAACCTTGGAGTTGACGACCGCGTGAAAAGGCTTGCAGGCGGCCCAAAACATTGAACGGAGAGCCACCACTTTTTTCCAACATTTTGGTGGGTCGGCTCAGGGAGACGCCGGAGGTTTTTGGCCATGTTTCCTTCCGGCGTTATCCCTCCACTTATGAGGAGGATATTATGTCAAGAAGGATGTTTCCACAACCAAGAGCACGCAACGTAATAACTGATCTGCCACCTTCAAAAAAGAATTCAGAGCTGCCGCCAGAATCAAAAATATACATGGGCAAGACACTGCCGGAGAGGATCAAAGAATACTGCTATCAATGCAACACAGAAAAGTCATGCTCACCAGATTGTCACTTATTCCATGACAAAAATACATTAAAGCAGATCGGCTTATATTGTGTTGAATGTATAACCAGACAGGGTTTAACAACTCCTGACTGTAAAAAATGGTCATGCCCTTTGCGCCCATGTGCTCCATGACAATTAAAAGGGGCTGCTTTGATCCAGCTCACCCGGGGCAGGTCAAAGCTGGCTTCGGGAGACGCCGGGAGGGTTTCTTGCCATTACCTTTCCGGCGTCTCTTTTTAACTATAAAGGATATATGATCCTTTCAAGTACCTGAAATTATTGATAAAAAGGCTTGATTCTTCTTTAATGGTAGTCTATAAAATAATTAACAATAATCTAATTTCTTAAAAGGAGGCTCAAAAATGGAAAAGACCAAGACGACCAAAAAGGAGGATCAAGCGATGAAAAAGACCGAGAAGAAGGTTACAGAAAAGCAGGCGGAAAATGTTGACCTCGTAAAAAAGGAACTGGACAAGGCTGAACGAGTTGAGAAGGCCACCGAAGAGAAGAAGGCTCCTAAAGTAGAGAAGGCCAAAAAAGACAAACCAAAATCGGCAATCAATACCATGAAAGAACTTCTCAAAAAGAAGGCCACCGACAAAGAAATTACCAAAGTGTTCACATCAATTTATGCAGCGAAAGGGAAAGATGCTGAATTCACGGCCAAGCGGATTTCCATTTACAAGAAAATCGCTGAGAAGGAGGTTTAACAATGGCAAAGATTATTCGGGAAATGAAGATGGAAAGGGATTGCAGGAACGTGGCGTACTTACGAGTCAGCACCGAGCAACAGGATTGCGAAAAGAACAAGGCCGACATCCTGCTATTCGCTAATAACCGGCAGTTTGGCCATGTGGAGTTTATCGAAGATAAGGCCAGCGGGAAAGTAAGCTGGCAGGGCCGCAAAATTAAAACCGTAATTGACGAGCTGGGAGAAGGTGACAGAATCATCGTCCCGGAACTATCCCGCATAGGCCGGAGCATGGTTGATATTATGTCCTGTATTGCCGCTGCGAAGGAAAAAAAGATTTCCATTTACGATGTAAAGAACGGGTTTGAGCTGAATGGAAAATTCCAAGGTGAGCTTATGGCGATGATTTTTTCAATCGCTGCACAAATTGAGCGTGACCTTATAAGCTCCCGGACGAAAGAAGGTCTGCGGCAGGCACGGTTAAAAGGAAAATTGTTAGGCCGCCCAAAAGGGCCGGGAAAAAGTAAGCTGGACAAATACCGTCCGGAGATTATCGCGCTGCTGGAAAATGGCAGCACGAAAACCTTTGTTGCGAAGCGTTATCAAAGCACCGTGGCAAACCTCTACAATTGGATGCAGAAGAACAGCGTGGGGCAAGGCAGGCATGTAGCCGCCTAAACGAAAAAAACCCGATGTCGTCCATTTTTGGCGGCTTAAATTAAGGGGAATATTATGCTGGCGACTCCAAAATGCTGGAAGCGGGATTGTAAGCATTTCATCGGCGTAAAACAGGATAAAGGCGACGATGGGGAATGTGACGAGGTGACAGAAAGAAATATTTGTAAGTATTTCCCTGATGGCATCCCCGACGAGATTGCTTATGGAAAAAGAAAATGTCCTAAGGAGGGAGGTTAAAATGCTCGATCACTTTATCGGCAAATCTCAATTATCCGTAATGCTGGATAACTGCAAAGGGGAAGAGGGAGAATATTTCAAGGCCATGATTGAAGACCTCAAAACAATAATCTCCACCATGCCCAAAACATATGAGACTGATGGTCAAGGCGACGAGGCCAAAGCTATCCTCCATTACTTCAACGGTGCATCCGATTGGTGGATTGTTGAAAAGGATGCTGGTTCACCTGATGATGATGTACCGGGAATTCAAGAGCAGGATTTCGGATTCGTTTGTTTGAATGGTGACGCTGAATATGCCGAGCTTGGTTATATCAACATTGAAGAGCTTATCCAGCACGGCGTAGAGCTTGATCTTTATTACACCCCTGAAACAATCGGGGCAATTAAAGCACGGTTTGAGAGGTAAAAATATTTTCAATTAAATCTCAAAAAGCACAGTATAATGTTGTCAAGAGTGAAGGGAGGGCAATCATGCCGGGATTAAAATTTGCACCCTTGATCCGGGTCAGTACCGAGCATCAGGAAAAACAGGGCGAGTCATTAAACTCTCAACGGTCTGATCTTGAAGCAGACATCAAAAGCATGGGCGGCGAAATCTTCAAATGGTATGCCGGGCAGGAGCACGCGACGCCTGATTATGAACGGAAAATCCTTGATGAGTTAATCAGCGACGCCCAGCAACATAAATTTAATGCCATTATCATCTGGAGCATCGACCGATGGTCACGAGATGATTTAAGAGGCCCACAGGACTTAAAAATCCTCAAGGACAATGGCATCCGATTCTTTGTCCGAACAAAAGAGCACAACTTGAACGATGAGCAGGATTACTTCTTCATAGCCCTTTACGGTCTCATGGGCCGGACACAATCAATCGGGCAAACAAGAAAATCAGTCATAAACCGTATCCATAGAGCAAAACAAGGCTTTCCGACTTGCGGAAAATTGCCCTACGGAAGAACATACAGCAAGCAAGACGGATGGGGAATTGACGAGGCAAAAAAGAAGATCGTCGAGGATGCGGCGAAGCGATATTTGAAAGGTGAGAGTTTAACTAACATCGCAATTCAACACAAAATCAGCATGTCACACCTCAACCTGATTTTGAAACGGCGTTCAGGCGATACGTGGGAGCAAAGATTTACATCAAAAAAAGTGAATATTGATGAAATTGTCCTCACGACAGTCCCCCGATTGCTACCGGAAGCAATCATCAAGAAAATTCATCAACGCTCAGAGGCCAATAAAACCTTTACGCATGGCCAGCCAGTCAAAAATTCGTATCTTTTATCACGGATGATCTTTTGTGAGACATGCGGGTATGCGATGTTCGGTCACGAAAATCATGAAGGCAGATTATATTATAGGCACTCACGAGATAGAGATAGGCATTCACAAGGTAAAGGCTGCAAAAGTTTTGAGTATATACCTGCCGATATAGTAGAAGGCGCTGTAATTGAGGACATCTTCCGGATGCTGGGCGATTTGCCACGAATTGAGCAGGCCACAAAGGACGCGATTCCGGATTTGAAAGAGCTTGAAGAATTGAAGGTGAGTATCGAATACAACGAAAAAGAGCTTTTGAAAAACAAAAAGTCAATAGACAATTTAATATCTCAGATTGAGGAAGGAAATATATCAGGTGCGGTAGTTAAGGCACGAATGAGCGAGCTCAAAGCAATAGAAATTTCATTGACAACAAGAATAGACGCAGATAGGATACGCTACGAAACAATACCCTCTCCGCAGGACGTAAAAAGAAAGGCTGGCTTGTTATTGCGCTTGATGCGGGACTTTTTAAGTCGGCAAAAGCACCTTGAGGAAATGACATTTGATGACAAGCGAAAGCTTCTGCAATATGCTTTCAACGGAAAAGACGCTGATGGTAAAAGACTTGGGGTTTACATTGGCAAAAATGATAGTGGAAACTGGATATATACAATCAAGGGAATTTTTTATGATCCGTCGGGCAATGCAAGGGAAATTGATCATGTTAATTTAGCAACAAAACCTTACATCAAGGATGTAAAACAAGATATTTATGGTGAAGACAATCCTCATCCCCACGGACGGCTCCGAATACGGCAGGACGGCCATTGATTTCGGCGTCTATATTGCGAAAAAACTGGGGGCGAAACTCATCGGGCTGCATGTCGTCGATATCGGGCTCATGCGCGGGCCGGTCTTCAGTGATATTTCCGGCTCCATTGGCCTGCCGCCTTATCAGGATTTTCTTCCCGTGATCGAAGCGGGGCTTGATGAACGAGCAGAAACGGTTCTGAAAACCTTCCGGGAACGCTGCGAAGCCGCGGGATTGCATCCGGAGACCATCAAAGCCACCGGCGTCATCGACGAAACCATTATCGAAGAAGGCAAGAAGACGGACTGGATTCTGTTGGCTCAGCGCGGTGAAAACTTTCATCTTGCCAAAGGCGGGATCCTGGGATCTACGGCAGAACTGGTCGTCCGGAATTCGGGAAAGCCGGTCCTCGTAACACCCAAAATATATCGGGATATTGAAAGCATGGCCTTGGCTTATGACGGCTCGCCCCCGGCAGATAATGCCCTGAAGCTCGCCGTCAATCTTTCGGAGAAGGCCGCCTGGCCCCTCACGATTATCTGCATCACCGATAATCAGGCCGTCGCCGACCGGCTCCATGATAAAATCGAGACTTACCTGGAACCCTTCCAGATCGACAGCGAAACAATCATCATCGAGGGCAAGGATAACCGGGAAATCCTCAAGTTCATTCAGGAAGATTCCGTCGAACTGCTGGTCATGGGCGCCTACGGCCATAACCGGCTGCGGCAACTGTTCATCGGCAGCACAACATCAGACGTGATCCAGAAGAGCAGGATCCCCGTTCTGCTGACGCGTTAGATATTCTCCCCTTTGATGAGGGCGCCGAGCTCTGCCAGAACATCATGTCGTGTGAGGTCATAGTAAAGCGGCGTGATCGTGATCATACCCTGTCGCAGCGCGCAGGCGTCGGCTTGCGGATCTTCGCGATCGGAAAGCTGCGTCTCTCCGGTCAGCCAGTAATAGATGTTCTCGCGCGGATCCACACGCCTTTCGTAGCTTTCGATCAATCGCGCCCGTCCCTGCCTGGCGACCACCACTCCCTTGATCTCGCTTTCAGGGAGCGCCGGAACGTTGATGTTCATGGGAATATGTTTCAGAGGGTGATCTCTCAGCAGAAAGGCCGCTATTTTTCTGGCGAATTTTGACGCAACGCTAAAATCCGCGTTACTGTCGAAGGAATCAAGCGAAACGGCCATGGACGGTACGCCCATAATGGCCCCTTCCGTGGCCGCCGAAACGGTGCCGGAATAAATTACGTTGATCCCCACATTGGCGCCCCGGTTGATCCCGGAGACTACGAGGTCCACGGGCCTGTCCGACAGTTCCCGGATGCCGATCTTGACGCAGTCCGCCGGCGTTCCGGCAACGGCATAGCCCAGAAAATGGCCGTTCTTCCTGGCCGGGCGGACCATCAGGGGACGGAAGATGGTAATGGCGTGGCCCACGGCGCTCTGTTCAACTTCAGGCGCAACGATCAGGCAGTCGGCATCTTTCGACAGTTCCTGATACAGGGCGCTCAGCCCCTTTGCGTAAATGCCGTCATCGTTGGTCAAAAGAAATCGCATATTTTGCCCTTACTCTTTTTCTTGCCTGTTTATCATCTTATCAGGCATCAGTAAATATCCTTGATATAATTCAGTGTTTTTTTGGCAACGGCCGGCGAATCGACCAGTACGGACAACTCATTGTTATGTTTGAGCGCCGACTGCGTCAGGTTGTGGCTGCCGATAAAGGTGTAACGTCCGTCAATGACGGCAAGCTTTGTATGCATCGTCTTTTTCGGCGAGTCGAAATAAACTTCCACACCGGCTTTTTTCAGTTGTTCGGACGATCTCCGGTTATCCCGGTTGATTGTTGAGTCCGGCTTTGCATCTTGCTCCAGCACGAGGACCACGCGGACGCCCCGCCGGGCTGCATTGCCCAGTTCCTGCAGGATGACTTCCGGATAACTGTTCGGATGCCCATTGGTCTTGAAGAGAAAAAAAGCCATGACAATTTGCGTGCGGGCATCCTGGATTCTTTCAGACAGAGCATGAAAGTACTCCCTGTTTTTAAGAAGCGTCAGATGGCAGCCATTCAGATCAATCGGCTTTCTTAAGGCCGGTTTTCGGTCCGCGGCCGCTGAAACAGACGGGATGGATGCCTGTAACGCCAGTATCACTAAAATAAACAAAACAACATAGGCCATTTTTCTCGGATGGAACATATTATCTTCCTTTGCGTATGTCAGTCGATCTGCCGGGCAGCCCGGATGCCGTCGAGGGCCGAACTGATAATGCCGCCTGCATAGCCCGACCCTTCCCCGCAGGGGTAGAGCCCTGCCACATTCATACTCTGGCCGTCGGCGCCCCGTGAAATCCTGACCGGCGAAGACGTTCTGGTTTCAACACCGACCAGATGCGCCTCCGTCGAGATAAAGCCCGTCATTTTCCGATCAAACTGCCGGAACCCTTTTTTCAGGGCTTCCGTAACAAATCCCGGCAGGCTGTTTTGCAATGAAGCCGCCCGGACACCCGGCCTGAAACTGGTCGGCCCGATCTGATCGCTGTCTCTGTCTTTCATGAAATCCACAAGCCGCTGGGCCGGCGCATGGTAATTGCCGCCTCCGTCGATGAAGGCCCGCGCTTCCCACAGCCTTCGAAAGGATAACCCCGCCAGCGGCGCTCCGCTGCCGAAATCATCCATACGGACATTGACCACCGCCGCGCAGTTGGCATAAAGTCCGTCCCGACGAGAGAAGCTCATCCCGTTGGTCACGACCCCTCCCTCTTCAGCGCTGCAGCAAATGATCCGGCCGCCGGGACACATGCAGAAGCTGTAAACGGACCGGTTCATGTCCTCGATCCCGGCCGTCAGAAAGTAGTCCGCCGGCGGCAATTCCGGATGTCGATGCCATTTTCCGTACTGGATTTCATTGATCAACTCCTGGGGGTGCTCCACGCGCAGTCCCATTGCAAACGGTTTTGGCTCCAGCCGGACCCCTCTTTCCTGCAGTTTTCGATAGGTGTCATCGGCGCTCTGCCCGATCGCCAGAATAAGGTGATTCGTGCGAATTTCCTCCTGATGATTAACCACGACCCCGATAATCCGGTTCCTGTCCATCAGAAAGTCGGTCACCCTGGCCTCAAATATGATTTCAGCGCCGAGTTCGACCAGCTTTTCTCTCAGACGGACAACCACCGCGCGCAGTTTGTCTGTCCCGATATGCGGCCGGGCGTCCGTCAGGATATCGGCAGGGGCGCCCATCTCCACGAGAACGCCTTTGACCCAAGCGGTAAATGGATTATTGACCCGGGATGTGAGTTTTCCATCAGAAAATGTTCCCGCACCGCCCTCGCCGAAATGGACGTTGCTTTCCCGCTCAAGGCGTCCTTCCTCCCAGAAGCGGTTTACGTCACACACGCGCTTGTCCACGCTTTTCCCGCGTTCCAGCAGAAGCGGCGGCATACCGCTTTCAGCCAGCGCCAAGGCTGCAAAAAGACCAGCCGGGCCGCAACCGATCACAACCGGCCTCAGTGCAGGTTTCAAGCGAGGCTTTGAAAAAGACGGCGGCTCGTCTTGCGATAATCGCCGAACCGTCACACCTTTGGCCGGCTTTTCCGTCCAGACGGTCTCATGGGACAGCGAAACCTCGACAATATAAACAAAACGGGGCTGCCGGCGGCGCCGCGCGTCGATGGATTTCCGGACGACCCGAAAGGATTCAATTTTTCCCACCGGCAGCCCCAAAATCGCAGCAGCCCTGTCCGGAAGGACGACCTCCCCTTCCCCCGGGAAAACCGTTATACCCGATATTTCCAGTAGCATTTCAAAATCTTTAATGACTCCATTAATATATGATGTTCCGGATTATGGCTTTACGCCGGTGACCCCCACCCATGCGTTATCCCATCTATGTATCCGGATGTTCTGGAACCCGGCTTTTTCGGCATAGGTTTTCAATTCATCTCCTGATGAGGTCATACTGAGTTGAGGGGGTCTTGCTTCCGCAGCATACGCATATCCTGCCGAAAAGACTTCCCATCCATGATCGGAGATAATGTCCACATTATCAAAGAAACAACGCCCCCCCGTTTTTAATACGCGAAAACTCTCCGCCACGTAACGATAACGATCCCATTCAAGAAGGTGCATGAATACGACGGTGCAATACACCAAGTCTATCGATTGGTCCGGTATTTCCTTCAATCCTACCGTGCTGAGTTCCTTAAGTTCAATATTTTCAAATCCTTTAAGTCGTTGTGCGGCATAAGCCAGCATATTCCCTGAGATGTCCGTCCCGATCCACCGGGTGACTCTCTTGCTTAAAACTTTCCCTACTCTCCCCACTCCACAGCCGATTTCCAAGACCACATCCTCGGGCTTGATGCCGGCGTACCGCTCTAAAATATCCACGGTGTGGTTGGCAGTCAGTTCAAATTGGGCTTCATCTTCATAACCTGCAACAAACATCTTAGCGCCAGAATAATTTCCCGCAAGTTGATTCCAGGTTTCCTTGTAGTTCGACCGATCTCCAAATCCCAACACACTAAAAATTTTCTTAATCTTGGTTCTCAAAACGCTTGCCATTTTTTATGACCTCATCATAGTTTAATGTCACATCCTGTAAGCATACTAAAGTCTTCGCCGTAAGGCGAGGGTTTTTCTCCCCGTGAAACCGCGATGCCCGCTATTTCCAGTACCATTCCAAATCCTTATTTAAAAAAAGCGGCCGTTGGTATAGACATCACACAAAAAACAGGAATGACCCATGCCTTGGTACGCCGTGCATACAAGAAGCCGCCACGAGGAGCGATCGTATATGCTGCTCCTGCAGAAATCCATCCATGCCTTCTTACCGAAGATGGAAGTTTGGAGCAAGCGGAAAGACAGGCGCAAGAAGATCATGATCCCCATGTTTCCGGGATATCTGTTTGTGGAAGCGGCAAACCTCGACAATTACCTCAGACTGGACATTCTCAAGACCTTCGGTGTCGTCAAGATCCTCGGAAAGTCAGCAGGTTCCGAGCCGATTCCGGTGCCGGACGAAAAGATCGACGCGATCCGGCGCATCATTGAATCCCGCGTCGAAGTCCAGCAACTGCAGTATCCGAAAGTCGGCGAGCCTGCGCGCATCATGGACGGCCCGTTCAAGGGCGTCGAAGGGCTTGTGATCGGCACGGACTACGCCCGGGAACTGTTTGTCATTTCCATCGAGTTGCTGCAGCGATCCGTCGCGATCAAGCTGGAGGGGTTCCAGATCGCCAGAATCTGACGAATCCGTCAGAATCTAAATTTATGCTTGACATTCTACATGATCTGCGCAAAAAGGGCGGGGCGGGTTGGAAAGCCCGCCTGATTTTTTTAAAAGGAACAACAACCTCTTGAAAAAAGGCCGCATCACAATCGATTTCGAACGCTGCAAGGAATGCCATCTTTGCGTTTACGCCTGTAAAAACGGGCATATCCAGCCTGCCAACGATTACAATTCCAAAGGCTACCGACCCGTTGTTTTTTGCGGAGGCGAAGATTGCACTGGCTGCACGCTGTGCGCCATCACCTGCCCGGAAATCGCCATCGAGGTTTACCGTGAATAAGATCCTGATGCAGGGCAACCGGGTCATCGGCGAGGCGGCCATCCGGGCCGGATGCCGTTTTTACGCAGGTTATCCCATTACCCCCCAGAATGAACTGACGGAATACATGGCCGAAAATATGCGCAAGGTGGATGGGGGAACCTTCATCCAGGCGGAAAGTGAAATCGCTGCCGTCAACATGGTGCTGGGAGCGTCCGCTGCGGGCGCCCGGGCCATGACATCCTCATCCAGCCCCGGCATTTCCCTGAAACAGGAAGGCATTTCCTCGCTGGCCGCCGATGAGCTTCCTGCCGTCATTGTCAATATCATGCGGGGCGGACCCGGCCTCGGAAATATTCTGCCATCGCAGGGGGATTACTTTCAAGCCACCCGGGGCGGTGGACACGGGGACTACCGGACGATTGTCCTTGCGCCGGCCTCCGTGCAGGAACTGGCCGACCTGACGATGGACGCATTCGATCTGGCCGACCGCTATCGAAATCCCGTCATGATCCTCGCGGACGGCATGATGGGACAGATGATGGAACCTGTCGTCTTCAAAAAACCGAAACCGCGGCAATATCATGAATGCTATATCATGAAAGGCGCCGGCCAGGGACGCAGCAAGTTCATCCGGGCGCTGATACTCGACGCCATCCGCATGGAAGAACACAATTGGAAATTGTACCGGAAATATCAGGTCATCACAAAGAAAGAAATCCGCTATGAAACCTTCAAAACCGATGACGCCGACCTGCTGATTGTCGCCTACGGCACCGCCGCCCGGATTGCAAAAGGCGCCATCAAGCGCTGCCGCGAAATGGGCATCCGGGTCGGCCTGATCCGCCCCATCACGCTCTGGCCTTATCCTGCCGAAGCGATCCAGCGTTTTTCCGAGAAGGTTGGAACATTCATTGTCTTTGAAATGAATACAGGCCAGATGCTGGAGGACGTCCGGCTCGCCCTGAACGGCGCCGGGTGCGTCCATTTCTACGGACGACCGGGCGGGGTAATCCCTACCCCTGTGGAACTGACCAGATTCATTGAGCATCATACGAAGAATTCATGGGAGCGGGGAGCACAGTAGGAACACAATGATGAAAAAGGTTTTCGCCAGGCCACAATCTTTGAAGAACAACGCATTCCATTACTGTGCGGGCTGCGGTCACAGTATAACCCATCGCCTGATTGGAGAAGTCATCGACGAACTCAATATCCGGGACCGGACCATCGGAGTGCCGCCCGCCGGTTGCGCCGTCATCGCCTACAACTACTTTGACATCGATATGCTGGAATCCCCACACGGTCGCGGTTGCGCCGTGGCCACGGGCATCAAGCGAACCCTGCCGGACCGGGTTGTCTTCTCCTACCAGGGGGATGGCGACCTCGCGGCTATCGGCACGGCAGAGACCTTTCACGCCGCCAACCGGGGCGAAAACATCACGGTGATTTTCATCAACAACGCCGTTTACGGCATGACGGGCGGACAGATGGCGCCCACCACGCTGCTGGGACAGGTCTCCACGACCTCCCCACCGGGAAGAAACGCCGTTTTGGACGGGTATCCGATCCGTATGAGCGAGATTCTCTCGCAACTGCAGGGAACCAAATACATCGAACGCTGCGCTGTCAACACCCCGGCCAATATTCTGAAGGCCCGGCGGGCCATCAAAAAGGCATTCCAGTACCAGATGGACAATATCGGTTTCACCCTTATTGAATTTCTGTCACACTGTCCCACCAACTGGAAAATGACGCCCATCGATGCCTGCCGGTGGGTGGACGAGTTTATGGTCAGGGAATTTCCTTTGGGCGTGATCAAGGACATCGGGGCAACGGGTCAAACGTCATGATGAGTAAAACCATATTTGCCGGCTTCGGAGGGCAGGGGGTACTGATGATGGGCTACAGCTACGCCCATGCCGCCATGCAGCAGGACTATCATGTCACCTACCTCCCGTCATACGGCGTCGAGGTGCGCGGCGGCACAGCCAACTGTACCGTTGCGGTGGCCGACGACGAAATTGCATCGCCCATCGCATCGGAACCGGACTTTCTGGTGGTCATGAATAATCCGTCGCTCTATACGTTTCAAAACCGGATTGCAGCGAATGGGGCTTTTTTTCTGAACGCGTCGATTATCGAGGCCCGTCCCAGCCGGACGGATGTCCGGGTTCATGAGATCCCGGCTGGTGAAATCGCCGCCGAACTGGGGAATCCCCGCGTTCAGAATATTGTGATGATGGGCGCCTATGTCCGCAAGACACGACTCGTATCTGCTGAAACCTATTTAAAAAGTCTCAAGGCAATCATCGGAGAAAAAAAGAAATCCCTGATGGAGATGAACCGGAACGCATTCAAGGCCGGTTATGACTTCGCCGGAGGAACAGACTGATTATGGCGGTCCTGCAGATTTCCATACAACTGGACAATGTCCCCGGCGCCCTGACGAGGCTGATCGACATCCTGGACAAGGAAGGCATCAGCACCAAGGCTATTTCGGCTGCCAGCACCGATGAAGTCAGCACCCTGCGTCTGGTCGTCAATGATCCCGAGAAGGCCGTCACAGTACTGAAAAGCTTCAATTTCAAATACGCGATTTATCCCGTCATTGCCGTGGAGGTGCCCTGTCATCCCGGCGGCATGAACGCCGTGGTCAAGCCCTTAAGCGACGGCGACGTGAATATCCACTACATCTACACGACCATTGAGCGAATCGGCAAGGAAACCATCCTGATCCTGGGCGTCGATAAAATCGACGAGGCCACGGCCATCCTCAAACGGAACTGGATCAACTTTGTCGGCGACCGCATCTATACGCTGTAATTTATCTAACCGGTTTAACGGGCCGTAACCATGAGCCTGTTTAATATTTCCCCCGAAAAAGAATCCGCCCTGCAGGCGCGCATGGACCATCTGGGCGTCGCCGAAAGCGACCTGCGCGAGACTTTTATCCGCTCCTCCGGTCCGGGCGGTCAGAAAGTCAACAAAACCGCCTCCTGCGTCTATCTCGTTCATATCCCGACGGGACTTTCCGTCAAATGCCAGCAGGAACGCTCTCAGGCCCTGAACCGTTTTCTGGCCAGGCGCCTGCTTCTGGACCGCATTGAGCGCATCCAGACCGGACGGGTCGGCGCCGAACGACAGCGGCTGGAAAAGATCAGGCGTCAGAAGCGCCGCCGCTCCAAACGCGCACAGGAAAAAATCCTGCAGCAGAAGCATATCCAAGCAGAGAAGAAGGCCCTGCGCGCCAAAGTCGCCCCCTCCCGTGCCAATGAATAGCAGGCCTTGTCGTAAGATTGGCCGAACCGATATACATCTTCCATCATCACCGATACCTCACCCTATGTTTTGCGGTCAAAATTCAATTGACACAATATCCTTCTTCATATACTCCCACCGTGAAAAAACAATGCCTTATCAATCAATTCAATGTACGAAGACGAAGGTGCTGGATATTTCATGAGTAGGGAAGGAATCTGAAGAATTGAACCAATGCAAGTAAATATCCCCTCAAGCATCCGGAAATATTTTACGAAGCGACCGGGATTTGAATTCTGGTTTATCCTGCTGCTCATGTATCTGTCAGACCGGCTCGTTGCCGAGTCCTTGAAGCTCAGCAGCGTTCTAGCCGCCAACGTCGACCGGTTGGTTGTAAAGATCGAGCATCTTGCGGACATCCTCTTCGGAATCATCCTGATCGCCATGTGCGCCGCCTGGATATTTCGCCGTCGTGAGCTTTTACGCCGGCTGCTGATTGGCTATACCTCTTTTGCCATGCTTCATCTCATCGGCAATTTATTGGCTCTGGTCCTTAGCGCCGACGGGAAGCGCGGTCAGCCTCTTCACATGTTGTGGGACGTCGCTACAGTTTACCTGATGAATGTTGTTGTTTTTGCCGTGTGGTACTGGATTGTAGATACATTTACCCCGGGCGGGGCATTTCTCTTCCCGCAAAAGGTCGACAATGGCGGGAGCCGAGATGAACAAAAGCACCCGATCGACTACCTTTTTCTCTCATTTAATGTCAGCAGCACGCTGGGACCGACCATAGAATCGGTAATCAGCAGACCCGCCAAGCTTTTGATGATGCTGCAGACAGCCATTTCATTGACCATTATTGTCGTGCTGGCGGCCAGGGCTGTGAGCCAGATCCGTTAGAAGGAAGAGAATTGATAACCTGTACAGCGAACTGGGGCTCAAATCGCCGGAGGGGACGGACAAAACACATTATTACGCGCTCATCGACATCGGTCGCATGGCGGGGGCACTGTACGGCAAAAATTTCGCCCGCTTCCTGATGGAGACGTATTCGCCTCTGGATATCCTCATGTACCTGGCAAAAGAAAATTTTACTGTCCTCCTCCCCGGCGAAGGGTTTGCGGGCCCGAAGTGGTCGGTGCGCGTATCACGGCAGAAATTATCATTGAAAGCATGGAAAATAAACAAACCGCATAAGGAGACCGAACGAATCATACGTTTCATCCGTTTAATCGAAAATGGGACGGGGATGATCATACGGGGCGGAGAGTGAAAAAAAGGGAGTGAAAGTCGTTTTAGCGCTCCCCCTCCCTGTTTTTTATAATACCTGCGATTTCTTTGTTATTGGATCAGCTTCAAAAGTGGATTGGCGTAAAGGACGACCAGCGCGATAACCAGCGCATAGATCGCCACGGATTCGATCATCGCAAGACCGACCATCATGGTAAGCATGATCTTTCCCTGCGCTTCGGGATTTCTGCCGACGGCGGCGGTCGCACCACCTAATCCCTGTCCCATACCCATACCAGCGCCGATTGCACCGAAACCCACGGCCAAACCGGCAGCAATGACGCTGGAGGCCAGCACAATGGCCCTGGTATAGTCCACTGTGCCTGCGGCATCGGCAACCTTTTCCGCTGCCATGGCAAGCGACGCGAAGAACATAACGAACAGGATCCCGATGACTGCTGATGCAAATACCCTTGCGGTTTTCACCATAATTACCTTACCATCCTTTCTTGAGTTTTTAAATTGATGAAATATGATTTGCTGTAAAAATAGACGATTGCCGCTCCCACCTCCCTTCCTGAAACGATCATACAAACCTTAGAAAAGCGGGATCGTAAAAAATACTTCCCTGCTTTCCTGCCTCCGCGCCACCTGCTAAACGAGACGATTTTTGGCGCAATTCCGTTGCCTTCTATAATGCAAGGCAATGGATTGTCAAGAATTAATTTGTTAACTTGATCGGGGCATTAATTCTTTGGCAAAGCCGTGGGAATTTATGCTATAGGGTTGAAAAAATTTATGACGATCCCATGATGCTGACAGATGAAGAACGCATAATCGGCAGGCTCATTCAACGGGATATCGCCATGACCAGGCGTCCCTACGGGGAAATCGCCGATCAGACCGGTATGACGGAACAGAACGTCCTGAACGTGATCAAACAAATGCTGGATCGGGGCCTGATCCGGAAATTCGGCGCTATTGTGCGCCACCGGGAGGCGGGTTTTTCAGCAAACGCCATGGTGGTCTGGGCCGTCCCGAAAGATCGCCGTGAACAGGTGGGACACATTCTGTCGTCTTTTGCGGAAATCACCCACTGCTACGAGAGGTCGCCCGCATTTGAAGGAAAATACAATATCTTCAGCATGATCCATCTGCGCAATCGGGATATCGGAAAAATCGTTAAAAAGATCGCAACCGTTATGGGGATACAGGATTATCGGATCCTTGCAAGCGAAGAGGAATTCAAAAAGAGCAGCATGGAGTATTTTGCGTGAACCCATTATCCCGGATGTTGTTTGAGAAGGCGAAAAAAATGATCCCCGGGGGGGTCAACAGCCCGGTCCGGGCCTTTGGCGCCGTACAGTCAACGCCGATCTTTATCCGAGAGGCGCGGGGCTCCCGCGTGACTGATGTGGACGGAAATGAATATGTGGATTACGTCATGTCTTGGGGGCCTATGATGCTTGGCCACAGCCATCCGGTCGTGACCGAGGCGATCCGGCAGGCGGCAGGCAGGGGGGCCAGTTATGGGGCGCCGACGGAGCTGGAAGTGGAAATGGCGGACATCATCATCGACGCCGTTCCTTCGCTGCAAATGATCCGCATGGTCAGCTCCGGCACGGAAGCCGTCATGAGCGCCATCCGCCTGGCTCGCGGCTATACGGGAAGAAACAAAATCATCAAATTCACGGGTTGTTATCACGGCCATGCCGATTCGCTGCTTGTCAAGGCGGGCTCCGGCGTCGCCACGCTGGGCATTCCGGGAAGCCCCGGCATTCCGGCTGCGCTTGCGGAACTGACAATCACGCTGCCCTTCAACGATATCGAAGCCGTGGAAGCAGCCGTTGCGCTTCATCGCGATGACTTGGCATGCGTCATCATCGAACCCGTGGCCGGGAATATGGGCGTGGTCCCGCCTAAACCGGGATTCCTTGAAAAATTGCGGGACATCACACAAAGACAGGGCGTCCTGCTGATCTTTGACGAAATCATCACGGGCTTCCGCCTGGCCTACGGCGGGTATCAGAGTCTCATCCATATCGAACCGGATCTTACGTGCCTGGGCAAGGTCATCGGCGGGGGGCTCCCGGTCGGCGCTTTCGGAGGCAAACGAGAGATTATGGAAAGACTGGCCCCCATCGGCCCGGTTTACCAGGCGGGCACGCTCTCGGGCAATCCCGTTGCCATGGCCGCCGGGCTGGCAACGCTGCAGATCCTCAGGGATAACCGCGACGCTTACGAAATGCTGGACCGCCGCACCTTCCATCTCTGCAACGAGATTCTGACGCTCTTCACGCAGAAGGGCCTGCCTGTGAAACTCAACCGCACCGGATCAATGTTTACCATTTTTTTTGCCGAGGAGGAGGTTTTTGACTTTGCCTCGGCCGGCCGGAGCGACACGGAGGCGTATGCGCGGTATTTCCGGGGGATGCTGGCAAACGGGATCAGCCTCGCGCCATCTCAATTCGAAGCGGCGTTCCTCTCCTTCGCCCATACCCCGGAAGACATGGAAAAGACGCTCACTGCCTGTGCGCAAACCCTGAAGACTCTTTAGCGCATGGAAATAAATATCGGGAACAGGCTTTTCTGAAATGACGATGAAAGAGAAGTGACCATGATGAATATCCCTGCTTTTGAATCCTTTCTGAAGCGGCAGCACCGCATCGCCGTCGTAGGCCTGGGCTACGTGGGCCTGCCGCTGGCGGTTCACTTGTCGGCCTGTTATTCCGTAGTCGGTTACGACGTCAAGGAAGGCCGGGTTGCCGAACTCAGAGAGGGCCGCGATCGAACGCTGGAAATTCCTCAGGAAGCATTAAAGAAGGCTTCCATCGTTTTTTCCGCGGATGCCGAGATTTTATCGACCTGCCGCATGATTATTGTCGCCGTCCCCACGCCTATCGACGATTCCCGCATCCCGGACCTGGGTCCCCTTAAAAACGCAGCCGCCGCCGTGGGACGGCATTTGACCGCCGGGTCTACGATTGTCTTCGAATCCACTGTCTATCCCGGCGTCACCGAGGAGATCTGCGTCCCCATCCTGGAGAGTGAATCGGGATTAAAGCTCGGCAAAGACTTTACGGTGGGTTATTCTCCCGAACGGATCAATCCCGGCGACAAGGTCCATACCCTGGACAATATCACCAAGGTTGTCTCGGCGTCAGATCCGGAAACCCTGGCGCTTCTGTCGCAAATATATGGCGCCATCGTCAAGGCCGGCATCTACAAAACATCGGGCATCAAGATCGCGGAGGCCGCGAAGGTTATCGAAAACACTCAGCGGGACATCAACATCGCCCTGATGAACGAACTGTCCATCATCTTCGACCGCATGGGCATCGATACGCTGGAAGTCCTCGAAGCTGCCGGCACCAAATGGAATTTTCTGCCCTTTCGCCCCGGGCTCGTGGGGGGCCACTGCATCGGCGTCGATCCCTACTATCTGACCTTCAAGGCGGAAAGCGTAGGCTATCGTCCGGAAATGATCCTGGCCGGACGCCGCATCAATGACAACATGGGAAAATACATCGCCGAACGCACGATCAAAATCATGATCAACGCCGACATTGCCGTACGAAGCGCCCGCGTGGCCGTCCTGGGCATGACCTTCAAGGAAAATATCCCCGATTTGCGAAATACCCGCGTCATCGATATCATTACAGAACTGAAGGATTACGGCGTGGACGTGATCGTTCATGACCCCATGGCCGACCCGGCCGAGGTGGAACATTATTATGGCCTGACCATGACGACTCTTCAGGATATTCAAGAGGTGTCTGCGGCGATCGTCGCCGTTGCCCACCAGGATTACATCAATCTCGGACTCGCCGGAATCGCCGGCCTCTGCTGCCACGATCAGCCGATTATCGTCGACGTAAAGGCCATCTTCAATCCGGAAGAGGCCCGAAAGCTGGGGATTCGGCTCTGGCGGCTATGAAGGGAAAATCCGGATGAGAAACATTCTGGTCACGGGCGCCGCCGGTTTCATCGGCTATCATGTATCAAAGCGGTTCATTGAGACCGGCGATGCGGTCGTCGGCCTCGATGATGTAAATGATTATTACGATGTGAATCTGAAAATGGCGCGCCTAGCGCTGCTGAAAGAAAGTCCGTCGTTCCGTTTTGTCCGGATGGACATCGCCGACCGCAAAGGCATGGCCGACCTTTTCCGCAAAGAACCCTTCGAAGTTGTGGTTCACCTGGCGGCACAGGCCGGCGTCCGTCATTCGCTCGTCAATCCCTATGCCTACGTGGACAGCAATGTGGTCGGTTTCGTTCACATCCTCGAAGGTTGCCGAAACCGGAACGTTCGTCATCTCGTTTTTGCCTCGTCCAGTTCCGTTTACGGGGCCAATACGCTGATGCCCTTCTCCGTGCATCACAACGTTGATCATCCCTTGAGCCTTTATGCGGCCACCAAGAAGGCCGATGAACTGATGGCCCATACCTATGCCAGTCTCTATAAGCTGCCCTGCACGGGATTGCGCTTTTTCACCGTTTACGGACCCTGGGGCTGGCCCGACATGGCCCTTTTTCTCTTCACGAAGGCCATCCTGCAGGATCAGCCCATCGATGTGTACAATCAGGGCCATATGCAGCGGGATTTCACCTTCATTGACGACATTGTTGAAGGCATCTGCCGGGTTTCAGCCAGAATTCCGGAGCCGAATCCGGACTGGCGGGGAGACCGCCCGGACCCGGCTACGAGTTTTGCGCCCTATAAGATTTATAACATCGGCAATAATAGCCCGGTTGCATTGCTTGACTTTATTGAAGTCCTCGAAAAGAATCTCAACAAGAAAGCAAAAAAGAACTTTCTACCATTGCAGCCGGGTGATGTCACGGCCACCTGCGCCAATGTGGAGGATCTCATGGCCGCAGTAGGCTTCAAGCCGGCAACTCCTATTGAGGAAGGGATCAGAAAATTCGTGGCCTGGTATCGTGAATATTATCAGGTTTAGCAACCCGGCAAAACAGAAAGGAAAGCGTTGTCATGAAAAAAGCACTCATCACCGGCATCACCGGACAGGACGGCTCCTATCTGGCAGAATTCCTGCTTGAAAAGGGATATACCGTGCACGGCCTGATCCGCCGGGCATCCACCTTCAACACGGACCGCATTGACCATCTCTACCGGGACTTCCATGATCCGGAAGCTCACATCTATCTGCACTACGGCGATCTTTCCGTATCGGGCCAGCTCACAGACCTGCTTCACGACATCAAACCCGATGAAGTCTATCACCTGGGCGCGCAGAGCCATGTGCGCGTTAGCTTTGACATGCCCGAATACACCGGCGATATTACGGGTCTCGGCACGCTGCGCCTTCTGGAGGCCATCCGGAAGACGGGAATCAAGGCACGATTTTATCAGGCCTCTTCCAGCGAGATGTTCGGCGCCGCGCCCCCACCCCAGCATGAACTGACGCCTTTTCAGCCGCAAAGTCCTTATGCCGCCGCCAAGGTTTACGCCTACTATATCGTTCGAAACTACCGGAATGCCTATCATCTTTTCGCCTGCAACGGCATCCTGTTCAACCACGAATCCCCGAGACGCGGCGAAACGTTTGTCACCCGGAAAGTGACGCGCGCCGCCGCCCGCATCAAGCTGGGCCTTCAGGACAAGCTTTTCCTCGGCAATCTGGAAGCGAAGCGGGACTGGGGCTTTGCCGGAGATTACGTGGAGGCCATGTGGCTCATGCTGCAGCAGGAGAAACCCGACGATTTCGTCATCGCCACGGGCGAGACCCACTCGGTCCGGGAATTTGTAGAAAAGGTTTTTCAGAAACTGGACCTGGACCATCAGAAATATGTCGTCATTGACCCCAAATATTTCCGTCCCACCGAGGTGGATGTCCTGTTGGGCGATTCGACCAAGGCAAAGCAGCGATTGGGCTGGAATCCAAAAGTGGGATTTGATCAACTGATCGACATGATGATCGCTGCGGATTTGGAGCAGGCCGGCAAGGAAAAAACCCTGTGCGAGGCGGGCTACAGCTCCACCGGCAATCACCGCGCGATATAATGAGAGTTTTGCATAACCGACGAAAAATGGTTCGCAAGCGGCGAATCAAAGATTTTTCGACTTTCCAGAACTTAGACTAATTTATTGATTTCAAACATATTTAAGTATTCTCAAGGGGGACATGACGAAGTCGTGTCCCCCTCAACGAAAAAGATTTTGAGCCGCGGCGAAGCCATTTTTCAAAGGTCTCATAATCAGTCATAAGCCTTGAGGAAAAAAAGCGCATGAAAGAAAAAAGAATTACGATCACCGGTGGAAAGGGTTTTTTAGGTAAACATCTGATTCGAAAATTCCGGGAACGGGGCTTTGAGCATCTTTCCATCGCCGACCTTCCCGAATTCAACCTTGTCCGGCCGGAAGACGTTAAAAAGCTGTATGAGGAAACCCGGCCGGACGTCGTGGTCCATCTGGCCGCCAAGGTCGGCGGCATCGGCTTCAATCAGGAGAACCCGGCCCCGCTGTTTTACGACAACCTCATGATGGGGGTTCAGCTCATCCATGAGGGATGCTTGCGGCAGCTTGAAAAATTCGTGGCCATCGGAACGATCTGCGCCTATCCGAAATTCACACCGGTCCCGTTTTGCGAAGACGATCTCTGGAACGGTTATCCCGAAGAAACGAACGCCCCTTACGGCCTGGCCAAAAAGATGATGCTGGTCCAGTCGCAGGCTTATCGACAGCAGTACGGTTTTAATGCTATTTTCCTTCTGCCCGTCAACCTCTATGGCCCGGGCGATAATTTCGATCCCCGATCGTCCCATGTCATTCCAGCACTGATCAAGAAATGCGTCGACGCCGGCGAGCTTGGGGAAAACGAGATTGTCGTCTGGGGAACAGGTGATGCGACGCGCGAATTCTTTTATGTGGAAGACGCCGCAGAGGCTATCTGCCTGGCAACGGAATCCTACAACAAAAGCGACGCTGTCAACATCGGACCGGGCTTTGAGATCTCCATCCGGGACCTGGTGACGCTGATTGTTGAATTAACGGGATTCAGAGGGAACGTGATCTGGGATACGACGAAACCGGACGGCCAGCCGCGGCGCATGCTGGATACCAGCCGGGCCTTTAAGGAGTTCGGCTTCCGGGCCAAAACAGACTTCCGGGAAGGGTTGAAAAAAACCATCGCATGGTATCGGGCCAATAACCGATAAGATAATGAAATCAAAATGTTTGCTTTTATTGTTCCCTTGCGTTTCTTTATTGACTTTTCCCATTACATTCATGTTATGAAGCGCGGAAACCATGAGCAGATTGGATAAAAAAATGCTCGTCCAAATGAGCTATGCCAGCAGCATCGGCATCGCCATGGTCCTGATGGTCTTTGGAAGTCTGTATTTCGGCCATTGGCTGGACAAGAAATTCGGAACGCTCCCGTATTTCACGATTATCTTTCTGCTCCTCGGCGTGTTCGCCGGTTTTAAAAATACCTATAACCTGATTTTGCGGAATTTCAAGAATGAAGAGCCCATTATCAAGAGTTTGAAGCGTGAATCCCATAGAAAAAGACCCCCTCCAGCGCAAGCTTGAAATCCTCAACTGGATCATTCTGGGCCTGTTTGTGGCGATCAGCCTGCTGTTCTTTTCCACCGACTTCACCCTTGGCATCCTGCTGGGCGGTCTCATCAGCGTTGTCAGTTTTTCCTGGCGGCAACGGGACCTGCGGGCGGTATTCCGCAACCTGACCGAACGAGCGCGATCGGCCATCATGTTCCGTTACTACATCCGCTTTTTCGTTTCGGCCGTCCTGATCTTCTTCATCATCACCAAAACCCCTGCCGATGTGATCGGTCTTCTGGTCGGCCTTTCCATCGTGATCATTAACATTATCCTGACCCTTCTGATGAACTTCATGAAAAAAACCGCTCCCGGAGACAAGATAGAGGAGGAAGAACACTGATGAAAAAACATCATGCACAAAAGACGGCCATCATAACCGGCGCCAGCTCCGGTATAGGGCGCGCCACCGCCTTGGCTCTGGCAAAGGCAGGCAAAGCAGTCGTAATTTTTGCCCGGCGCAAAGATAGACTGGACGAACTCGCATCGGAGATTGCCGCCCAGGGCGGCAAAGCCCTTGCTGTGGCGGGCGACGCCGGCAACAATGCCGATATTGATCTGCTTCTGGAACGTACGCTGGCATGGGATGAAGGCGGGCACCAGTACGATATCGTCGTGATCAATGCAGGACGTGGGCTTGCCGGCGGAATCCTCAATAGTGAAGAATCTCTATGGCAGGAGCTTTATCGAGTTAATGTTCTTGGCGCTGCTCATCTGATGCGTCGCGCGGGACAATATTTGGTTCAACGAAAAAGCGGCGACATTGTCGTCATTGGTTCGGTCGTGGGTAGGAATGTCTCTCCCTTCAGCGGGTTTTACGGATCGAGTAAATTCTCAATCGGAGCCATTGCAGAAGGTCTCCGGCGGGAAGTATGCCCGCATGGTGTGCGCGTTTCCCTTGTCATGCCCGGGATTGTTCTCAGTGAATTCCAGGACGTGGCCGGCTATAACGAGGGAAACTTCGGAAAAGGAATAGCCTCATTCGGCAAACTACTTGAGCCCCAGACCATTGCCGACGGCATTCATTGGTTGCTCACGCTGCCGTCCCATGTCAATGTAAACGAAATCATGATCCGCCCTACAGGCCAGAGCTACCCATGACGCAACGAGACATCACCCTCGTCCGGACTCTACGTCGTCACCGCCGATGCCTGTTGCAGTTAGCCGTCCAGTATAATGGCAGTGATGTTACTGCTCCGGGTCATGGTTTGATCTGCATGGGACACAACCCTGCCTCTCCTGATCATAAAACGGGAAAACAGCTTTTTGAATCTTGATATATTCGACGCCACGGTCAGGTTAGGCGTTTTGTCAAGTTTGAACTCGATGGGAATAATGGCCTGAATCGACAACCAGCCTTGACGGTCTTTGACGCTGACGCCCAGATCATTGGCAAATTGCGACAGGTTAAGAAGCTGTGTGCACCGGCCGTCCGGAGCATCGTTCAGATTCTTGATCGGGGTGAACTGCTGTGATCCGGAACATACATAGGTTCCGGTTTTGTCCCGATGGCAGCCGATATTCACCTTGATACAGGACATCAAATGAGGCGCCCATTGAATCTCATCATAGACGGGGAGAAGCGCGGTTGAAACGGAACTAAACCGGCGGCAGACAATCCTTGCATGGCCGGCTGACAATGCTGGTTACGGATGCATGTTTTTCATAGGCGGCTTTTTCTCTGATCTTTCCTCTGGAATGTCCCTCGTGTTTGGTTCGACAGATACCTGCGCCTTCACCGTACGGACAGCAAGTGCCGCCGTTTTGGGCTTCAGGGAAAGCCGCTGATGGGCGCAGCAGTCCTCGCATATGACAAAGACTTCGCTGCTGTTGATATCTGCCGTTACTACAATGACTCTCAAGTCTTTTCTCCCTTAGGCATAATGGAAAGGCATTTTCTATCCGTTCAAAATACCAATTGACTATTTCAAATATATATTTTAAATGCCTGATGAAAGTAATATAGGAGAGGCAAAAATGAAGATCCATAGAGAGGATACGGCAAGGACCCGCGGGAAGCTGCTGGCAGCCGCGAGCGAAATCTTTGCGGAGAAGAGCTTCCGGGACGCAACGATTGCGGAGATATGCCTGCGGGCAGGGACCAACGTCGCCGCCGTCAATTACCACTTTGGAAGCAAGGAAGCCCTGTACAGCGAGGCCTGGCGGCATGTCTTTGCCCAATCCGTGCAGGCTCATCCCCCGGACGGCGGCGTGGCCGCCGATGCGCCGCCGGAAGAGCGTCTGCGGGGGCAGGTCACTGCCCTGCTCCACCGGTTCGCCGACGAGAACAACCGGGAGTTCTGGTTCATGCAGCGGGAACTTGCCAGCCCTACCGGGCTATTGGAGGAGGTAATGCAGGAGGAAATCCGGCCCCTCCAGCAACGGACGGAGAGGATGGTCCGCGAGCTCCTCGGCCCGCAGGTCGCGGAGAGGGAGGTGCGGTTCTGCGAGGTAGGGATCATCAGCCAATGCATCAACCCGATGGTCGTCCGGAACCGGCAAAAGGAGAGTGGGGAAAATCAGGACGGCCCGCAAAGAATCGACGATATCGAAGCCTACGCCCGGCATGTCGTGATCTTCTCCCTGGCCGGGATCACCGCCATTCGCGCGGCGGCCGAAGCGCGCCAGGATCGCTACAAGGCGAAATCGCCTAAAGAAGTGAGCCAGCCATGAACAACATGCCGAAATCAAATCCGTTCCGGATTGTCCGGCGGACCCTGGCAGCGCTTACGGTCGCGGTTTTGGCCGGATGCGCCATGGTGGGTCCGGATTACGTCCCGCCCCGAATGACGGCCTCCCCCACCTGGAACACCCCGTTGCAGGGTGGTCTTACGGTCGAGGCCAATCTGCCGGGCCTCGCGACCTGGTGGACAACTCTTAACGACCCGGAACTTTCCAGACTGATCAAACGTGCGGTGGCTCGAAACCGCAACCTGAAAAAGGCCGAGGCGCGGGTCCGCGAGGCGCGCGCCCGCCGGGGCCTGAGCAAGGCCGGTCTCTACCCCACACTCGACGCTTCGGGTTCCGCATCCCGGAGCCGCGGCAGTGCCGACACCGGGATTGCGACGACCACCGACCTCTTTTCCGCCGGCCTGGACGCATCCTGGGAAATCGATCTTTTCGGCGGGGTCCGGCGTTCGGTGGAGGCCGCCGACGCAGACCTCCAGGCCACAGGGGAGGACCTGCACGATACGCTCGTCTCGCTTTTGGCCGAGGTCGGCATCAATTACGTCGATCTTCGCACCGCCCAGGCCCGTCTTGCCGTCACCGAGACCAGCCTGAAGAGCCTGGAGGAAACGCATAGCCTGGCGCAATGGCGTGCGCAGGCGGGCCTCGGCGACGAACTCGCCGTCGAGCAGGCCCGCTACAACCTGGAGAGCGCCCGCAGCCAGATCCCGAGCCTGCTGACCGCGATCGCGGAGGCCCAAAACCGCCTGGCGGTCCTCCTGGGCGAAGCGCCGGGTGCAGTGCACGCGGAACTTTCGAAGCCCGAACCGATCCCGATCCTGCCTCCGGAGGTCGCAATCGGAGTGCCGGCGGACCTCCTCAGGCAGCGGCCCGACGTACGCAAGGCCGAGCGCCAACTCGCGTCTCAGACGGCGCAGATCGGTGTCGCAACAGCGGAACTCTACCCAAAACTCACCCTCAGCGGTTCCATCGGCCTTCAGGCCCTTACCTTCGGCGGTCTCTTCTCCTCGGGAAACGCCACGTCCAGCGGCTCTTCAGGCGTCAGCTGGCGGATATTCGACGCGGGCGCGATCCGGCGGAACATCGAGGTTCAGTCCGCTCTGCAGGAGCAGTACCTGATCGCCTATGAGTCCGCCGTGCTCGTTGCCTTGGAGGAGGCGGAAAATGCCATCGCCGCCTACGCCCGTGAGCAACAGAAGCGACAGTCGCTCACCGAGGCAGCCCGGTCGGCGGCGGCAGCGGCAGAACTGGCCGGAATCAAGTACCGTGCAGGACTGACCGATTTCACGACGGTGCTGGAGGCTCAGCGGTCCCTTCTGAACTTCCGGGACCAGCTCGCACAGAGCGACGGGGCCGTCGTCACGAACCTGGTCAAGCTTTACAAAGCCCTGGGCGGCGGATGGACCACGCTGATCCCGGTTGAACAGGAAACGTCTGCAAATGGAGAGAAGTCATGACCGCAATAACGGATGAGAATGCAATTGCCAAAACCCTGGAAATCGGCGATGGACAAGGCCCAGGCCGAAGATGGGGGCGATGGGCGGCCATCGTCCTTTTGGTCGCGATCGCCGCGGCCGCATGGGTCTATCTTAAGGGCGATCAGAAGTCGGCGGCGACGCAATACAAGACCGAGCAGGTCCGGCGGGGCAATCTGACGGTGATCGTCACGGCGACCGGCACCTTGAAGCCGACCAACTCGGTGGATGTGGGCAGCGAGCTCTCCGGAATCGTCAAGAGCGTGGAGGCGGACTACAACAGCCGGGTAAAGGTCGGACAGGTCCTGGCGAGACTCGACACCTCGAAGCTGGAGGCGACGATCACCCAGTCCCGGGCAGCGCTGGAATCCGCGCGGGCGAAGGTCATGCAGGCCGAGGCCACCGTCGTGGAAACCCGGGCGAAACTTGCGCAGCTCCGGAAGGCCCGCCAGATGAGCGAAGGCAAGCTCTCCTCGCAGTCGGAGGTGGATGCGGCGGAGGCGGCGTTCGCGCGCGCCCAAGCCGACGCAGCCAGTTGCACGGCGGCGGTCTCCCAGGCCCGGGCCGCCCTCGAGGCGAACGAGACGGATCTGGCCAAGGCGGTGATCCGCTCGCCGATCAACGGCATTGTTCTGACCCGCTGCATCGAGCCCGGGCAGACCGTGGCCGCCTCCTTTACCGCCCCAGTGCTCTTCACCCTGGCCGAAGACCTGACCCGGATGGACCTGCACGTGAACGTGGACGAGGCCGACATCGGCAAGATCCGGGAGGGGCAGAAGGCCGCGTTCACCGTCGCCGCTTACCCGAATCGCACCTTCACGGCAAGGATCACCCAGTCCCGTTATGGTTCCTCCACGACTTCCGGTGTCGTCACCTACGAAACCATCCTCAAGGTCAGCAACCCGGACCTCTCCCTGCGGCCGGGGATGACAGCCACCGCGGACATCACGGTCAAACAGATCGAAAAGGCCCTCTTGATCCCCGGCACCGCGCTGCGCTTCGCCCCACCCGCGCAGCAGGAAACGAAATCCTCCACCGGCCTGGTTGCCTCCCTTCTCCCGCGACCGCCCCGTCCGGCATCGCAACAGATCGACGATGCAAACGCTGACAAGAAGCAGCAGCGGGTCTGGATTCTCAAAGACGGCAGGCCCGTCGCCGTTCCGGTTACGACCGGCTCCGTCAGTGGAAGCCTGACAGAGATCACCTCCGGCGACCTCAAGCCCGGCACGCCGGTGGTGGTCGACATCCTGACGGGGGAAAAATGAAAACCGACTCGAAGATCGGGACCGACGACAGGCCGCAAGGGGAGCTGATCACCTTCCGGGGGGTAACCAAGGTATACGGCCGGGGAGACGCCTCAATGCAGGCTCTTCGCGGGATCGACCTCGACATCGGCGAAGGCGAGTTCGTGGCGATCATGGGGCCGAGTGGATCGGGAAAATCAACCTGCATGAACATCCTCGGCTGCCTCGATACGCCGACCGCCGGAAGATATCAATTCAAGGGGGTCGAGGTCGGCAGCCTGAACCGCAACCAGCGCGCCCTGCTGCGCCGCCATTATCAGGGGTTCGTGTTTCAGGGGTATAACCTCCTGAGCCGTACCTCGGCGCTGGAGAACGTGGAGCTGCCCCTGATCTACCGCGGCGCCTCTGCTGACGAGCGACGGATGCACGCCCGCAAGGCCCTGGAGACGGTCGGTTTGAAGGGGTGGGAATCCCATTCGCCCGGCGAACTCTCGGGAGGGCAACAGCAGCGGGTCGCGATCGCCCGTGCGATCGTCACGGGACCTGCGGTCCTGCTGGCGGACGAGCCGACGGGGAATCTCGATACGGCCCGAAGCAAAGAAATCATGGGCCTGCTGACCGCCCTGAACCGCGAGCGGGGGATCACCGTCATCATGGTCACGCACGAGCCGGACATGGCCGCCTACGCGACACGAATCATCCGGTTCATGGACGGTCTGGTCGCATCCGATCAGCCCAACGGGGGGGAATCGTCATGATCGGAAACACCGTTCTTCTAGCCCTGCGCGAGATCCGGCGCAACGTCCTGCGCTCGTTTCTGACCATCCTGGGAATCGTGATCGGCGTGGGGGCCGTGATCACGATGGTGACCATCGGCGGCGGCGCAACCCTCCAGATAGGGCAGCAGATCGCCAGCATGGGCAGCAACCTGCTCATGATCAGCCCGGGCAAGAGAATGGGGCCGGGCCAGGCTTCCGGCGCAACGTCGTTCAAGGAGGCCGACGCGGAGGCCATTGCTGCGGAGGTCAGCGATATCGCCGCCGTCGCCCCGGTCTCCTCCCAGTCGCTCAAGGCCATCTCCGGGAACCAAAACTGGTCCACCAACGTGACCGGAACCGACAACCGGTATCTGAGAGTCACCAACCGGGTCCTAAGGGCGGGACGGATTTTTAACAACGGCGAACTGCGTGCCGGTGCAGCGGTCTGCATCCTGGGGGAGACGGTGCGCAAGAAACTCTTCGGCGCCCAGGAGCCCTTGGGGGAGAGGATCCGCCTGCAGAAGTTCTCGTGCGAGGTGGTCGGCCTGCTGGAGGGGAAAGGCCAGAGCAGCATGGGGATGGACCAGGACGATATCGTGGTGATCCCGCTGCGCACCCTCCAGCGACGCATCGCCGGCAACCAGGATATCGCCCTCATCCAGGTCTCAGTCCGGGAGGGCGCCTCCACCGACAAGGCCAAAAAGGATATCGAACGCCTGATGCGGGAGCGGCGCCATCTCGGACCGAGCGACGAGGACAACTTCAACGTGATGGACATGAAGGAGATCGCCAGCATGCTGACGGGAACCACCAAGATGCTTACCGCCCTGCTGAGCGCGGTAGCGGCCGTCAGTCTCCTGGTCGGCGGGATCGGTATCATGAACATCATGCTGGTTTCGGTTACCGAACGCACCCGCGAGATCGGCATCCGGCTCGCCATCGGCGCCCTTGAACGGGAGGTCCTTACGCAGTTTCTGGTGGAGGCGGTGGTGCTATCCTCCTTCGGCGGCCTCATCGGCATTGTCCTGGCCCTTGCCGGATCAGTCTGGCTTGCCGGCGTGATGCGGGTACCGTTCGTCTTCAACGGGGGGATTGTACTCGTCGCCTTCCTCTTCTCGGCGGCAGTGGGAGTGATCTTCGGCTATTTCCCGGCGCTCAAGGCCGCCCGTCTGGATCCCATCGTGGCCCTGCGCCATGAATGAGCCTTCTCAAAAAGGCCTCCGCCGATGATTTAATCAATGGCGCCTGCTTTCCACCTAGGCCTCACACCGACAGGACCAAGAGAAAAACAGCCTTCAATAGAAACCTGAATCAATGAAACAGGGGAGTCCCGCTTCCAGTCCAGGAAAGAGCCATCAAGCGCTACCATGTCCTCGATGGGACAACCTGTTCATGCCCCTCTACATCGGGGAAGACATGCATCGGCGAGATCGCCGCAGTAAAAGGCGCCATTGAGAAAAAGAAAAGCGCCTACCTTGTCCCTCTGACATCCATTGTGGAAGAAAAGTATCTTGCCGGCGAAATTTGGCGTGCTTGATTCAGAAAATATATCAGGAAGTTCCCCCGATAAAGATATATTCCGCCTTGACACGAGAAACGGCTAATGATAGCAAAAACGCGAGGCTGGCGTTGCCCTGCTCCGACCAGGATGGCTGATTTCCATCCTATTCGGTGACTGATTCGAATCATATCGTGAGGCCGGCTTAAATCATAATTGAGCGACCGATTTCAACATATTAGGCTTTTACAACACGAGGAAAATCCCAGATGGGTTATGGATATCCGATTGCCTTTATTATATCTTGACTTATGGACAGAGGTGAACCGCTACTCGATACGTTACTCACCATAGGATGGGTTCTGCTCCTGAAAAAAGGATTCATTTGATGCTTCCGCAAGAAGTTATCAAAATGTATTGTGGTCGGGTGCCGGGACGACCCGGAGTCGGAAAAGGTGGATTTGTCTATTAACAACTTTACAATCTTTATGGAGGGGGGTTATGATGGAAGAAGAGATCAATGAGAAATTGGCAGGCAAAGGTGTAAGCCGCCGTTCCGTCCTGAAAGGCGCTGTAACCCTGGGCGCAATGACGGTAGGCGGAGGTTTGGCCCTGAACATGGCCGCACCGGGATCGGCGGAGGCCATGGTCAGAAAACTTCCTACAAAATGGGACGAGACCTGGGATGTCGTGGTAGTCGGCTCCGGATTTGCGGGACTGGCGGCGGCGGCCGAAGCGGCAGGGGCAGGGTCCAAAGTAGTCATTCTGGAAAAAATGCCCATTTATGGCGGCAATTCAATTATTAATGGCGGTGGTTACGGTTCGTGGGATGATAAGGAACACCTGCGTAAGAAACTCAATCTTGGCGAAGACAGCCCCAAACAGCATTTTGATGATACCCTTAAAGGGGGCGACTACTACAATATTCCAGAACTTGTGGACGTCATGGTTGATGGTGCACCGGGCGCGCTGAACTGGATGATGGATGAAGGCGGTCTCAAACTTCGTGAAGTCTTGAACAGGGGTGGCGGGCATACGGCTTACCGCGCTCATTTTTCCCAAGACAGTTCCGGACGGGACTATACCGAAGCACTCAAAAAAATAGCTGAGAAACGCGGAGCGAAAATAGTCCCAAATTCTGAAGTAACCTGGATATGGCGTAAGGATGCAGATCCGAAGAGCCCGGTCCTTGGGGTACAAGTCAAACGAAGCAGGAAGACATTGAATGTCCGGGCAAAAAAGGCGGTTATTATAGCATCGGGAGGTTTTAGCCAGGATATCAAGATGCGTACGGATCATTATCCAAAACTCGTCGCCGCATTTAATTGTACAAACCAGAAAGGCGCAACAGGAGAGATGATTCGTTTTACCCAGGCCGTCGGCGCCGATACACTTCAGATGAACTTTATTCAATTATATCCCTTTGCGGAACCGGAATCGGGCACTTTAGATAATCCTGCCGTTTATCCTTTCAGCGGACCCGGTCGTGGCTGTATTTATGTAAATAAACTTGGAAAAAGATTTGTAAGTGAGCTGGAACGTCGGGACGTCTGTGCCTTTGCACAGATCGGCATGGGCGATAAAATGAAACCGACATACACCATTTTCAGCGCTGCGATGGTACCGCTGATGGGCGGAAAGCCTCATGAAGTGGAGGCCGGCTTAAAGAAAGGCCGGTTTATCACGGCAGACACCATTGGGGAACTCGCAAAAAAACTTGGCATTCCTGCTGATGCGCTTGAAAAGACCGTAAATGACCACAACCGCTATCTACAGGAAGGAAAGGACCCCGAGTTTAACAAACCTATTTCAAAGGCCATGGTACCTATGGATAAAGGGCCTTTTTATGCCGTTGCCCAGTGGCCGGCTGTCCATCACACCATGGGAGGACTGAGGATCAATAAAAACGCTCAGGTCATTGACGTCTTCGGATTTGTCATTCCTGGACTCTATGCAGCCGGAGAAGTTGCCGGAGGCGTTCATGGTTCAAACAGGCTCGGAACAAACGCAACAGCAGATTGCGTTGTATTTGGTCGTGTTGCCGGCACCAATGCCGCCAAGGAAAAACCAATGGCATAGCCATCAGGGGGTCCGTGACCGAACACGGACCCCCTCTTTTTCATCAAGGATGATTGAATATGAAAAAAATCCTGTTGCCTGTTTTCTTAATGGGCGCTCTTTTTTGCCTGCTCTATGTTGCAGCCGGCGACCACATGGCTGAGGCGGCAAAAGAAGCAACGGTATCTTGCAAGGCCTGTCATGCCGATTTTGCCTCTGTGCTTCCGAAGGGACATCCTCCGGCCAAAGACGCCGTCCTATCCGCCTGTACGTCCTGCCATACACCGGATCTGGCCGGAACAGAGCAGAAAAACGCTTTTTCATCCCGGATGCACCGGGCCCATATTGCGCCCAAAGGTTCCCTGGATTGCACGACATGCCATACCTGGAAGCCAGGAAAGAGTTTCGAACTGATCGGTCAAAAAGGATCCTGGGGCGCGCCGAAAAAAGAGGATATGGATCTGATAAAGGAGATCTTCAGTTCCTGGGCAGGTTCGAATTTCACGGATAATCTCCATGCCCGGGCGGCGATTGCCTGCACACAGTGTCACGGCAAAGATCTGCCCAAAGCCGACGACACGGTAGAAAACAGCCGATGCCTGTCCTGTCACGGTCCCTTGGACCAATTGGCTAAAAAAACGGAGCCGAAGGATTTCAAAGACCGCAATCCCCACAAGTCTCATCTGGGCGAGATTGCCTGCACGGTTTGCCATAAAGGCCATGCGGCATCCAAGGTTTACTGCCTGGACTGCCACAAGAACTTCAAGATGAATATCCAGGGCGGAGCGAAGCCTTAAACCATAAACTGCGGGGCGGTATTTCCTACAAACAAGAATAATCAGAATAAAAACCCCGCTCTCTTTTGTGAAATCGAGAAACGGGGAGTCGATAATCATTCCATGACATCCTCACACAGATTGAATGGCTCAAAAATCTTATCGCTGTCGTTACAAATATAGCTCTGATTATCACGATTAAGGTCAATCGTAATCGCCGTTCAGATAGCGGAAAAAGGCGTCGTTGACCCAGATTGGGACCGTGGCAACTTCAAGGTCGCCAAATTCCTCCCGGAACCAGGTCGCTTTCGTCTCCGCCTCGTCTTCCCTGGCATAGGCCTCAATAACATGAGTCCGGTCCCGGATCATGATGTTCGTCACCCGGTTGTATCCTTCGAGAGGAATGTCGGAACGGAACAGGGGTTGGTACCATGACTCGCAGAGGACCTTCCGCTCGACCCGGTATTCCCGCTTGGCATAGGCGTCGATGACCCGGCGGAACCGATCCCGGTGAGCCGGCGATGTAAACTCGAGAACCATGTCAAACTCGTCCTTGTGGGCTACCGCCGCCCCGCCGTCGAGAATCTCCAGATGAAGATCCGCCGTCTTTTCCCACTCGGGAAGGTAGAAAAAAGAGGACCGCTTCGGTTCGATCTGGAGCTTTGCCTGGAGGGTCTCGCTCATGAGCAGACCTATCAACTGCTTGATGTGTTTGATGTTGCTGTGGCTGTAGGCGATTTTCAGCTGGGGGTCGAAGCACCCCATATCCCGGCGCCGCTTGATCTGGTAACCGCTGATAATGCGGCGCCGAACGGCATTGTTCATCACGGGCTCCAGGGCGGCGCTTGCGACGGGTTGCATCTGCGCCTGTTCCCACCGGTTGCACATGCGGCTGACAATGTCGGGTTCCGTTACATACCCGACATAGGTCCGGTCGCTCTTCCTGAAAGCCTGCATCCTCTCCAGGAGGTGATACGCCAGTTCGCGGCGCAAGGGGGCCTGAAGATCCATCACCTTCAGTCTGCCCTTGAACAGGAGATTGACATCAACGGCCAGTGCCAGTTCCTGGCGCTGTTCCTTTGCCAGCCCGGCGGCCGTGATGGGAAATCCCATTTCCTCGAAGCTCTTTTCGATCTTTTCATCGGTATAGGTAGCAGCCAGTTCCTTCATACCGGCGGCTTTGATCATGAGGGAGACGGCCCCCATATTGGTCAGGTCGCCGGCCATCTCCTAGGCGGCCTGTCCCTCATCATTATCCAAGGCCTCCTTGCCGAGGAGGGACAGGAGGGAGACCACGAAGACATCGGTCCCGGAGTCGCGGTCATCGAGAAAAGGCAGGGCCTTTTTCAACTCGTTCCGAAAAAGCGCCTGAGTTTCCCACAGCTTCTCGCTCAACAGCCGGATGGCATAGCTCAGGATGCCGATCTCGTCGTCCCGTTTGACAAAACGGCCCAGCCGCTCCGCTGAGGCAGGGTCGCCCTCGAGGACGGCCAACACGGTGTCTTCCAGGCGTTTCAGTGGGGAGACGATGATCTTCGACATCCAGCTTGAAACGAGAAAGCTGCAGATCAGGACCGACACCGCCAGGAGGGACCACCGGTTGAACATAGCGACCAAGGCGTTTCCCGTCTTCATGTCCAGGGTGGCGCGGGCGGAGGCCATCAACCACGAAACATCCTGGTTGATGGCCAGCGAGGCGACCCAGAAGACAGTCAGGAGAACAACAACCGTGAGATAGTAATTGGCCAGGGCCAGCTTGACGGGATAGTTCCTTTGCAGGCGGCCCAGGGAAAAAAGGCAGGCCGGAAAGAGGATCAGCGTCGCCAGGATATTGGACATGAGAGCGGGCAGGTAGAAGTACTGGAAATTGACCGACAATGCGAGTCCCCTCTCCAGGACATTTTCCATGCCGGCGGCATAGGCGAGGGAAACGATGTTCACGAGAATCAGAAACAAAACAAGCCAGACAAGCTGTGCGATCCGATCGAGGCGGATGCGCTTTCGATAGGGGAACAGACCCGTCAGGGCGCCGATCAGGCCATTGCCGACAGTCCAGCTGGGGAGGTATTTCCAGCCGAAGCCGATGAGAAAATCAGAGCAGGCATTGCCCATGAACCCGGCCAGGAATCCGTACCAGGGACCGTACAGATAGCCGGCGATAAACAGCAGCACGATCTGCGGACGCAGATCGACATGCGTTATCCCGGGCAGACCGACGTGAAAGACAAAGTTGAAAATGGCGTAAGCCAATACGATGGCGGCGATGACGAGGAGCTTCCTGAGCCTGGGCCGGCGATCGAGGGTATCATATAGTCCGGAAAACGTCATACATACATCCCTCACAGCCAAAAAAACACGCACAATCAAGGATCGGGGCTGTCAAAAGAGAATAGCACAATGTTGCCGCCCTGCGCTTCCGGCAAGGTTTGATCGGCCTATCCCCTTGTCAGGTGCCGGTATTTGATCCGATGCGGCTGGCCGGCCGCAGAACCGAGGCGCAGTTTTCTGTCGGCTTCGTATTCGGAATAGTTGCCGTCAAACCAGACGACCCGGCTCTCCCCTTCAAACGCAAGGATATGCGTTGCGATGCGATCGAGAAACCACCGGTCGTGGCTGATGATCACGGCGCAACCGGCAAAATTCTCCAGCGCTTCCTCAAGCGCGCGCATGGTGTTGACGTCAAGGTCGTTGGTCGGCTCATCGAGAAGCAGGACGTTCGCCCCCTCCTTGAGCATGCGCGCCAGATGGACGCGGTTGCGCTCGCCGCCCGATATTTGGTTCACTTTCTTCTGCTGGTCGGCGCCGGAAAAATTGAATCGGGCCACATAGGCCCGCGAATTGACCAGCCTGCTGCCGAGCTTGATCATCTCCTGTCCTTCGGAAATCACCTCCCATATCGTCTTGCCGGGGTTCAAAATATCACGACTCTGGTCCACATAGGCCAGCTTCACGGTCTCGCCGATCCTGATGGTTCCGGAGTCCGGTGTTTCCTGTCCCGTGATCATGCGGAAGAGGGTTGTCTTGCCGGCGCCATTCGGTCCGATAATGCCAACGATCCCGCCGGGCGGCAGCGAAAATGCAACCCCTTCCATCAGGAGCCGGTCGCCGTATCCTTTTGTCAAGCTTTCGGCCTCGATGGCCATTCTGCCAAGCCTCGGACCGGGTGGAATGTATATTTCCAGTTCACCGGCGCGTTTTTCCCCTTCCTGTCCCAGCAGTTTCTCGTAGGAACTGATGCGCGCCTTCGATTTCGCGTGCCGTCCTTTCGGAGACATCCGGATCCATTCCAATTCCCGCTGCAGGGTCTTCTGGTGTTCCGTCTCGCCTTTTTCTTCCAGGCGCAGCCGGTTTTGCTTCTGTTCAAGCCAGGACGAATAATTACCCTGCCAGGGGATGCCTTGGCCTTTGTCGAGTTCCAGAATCCAACCCGCCACATTGTCCAAGAAGTACCGGTCATGCGTGACCGCGATAATCGTCCCGGCATAACGCTGCAGATGATGCTCAAGCCAGGCGATGGACTCGGCGTCCAGATGGTTCGTCGGCTCGTCGAGCAGCAGAATGTCGGGATTCTGCAGGAGCAGCCGGCAGAGAGCGACGCGCCTTCTTTCACCGCCCGACAGGATATTCACGGGCGTATCCCCCGGTGGGCAGCGCAGGGCGTCCATGGCCATTTCCAGACGCGAATCCAGATCCCAGGCGTCCAGGGTGTCGAGTTTTTCCTGCACTTTCCCCTGGCGCTCGATCAGGGCGTTCATCTGCTCATCCGTCATCGGTTCGGAAAACTGTTCGTTGATCCGGTTGTATTCGCCGATCAGATCGACCACCTCCCGGACGCCCTCCTCGACAATCTCGCGCACCGTTTTCGTTTCATTCAACAGCGGCTCCTGCTCGAGAAAACCAACGGTGTATCCCGGCGAGAGGATCGTCTTGCCGTTGAAGTCCTTGTCCACATCGGCCAGGATGCGCAACAGCGAACTCTTGCCCGAACCGTTGAGCCCCAGAACGCCGATCTTCGCACCGTAGAAATAGGACAGATATATGTCTTTAAGAACCACTTTCTTGTCATGGTATTTGCTCACCCCGATCATGGAATAAATGACCTTGTTGACTTCAGCCGTCATGGATTGTCAATGCCTCCTAAGTTTTTCAATATCATCGATGAAGCGGAAAATGAAACAGCATGATTTCTTGTTGCCGGAGTCTACTACAACAGGAATGAAAATGCGATATATAGATGGAGGACGTGAAGGGCAAAATTAAATTGACACACATGACTACTTGCCTTATGATTTGCCCGTCAAAAACAATGTCTTATCGGTCAATCCAATATCAATCCTTGGACGAGGAAATGAAAGCACAGGGAGTTCAGATTCCCCGGGACGAACTGACATGAAGCGGGAACAGGTTCCACAGGACGATGAAAATCTGATGGAAGGCCGGAGCCGCGAAGTCTGCTATGCCGTCGATGAAAAAGGCAACTATGTCCAAGTGCTGAGTTCGGGTTGGGAACCCAAAAATGCGGCGTTGCTGCAGGCCTGGGAACAGATTAACGAAGAGGCGAAAGAGGCCTTTATGCTGGTAAAAGCGGGCCAGGTCAGTCCTTTGGCCTTTTTCATGGCCAGGGGCATGTTCGATGTAGCGCTTCTTTCCGCATACACCGATATACCAAAAAGGAAGATCCGGGCGCATCTGGAACCGGACAACTTCCGGCATCTGGATGAAGTGACGCTTGGCAAATATGCTGAAGCATTCAACCTTTCGGTGGATGAATTGGTGAATGGGTCCGAGACGGACAATATCTTCCTCGAGGAGAAATAGAGCGAGCTTATCCGCAGGGATTCTCGTCGTGACGGTGATGAATGACCATTGATTTCAAACACAGCCAGTCCGCTCATTGTGAAAACGGTTCAACCTCGAATCTTCTCAGATACTACGGCGTCGACATCAGTGAATCCCTCGCGTTCGGTATTGGTTCCGGCCTGTTTTTCGCATATATGCCGTTTCTCAAGCACAACAACCTTGCGGCCACGTCGTTTCGACCCCTGCCGGGCATGATCTTCAAACGCACAACAGCATCGCTGGGCATAAAAATCTGTCGAAAGAAATTTCGCAACAAGGAAGCGTCGATGACGGCTCTCGATCAGGTTCTCGCTCAGAATATCCCCATCGGCCTGCAGGTTGGCGTGTTTCATCTGACGTATTTCCCGCGGCCTTACCGTTTTCATTTCAATGCCCACAATCTCGTCGTCTACGGCAAGGAAAACGGACGGTATCTCATCAGCGACCCGGTCATGGAAAACGTCGAATCCCTGACCTATGAAGACTTGATGCGGGTCCGTTGGGCAAGGGGAGTGTTCCAGCCCCGGGGGCAAATGTATTATCCTGTTAAGGTTCCTGATAAAATCGATTTGCCTCGCGCCATTATCAGGGGCATCCGGAAAAATTGTCGCGATATGCTGTCGATCCCGTTTCCTTTTTTCGGTGTCAAGGGGATCCGGTATGTCTCCCGGGACATCAAAAAATGGCCGGAAAAGCTTGGCGAGAAGAAGGCCTCCCTTTATCTGGGGCATTTCATCCGGATGCAGGAGGAAATCGGAACGGGCGGCGGCGGATTCCGCTTTATTTATGCTTCATTTCTGCAGGAAGCGTCGAAAATATTGAACAACCCGCGCCTCCGGGAACTTTCGCAGGCAATGACAGAAGTCGGCGACCGCTGGCGGGAATTTGCCACCATGGCGGGCCGCATCATCAAAAAGCGCAGCAGCAAAGAGGAATCCTACCCGGCGATGTCGGCCATCCTTTCGGAAATCGCAGATCGGGAGCAGCTTATTTTTTCCGAATTGAAAAAAGCCATCCCATGACAGCGTCTTCGATCATACAGGCTTCCGGGTTGACTAAGGTTTATAAAGGTTCTGTAAAACCGGCTGTCGATCAGTTGAATTTTGTCGTTCACGAACAGGATATTTTCGGCCTGCTGGGACCGAACGGGGCGGGGAAATCGACCACGCTCATGATGCTCTGCGGACTGCTGAAAATCGATGCGGGCGGCATTCAGGTCTTTGGTCTCGATGTCGGCAAGAAGGGCGCCGAGATCCGCCGGCAGATCGGCGTTGCACCACAGGATATCGCCCTGTTTCCGACATTGACGGCCTACGAAAACCTCGTCTATTTCTGCCGGATGTACGGTCTTCAAGGCGCCTCTATCCGTAAAACCGTGAATCACTTTTTAGACGTATTCGGGCTCCTCGATAAGGCGCATATGCGTGTTTTACATTTTTCGGGAGGTATGAAAAGGCGTCTCAATCTGATTGCGGCTCTGCTGCACTATCCGCGCCTCCTCATCCTCGACGAACCGACTTCGGGCGTCGATGTGCAATCGCGCAACATGATCCTGGATTACATGATGAAATTGCAGGCGGAAGGCGTCACCATCCTCTACTCGTCCCATCTGCTGGAAGAAGCGGAGAAAGTCTGCTCGCAATTTGCCATCATTGACGAAGGCCGCCTGATTGCAGCCGGGACGCTGGCCGAGATGCTGGCAGCCCACAGTGGCGGCGATAACCTGGAACAACTGTTTCTGCATCTGACCGGGAAAGGGATCCGCGATTGAAGGTGCTGGCGACCATCAAGAAAGAGCTTCTGCTACTCGTCCGTGATCCGGGCGGCCTGGCGTTGATATTTCTCATGCCGTTGGCCCTGGTCGTCGTCATGGCTATTATTCAGGATAACACCTTTCGCGAGTTCCAGGAAACCAGGATCGATGTGCTTTTTGTTGATGAGGACCTCGATGCCCTGAGCGCCGGCATTGAACGTTCATTTCAGGCTTCCCCCAATATCCGCCTCATTAAAGAGGAAGAAGGAAAACCCTTAACAAAAGAAACGGCGCGGCGGCTTGTTCAACAGGGAGATTATCAGGCGGCCGTGATTATTCCCCAGAATGCCACGGTCTCCCTGCGCGAAAAGACGAAACGGGCCGTCGAAAAGCTTTTTGCCTACTATGGTTTTGGCCCCAAGCAGGATGAGAGAAAGGATGACCCTGCCGTTGAGTTGCAGATTCTCTTTGATCCGGCAATAAAGGCCAACTACAAACAGACCCTGGCCGGGGCCATGGAAAAGAAGATTACCAGTGTGCAGGCTGAATGGCTTACCGATGAAATGCAGGAGCACTTTGGCGGGACAGCGCAAAAAAAGAAGATAAAAATTGATTTTTCCCGGATGATCCGGGTGAATCAAACGGATGCTTCGGAAAACGATCAACCGGGCATCGCCCTTAATGCCGTCCAGCATAATGTGCCTGCCTGGTCCATGTTTGCCATGTTTTTTATCCTGTTTCCCCTGGCGGGTAACTTTATCAAGGAGCGTGAAGAAGGAAGTATGCTGCGGCTGCGCCTGATTTCAGGTTCTCAATTTCCCGTGATTTCCGGCAAGTTCATCTTCTATTTGTTTGTGTGCCTTCTGCAGCTGGTTTTAATGATCGGCGTCGGCCTTTACCTGATGCCGCTCTTCGGTCTGAGCAAACTGGTGCTGGGGACAAACTGGGCCGGAGTCATCCTGACAGGTTTTGCCGTCGCCATGGCCGCGACGGGGTATGGATTGCTCATTGCCGTTTACTTCAGAACGCCCCAGCAGGCCCTTTCCTTCGGTTCCATCTCCGTGGTCATCCTTGCCGCCATCGGCGGCGTATGGGTACCGGTGTTTGCGATGCCGCATATCATGCAGAGCATCAGTCCCTACTCTCCGCTGAATTGGGGATTGGAGGCCTTCAACGATCTTTTTTTGCGTAACGCCTCCACGTTGGTTATTCTCCCCGACCTGGTAAAGCTTGTGTGTTTCTCACTGGTAACACTAGCGGCCAGTATCTTGATTCATAAATCAAGAACGGTTTCTTAACCCAAGTCCTGAAGACAGATTAAAAAACTATGCAAACCATTGAAGAACTGATCCCCCAACTCAAAGCGCAGATTCTCGAGCGTCTCATTATCGAAGGTATGGACCCTGAGGATCTCGATGAAGACATGCCCCTTTTCGGTGAAGTCACGGGCCTGGACTCCATTGATGCCCTGGAGTTGGTCGTCATGCTGGAAAAACATTACGGAATCAAGATAACCGATGCGAAGGTGGCGCGAAAGATTCTCTTCAACATCCGCACGCTTGCCGAGTACGTTTACGAGAACCGGAAAATATGAGCCGGCGCGTTTTCATAACCGGGTACGGCGTCATGACCGCCATTGGCAACAATGGTCCGGAGAATTTCGCGTCCCTCCGGAATAAAAAATGCGGTTTCGACAAACTTGAAATCCTCGAAACCGTTCATCGCGATTCCATTTTCTGCTGTGAAATCAAATTATCGGATGACGATCTGAGCAAACTCGCCTCTGTTCCGCCCCATGCCGGTTATACGCGCACAACGCTTCTGGGACTCATCGCGGCGAAAGAAGCGATAGATTCCGCAGGGCTTTCGGAAGCACAGGTAAGGAATGCGGGAATTATCTCGGCAACAACCGCCGGCGGGATTCGGGAGATGGAGAAATATTTCCACGAATTACAGAACCCGCAGCGAACCGGCGACTTTCTGGCTTTTCTGGATACGGCCGACCCCGGTGAACACACGGAGCGCCTGGCGGATTGCCTGCATATCCAAAAGTACCTCGCCACGGTCAGCACGACCTGTTCATCGGCGTCCAATGCCGTTATTCTCGGAGCGAGGCTGATCGCCAATGGGGTTACGGACTGCATGATCTGCGGGGGCGCCGAAGCCTTGAGCAAGATTACGATCAACGGGTTCAATTCACTCATGATTTTAGACAAGGAGCATTGCAGGCCCTTCGATCATCATCGCAACGGTCTCAACCTGGGAGAAGGCGCCGCCTATCTTGTTCTCGAATCGGAAGAGATGCTGCAACGATCCGGGAAAAAAGCGATTGCCGAATTGCGCGGCTATGCCAATGTCAACGACGCCTTCCATCAGACCGCCTCTTCGCCTGCGGGGACGGGTGCGCTGCATGCGATGAAAAAAGCCCTTGCCAGGGCCGGGCTGGATGTGGCCGATATTGACTATATCAACGCCCATGGCACGGGTACGGAAAATAACGATCTGTCGGAAGGATTGGCCATTCAGACCCTTTTCGGAAGCCATGTGCCGCCCTTCAGTTCCACCAAACCTTACACGGGGCACACCACGTCCGCTGCCGGAAGCGTCGAGGCCGCCTTTTGCCTGATGGCGTTTCAACATGACATCCTCTTTCCGAACATCAACTTCAGTCAACCGATGGCAGAGCTCAGTATCCGGCCGATTACGGAATTCAGACAAGGTGCAGGGCTTAAAAACATTTTATCCAACTCTCTTGGCTTCGGCGGCAGCGCCACATCGCTGCTCTTTTCTAAATGCTGATAAACCGGACCGGCATAGACTGTTATATCAACGGCGCAGGCATGATTTCGCCGCAGAAGACTTACGACAACGATGAGTTTCTGCCGGAGTTGGCCCAATATGACAACAATATCCTGACCTGTATCCTGCCTAATTTCAAGGATTACATCAATCCCTTTCAAATGCGGAGACTTAGCCGCATGCTGCGCATGGGACTGGCCGCCGCTATCATCTGCCTGCGCAATGCCCGGTTGAAGACGCCGGATGCCATTATTACTGCCACGGGCTATGGTTTCCAGGAGGATATGGGCAAGTTCCTGACGGAAATTCTGCAACAGGGTGAGCAACAGCTTACCCCGACCTATTTCATGCAAAGCACCCACAATGCCCTGTCCGGCCTCATCGCACTCTCCGTCAAGTGCATGGGGTACAACAACACCTATGCCAGCAAAGGTTTCGCCTTTGAAACCGCGCTGCATGATGCCATGATGCTCCTGCAGGAAAAGGAAGCGAAAAACGTTCTCATCGGATCCTTCGACGAGGCTTACCATGTCCAGTATAGTGAATACGTCAGGATGGGACACTTGAAGAGAGAAAGGGTGAATAATCTTCACCTCTTTGAAAGTAAGACGGAGGGCGCCCTGCAGGGCGAGGGAGTGGCTTTTTTCATCGTCTCCGATTCAGCTTTGCCCCACAGCTGGTGCCGGCTGAGAAACCTCCACATGGTTTACAAGCCCGCCGATTACGGGAGCTTGTCGGAAGAACTGATTGATTTTTTAAGGGAAAACGATCTGACCCCGAGCGATGTCGATGTTTTTATCAATGGTACAAGCGGCGATATCGTCAAAGATCAATGGAGCCTCGCCATTCAGCGGGACTGTTTCGGCCATGCCGCCGAGGTGCGCTTTAAACATTTGACCGGCGAGTACGCCACGGCATCCTCTTTTGCCCTCTGGCTCGGGGCCATGATTCTGAAAAACCAGACCATCCCGGAAGCCGTTCTGGCCAGCGCCGCCCTACCCCATCGCCCCTTCCGGACGTTCCTCGTCTGCAATCATTTCCTCGGCAGGAATTATTCCTTCTTCCTGCTGACAAAAGAATAGACGGTTTCCCATCTCAAAGGGGCATCAAGCTTTGCCCCTGATTATTTCGCCCTGAAAAATAAGAAAGTTCTTATCAATTCAATCAGCGAAAATGATTTCTGCGCCGCGGCGAAACTATTTTTTATCAGTTATGGACGGTGACTCAAGCGGATTTTGCCATTGCGGGCGCGGGGCTTCCGGAGACCCAGGTCACTTTTCTCACGGGGACTTTCTCGCTTGAAGGTTTGCGGCTCTCCAGGGCCATGGCGGCGGCATTCTTCTCGCATGTGCTGACCGGCTCATAGGTCCAGCTTCCGGCCAGACGCGTCTCTTCCTTTTTCAGGCTCCTGTACACGTATCGACCGACCAGGGGCGCGACCATCCTGGTTTTCCAGCCGAATTCGTCATAGATCTCCTTCAGGAGCACATCCATCTTCCCGCTGATCAGCCCGTTGCCCCGGTACCACTTGCGCATTGCCCAGACGGCCCCCGCATAGGTCGAGCGCAGGGGGAAGACCTCGCGGGCAAAGCGATCACGAACCCGGCGCTCCGCGTGTTGCTTATGGCGCCGCCAGCCTTTGAGCGTGACGCCGATCAAACGGGCCAGGCTCGGACCATTGACTTCAAAATCCCGCCGGAAAGCATTCAGGAGAAAATTTTCTTCCTCGCCGTCCCGGATGTTTTTATGCCGGTAACTGAAGCGATATTGGCCGTGGGCGTCCGCCGCGGGAAATTCATCCTCGGAAAGCAATGTCCCCTTGCGGCGATGGGTTTCATAGAGGGGCGTACCGGGATTTGGCATATAGAGCATGAACTGGTGAAAGACGGTGCCGTGACTCACAGCGTGATCGATGACCATATCGATATTTGCGGGGCTATGGTCGTCCAGACCGATAATGGATGAGCCCAGCACCCTGATCCCGTTGGAATGGAGACGTTCAACAAGCGCATGCGTGTCCACACTCCGGAGTTTCTGGTAGGCGCTGTCCTTGCCTTCCAGGCCCATCCAGACCCAACTGATGCCCAGACCGACCAACTGGTCAATAGTATAGGATTCCAGGACACGGGCCGAACTAAAAACATAGAGCGCCCAACTTTTCCGATTGGTTTCCATCAATTCCAGCAGGCGTAGCGCCCGTTTTTTATGGAGCAGAAAATTTTCATCAAGGACAAAGAAAGAGTGCGTTTTGAGCTCTTCCTCAATGCGGGACATTACGGCGAAGAGTTCGTCGCCCGTTTCAAAAAAGTTGATAAAATTGCCCTTGCCTCCGAACAGGGCCGAGGTGGAACAGAAATTACACCCCACGGGGCAACCGACGGATGGGATGAGGATCGCGGCCGTTCCGCCCGGCCTCTGTCCGAGGTCGACGCCCATGACGCGGGCGCCGAATCCGGAAAGGACCGCCGGATGGCGGACGGCGGCATCTTCATCTTCGCCTAAAAACCGGCGGAACCAGCGGATGCCGTCTCCCCTGACAATGTCGTCCGCATCGATCATCTGACGAAGATCGCTCTTGCTCGTAATATGTCCGCCAACGACAATCCGGGCGTTCGGCCGGTGCCGCCGGATGAGTTCGCACATCCTCTTGACCTTCCCCACGTTGGGAATAATGGCGCCGATCCCGATGACATCATAGTCGTTCTCACGAATTTCTTCGATGAAACGGTCCTGGGAGGGAAAATCCAGCAGCGTGCAGGGCGCATCGATATTGGCCTGAATCATCATGAGTCCGAAGGAGCGATGAAACATCCTCAGGGAAAAGCCGCCCTGAACGCGCGTCACCTGGTTGTGATAGAGCTCCATGGGGTTGACGGCCCGGCTTCCATATGCGTCATCCTGGGCATAAGGCCCGAAGACGCTTGATAACAATATTCGTGTCGATCTCCCTTTGGAGGAGCGCGTGACCTGCTGCATGATGGTCTCCCGCTGATGCATTTTACGCATTTATCAAATCCTCGATTCGTATTTTTGGCGACCTTAAAATATAAAATTACTGAATGAAAGCAATAAATTACGTTTTACAAAAGTTTTACAAACCAGCATTGACGAGTCTGTAACAAGGCACGAACTCCCCCCACGAGGGAGGATTCGGGGGAAAGTGAAAGCGAAAAGGATATTTGAGCATTGAATGAAGCCATTTTTCAAAGGTCTGCGGTTGACTCTTGAGGTCGCCTGTGCAAAAAGAAATCATGATTACGCGACTGAAATGGTTTTTCCACCCGATATTTATTTTTATCTTTTCTATTCTGGCTTTGGCCTCGTCTCTGTTTCTCTACATTTACTGGTACATCGAGGTCAGTGCGGGACTCAAGGCCGCTGTGCAACGTTACAACCTCGATCCGCAGCAGTTCTTCGAGGCACAGACCTGGGTGGTTATCCTCGTCTTGTCGATCCTGGTCGGAATCATTCTGAGCGGGATTTTCATTATTTTTGTGTACAGCCAGAAAATGGCACGCCTCAACCGGCTGCAGCATGAATTCATCAACAATTTCACACACGAGCTGAAAACGCCGGTTACGTCTCTGAAGCTCTACCTGGAGACGTTCCTGAAGCACGAACTGCCCCGGAAAGAACAGACAAAATATATCGGTTACATGCTTCAGGACGTAGACCGTCTCGGGGACAATATCAGCCACATCCTGAACCTGGCCAGAATCGAGACGAAGACCTACGGCGGGGAATTTATCCTGTCCGATCTGGTAAAAACCGTTGAGCTATTCCATCAGAACAACCGCCACCTTTTCGGAAATTGCGACATTCGGATTCACAATTCTTCAGGGCAACCCGTTTTTTACAACATCAATCCGCCCCTCTTTGAAATGCTGGTGATGAATCTCCTGAACAACGCCGTCAAATACAATGAAAGCGAAAAACCCGGAATAGATATCCGCTTTCTGCAGGAAAGCGGCAGGCTGTGCATCCGCTTCGAAGACAACGGTATCGGCGTTGAAAAAGCGGAGAGAAAGAAGATTTTCCGGAAATTTTACCAGACAAAAAGAGCGGACAGCCTCTCGCCCAGGGGCAGCGGACTGGGCTTGTATCTGGTCCAGAATATCGCGCGCATGCACAGGGGGAAGGTCATTGCGGAAAAACGGCAGGATGAAAAGGGGTCTGTTTTTACGCTGATCCTGCCTCACCATCCTAAGCAAGCGTAACGCCGGAGACAACCATGGAAGATTCTGGGAAAAAACGCATCCTCATCATCGAAGACGACAGCCATATCGCGGAAGGCCTGAAACTGAACCTGTCTTTCCAGGGCTATGAAGTGGACATCGCCCCGGACGGGGTCAGCGGCCTGCAGAAATGGAAAACGGGGCAACCTCACTTGATTGTTCTGGACATCATGCTTCCCGGCATCGACGGACTATCGATCTTGCAGAGCATTCGCCTGGTGGATGAACAGCTGCCGATCCTGATCCTTTCGGCAAAGGGAAGCTCTGAAGACCGGGTCAGAGGACTGACCTACGGCGTGGATGACTATCTGGCGAAGCCTTTTAATCTGGAGGAGTTTCTGTTGCGCGTGGAGCGGCTCCTTGCCCGTGTCTCCTGGGCTTCTGGGACAGACGACCTCCAGCCTTCCGGTCCGCCCCGAACCTACGCTTTCGGCAGCAACCGGATCAATTTCGGCACATCCACGGCTGATTGCAGGACCGGCAGGATCACGTTGACGGATCAGGAATTGAAGCTCCTGAAACTGTTTATCGCCAACCGGGGCAAACCGCTCACCCGGAAGCAGCTCCTCGAAATCGGATGGGGCTATACCGGTGTTATTGCCACGCGGACCGTGGATAATTTTATCGTCCGCCTGCGCAAATACTTTGAAGACGATCCCCATCAGCCCGTTTATTTCCGGAGCCTTCGATCCGTGGGCTATATCTTTGATCACGAAGACCCGGCGCCGTCTTGACCGGAGATCAGGTTTTCGAGCGATCCGCGCCATTTTTTTGTGCCATTTTATATTGACTTCACGGCCCGTTCATGTTAAGAGGCGCACCGCTGATGGATAATGACAATAAAAAATCATTTGTTCATATGGCTTACGCTGGCAGTGTCGGTTTTGCTTTCGTTCTTTTGATCTTTGGAGGGCTCTTTGTCGGCAACTGGCTGGACAGGAAGATGGGTACCTCGTTTCTTTTTACCATCCTGCTTTTCGTCACGGGCGTCGCTGCAGGATTCAGAAACCTGTATGTCCTTATAAAAAGATCCTTCCAGGACGACCAAACGATTATTACAAGCATCAGAAGCGAGCCGCACCGGAAACGGCCTGAACCGGCAAAGGAATGAAATTGTCTAACTGCGCCGGCATTGAAAAATAGTGTTGCGCTGAGGAGGTTAAAAAGATGCACAGTTTGTCTTTTCTGCAATTGTTATTCCCCTCTATTCCCACATACATAACCTATACCTGGTTCGTCATGGCGCTGCTGGCTTTTTTTTTCGTTTCTGGCAACTCGGCGGCTGCAAATGACGCCGGGCATCTTCCAGAATGCCATGGAGGTTTTCGTAGGCGCCATAGACAAACTCCTCATGGATACGATGGGACCCCATGGAAAACGTTTTTTTCCGCTCATCGCAACTCTCGGGTTTTTCATCCTCACCTCAAACCTGATCGGCCTGCTTCCGGGTCTGGAATCGCCCACATCGAACCTGAATACAACCGTCGCCATGGCCCTCGTCGTCTTCTTTCTGACCCATATCGTCGGCGTTCAGGTCCAGGGCTTTAAGTACTTCAAGCAGTTCATGGGACCGGTCTGGTGGTTGACGCCCTTGATGCTGCCGATTGAGCTCATCAGCCATATCTCCCGTCCCGTCTCCCTGTCCATGCGTCTGTTCGGGAACATCGAGGGCGGCCACATTGTGCTGTTGATCCTTTTTTTCCTCGTCCCGCTGCTGGTACCGCTGCCCATCCTCATTCTGAAGCTCCTGATTTCCGTCATCCAGACGCTCGTCTTCATGCTGCTGTCCATGATGTATATCGCCGGGGCTATGGAAGAACATCACTAAACTCGGACTGCACCACTCCAAACCGATCCCGGCTATTCGCGGATTCCTCCATCCGGTCAACGGGTGGGATCGCCTGAATGCCGCCCCAACAGGCCGGCTTCATTGGGAAATCAACCAAAAGAGACCGCAATTGCTTGAAGGTGCGCAACATCGGGCCTGAGAGGATATCACCTGTGCCGGATCACACAGACCCCTGCCCGGATTAAACGGACACCGTGCCCGACTGTTTAGGAGAGTTCTCCCCGTAAAACCACAGCGAAACCGTATAATGCCTTCGGCCGCTATTGCCGTCGTTGATTTCGATTTCCACCCAGGTCATCGGCTTTTTGTCTATCCAGGTGCCCGTATTGGCGTAGATGGTCTCCACTTCGCCCGAATGGTACTGAAAGGCGGCCTGGTGGGTATGGCCGAATAATACGATCCTGGGGGTGAAAGGATACAAGTCCTTTATCCGGTCGGGCATCTCAAACAAGAGGTTGGCCGCGCTGCTAAGGTGCCCCAGGTCGTTTAAGACGGCCTCGGAATGATCGACAATATCCTGGCGGGATGGCCAGCCGCTGAATATGGTGTCATAGGTAAAGGCAATGTCTTCCACAGAAGGATTGCTTGAATAGTTATCTAAATGATCCATGGTAAATTTATCCCATGGCCGGTGCCCGGACCACAGGGCGATGGCGTTGAACACTGCGATGATAAAGGCGTCGTCGACTATGTTGCCAACCTCTCCGTTATAGCCGCTCTGCCGCAGGTACTTGCTGACCTCATCCGGCGACTTCACAAACAAGTCCAGCAGATCGGGTGTGGTGTACACCTGCCCGGAGGTGAGGGACTTGGAAGCAGCAAGTCTGGAGATAAAGTATCCCATGGGCAGATGGCCGCCCGACCGGCTCCACGTATCGGGTGCGTTGAACAGCGTGTAGCGGTGTCCGTGCTCGGCCCAGATAACCTTGTCCTCGGTATAATAGGCCCCCAAACCGGGTGAATCGGAGATGATGGTCATGCCGGGAAAGGTTTCGGCAATGACCTGCCTGTTTTGCGGCTCAAAGGAGAGCATATCGTGGTTGCCCACCACATAGGTGACGGCAATGTCCGGGTTACGACAGACTTCCTGCAGGGCGGGCACTACTCCATTATTGTAGTTAGCGGCGAGGATGTCTGCAAATGTCTGGGGAGTGTATTTCACGGGCGAAACCCAATCGTCCAACAGATCCCCCAAAATGATTAGTTCGGCCACGTCATCCCTGGTGTTGACGTTGTTGAGGAACCGGGCCAGATCGATGGCATGCTTGACCAGCCAGGAGTAGGTGCCATCCACGTTCATGTGCAGATCGCTGATGAATACAAGCTTGTTTCTTCCAGCGGCATGGGCAGTTCGGGGTGTGATTAGGGTGGGGATAATACCCAGCCCCCCGGCCACTGAGACGGCTGCGCCAGTGACCGCCATGCCTTTCAAAAAATCTCTTCTTTTCATGGTGCTTCCCTCCCTTTCTTCCCACGTTTTCTCGTACGGCGGGGCTTTTAGAAGCAGTAGCTGATACCGAGGGTCAAAGCCGCACTGCTCACAAGGGTTCCCTGGATATTTGCATTGAAGTTTATGTCCAGATCCACGTCCAAGCCTACGAGGGCCGCGAACTTGTTCTCGTTGCTGAAAGATGCATCATCGTCCGCCTGGCCGTAATAGGGGATTTCATTGGTCCATCGCCCGCTGAAATTGACATCATAATACTTGTAACCCGCCCCCACCATGCCGAGGAAAATATCCGGATTCCCCAGCTCCCGGGCCAATGCAGCGCCTCCTGAGAAGATGAAAACCACTACCGGCAAAGGTAACGTCTTTTCATCCCCATTCTCCTCTAAAAAAAGAATTCGATCCGTGCAATTGTGTTTCCTCGCCGCAATTGATTGACATTGATTGATAATATTGATTGATAAGAACTTACTTGTTGGCAGTGGGAGTATACGAAGAAGGATATTGTGTGTCAATGGAATATTGACCACAAAACACGGGGTGCGATGCCGCTCATTTAAGAAAAGGGGAACGGCGGATATCGACAGCTTTCTACAGACTTATCAGAAAGGGACGTCCCTGTCGGAATCGGGCGCCGTCGCTACGTTCCCGACAGGTATGCGCGTGAATCGCCCGGGCGGCTTGTTTGCCAGCGCCCATGGCGAGGATGACCTCTATGGCCAAGTCCCCGGCCATGACGATCATCTCTATCGGGACCCCGAGTACGCCCGGGACGACTATGTCCAGGCATGACGCCGTGGAACTCGAAGATTCAGCGGAGCCCAATTTGAGGCGCCCTGGAGAGGCTTGTCTGAAATACGCCCAAAAGGACCATTACTGCGGGAAAAACGATCAACTAGAAGATCGATGGTCAAAATTTCCAGGGGAACCTGCCCTCTCCTAGCATCCTCCCCGTAATTTTCCGTTCAGCATCCCCCGTTTCTCCACCAAATTTCCTTTGACATACAAGATTCCCTTATCTCTTATACTCCGACCGTCAAAAAGAAAATTCTTGTCAATAGAATTTTGGAAGCCGATTTTTTTTGCCGCTTTTCTTCTGACGGGAATTTATTTTACTTCATTATTGGCGTTCATCAGACATGATAATAAAATCAGGGTGGAACAAACAGAAACCAGAACCAGTGCCCGATATCTTTGGCAAATATTGAATGAGAGTCCGGCGGTATGGTGATCATTTCCGGCGGCAAGTCCGGATAAATCGGAGAATTAGAAAACAACTTGCGGAAAGGACTGCCGGCCTACCGATCTACCGATCTTTCCGGCTTGCAAGTTATGGTAAGCCTTGCTTACCGGGTTAGCGTAAAATCACAAGTGCGTCGACGCCAAACGGTTTGTTACCCCGGATGATGAGCGGATTAATATCAATCGCCTCAATATTTTCATGACCCAGAGCAAGCTTGTTCATCACCATCAGACAGTGGATTAATGAATCAATATCGACAGCCGGCATGCCCCGAACGGCATCAAGGATTTTTCTCCCTTTTATTTCTTCGATCATTTCTTCCGCATCTGATTCATTGATCGGCGCCGGGCGAAAAGTAACATCTCCCATAGTTTCCGTGAATATACCTCCCAGGCCGAACATGATACACGGTCCAAACTGCGGATCGCGAATCATTCCGATCACCAGTTCACGACTGCCCTTGATCATTTCTTGAACCAGAAATTCTCCTTTATTGACGGAAAATAAGCCGCTCATTTTCTCAAAAGCAGCCTCCAGAGCCGCTTCGCTGTCCAAGTTTACCGCTACCAGTCCTTTTTCAGTTTTATGACTCACTTCCGCTGAGCACGCTTTTAAGACCACCGGATACCTGATTTCTTTTGCCGCACTTTTTATATCGGCAAGATCCCCGGCGAGAATTGCCTTGGCCATTGGCATGCCCGAGTGTATTAATAATTTGGCGCCTTCGTATTCCGAAAGTGTTGTTCGCTTCTGCCCGTGGACGTAGCTGATAATATCATTTATTTCTTTTTCCATGAATTTAGCTCCTTTAACGACGGTTCATGTATTTCCGGCACTGTGCCAGAATGGAAAGAATTTCAAACGGTTCCTCGATCATGGGGAAGGTCGGCACACCTCTCGTTTCGAGAAATTCTTTGGCTGGTTCCAGGTGCTTTTTCTCCGCAGTAAAGGCCACGTAGACAGGCTTTTCCGGATATTTTCGGGCGACATCTGCAATGAGCTGCAAATCGGGGATCCCGGTTTCATCCGTAATCATCAGAATCGCGACGACTGCGTCAATATTGGAGTCCTGGAGAACCGTTTCCATTCCCTCCTGATAGGCGAAATCGATCCCATGCACCGCAGCCGCAGGCCAGATATCCACAGGATTGCGCATGCGAATGTAAGACGGACTTATTTCCTGCAGACGCCGGCGGCTTTTCTCCTCCAGATCCGGTATGTCCAGATTCCAGAACTTCTGGCACATATCACTCATAGTGACAAGCATTGCCCCGGAAGGAGCGAGAAAGCTGATGCGATTTCCTTTAGGCAGCGGCATTTTGGCAAGGCCCTTGGCGGCAAGAATCAGATGAGAATATTTGTATATTCTTACGATGCCTGCCTTTTTCAATGCCCCTTCAATAATTCGGTCATCGGAAGCCAGTGCGGCTGTATGTGCCCCTGCGGCGTGTGAACCGCTGGAGGTGGCTCCTCCTTTCAGCATAATAACAGGTTTGTGCCTGGTCGTTTCCCGCGCAAGTTCAATGAAACGTTGCGGGCTCTTCAAACTTTCGAGATAGATCAATATCGCTTCCGTTTCCGGATCGGAAGCATAGTATTCCAGAACATCGCTCTCATCGATGTCAATTTTATTGCCGATGCCGACCACGCGGGCCACGCCGAAGTTTTCCGCCGTGGCAATATAGCGCATTGTATGTGAGGCGAAATTTCCCGTCTGGGCGATATAGGAGATGTGTCCCCGGGGTATTCTGCCGATCGGGAAGAAGCTGGACGTAAAATTGGCGGGGGTGGATGTGTGGCCGGAAGTATTCGGCCCCAGAGCCCGGACGCCGGTTTCTTTCACCGCTTTTTCCAGTTGAGCCTGCAGAAGCTTCCCTTCCTCATCTACTTCGGAAAATCCTCCGGCGGCAATGACAATGGACTTTATTCCACGGGCTGCACAATCTCTTACTGCCTGCGGGTTCAGCTTCGCCGGAAGTATGATTATGGCGAGGTCGATCCCGTCCGGAAGATCACCGATGGAAGAATAAACTTTCCTGCCCAGAATCTCTCCTCCCTTGGGATTGACGGGATAAATTTTACCCGGATAATCATTGGCCAGCATATTGCGGATAATGTCATTGCCGGCTTTATGGCGTAATGAGCTTGCGCCGATTACAGCAACGCTCTTCGGATCAAAAAAAGGATCGAGAAAATTCACATAACCTCCCTTGTCTCAAGAGTTTTCTTATTAGCAGGCTGTTGAAAAAGGCTCATCTGTCCCGATCATATCGGGATTACGCTGTAAACCTTATCGCTAAACGTATTTCTATATACGCCTCGCGATTCGGTTTTTTACGATGCCCTGCATCTGAGTATTTTTGAACAGCCCCCAAAACAGGTGTTTTTCAACAACCTGTTGGTGACCTGCCCCCGGATCTTGTACCACAAGTTAAGTTAGAGTTCTTCCATTTTTTATTTCTCAATGTAAGTATGCCACTGATGCTGGAGGACGGTAATTCAACGAGCTGTGTGGCCTGAACGTGTTGTATTCCAGTCGCCATCTTTCAATTAGCACCTTTGCTTCTTTCAAGATTGCGTCGGCCTGAGCCGGATACAGGACCCATCATTGAACCACAGGCGACCCCCCTTCGGTTGTTTCTGGGGAACCTTCAGCCCCTCCTGACGCCAGATACGTTCAACACGCTTATGATTCACCTGCCATCCTTCCCGTTGTAAAAGAGCTGTAATCCGACGGCAGCCATAACGGCCATACTGAACAATCTCCGCCCTCAAACGTCCCTCATCACCACTGGCAACAGAGGGATATCTCTGGGTTGACCTGGGCTGCTCGATCACCCGACAGACTCGCCGCTCAGAAATATGAAGCTTCTCCCTCACATGTTCCACGCAGCGCCTGCGTCTGTCGGGACTTAAGAGTTTCCCTCCAAAGCTTCCTTCAAAATCAACTTGTCCAGAGTTAGATCGGCCACTGCTCGCTTGAGACGGCTATTCTCCTTCTCAAGATCCTTCAGCTTCCTAATCTGAACTGTCTTCATCCCACCGTATCCTTTGCGCCAGCGGTAGTAGGTCTGCTCTGCTATCCCCACCTCACGACAAATCTGACCCACCTTCCTACCCTGGAAAAGCTTTACGTCGGCTTCCCCCAATAACCCTATAATCTGCTCCACCGTGAAACGCTTCCGATTTATTTGTTGCTGAAAATTAATTTTTTACTTTACAGGCAAGTCGCGGTTGCTTATGCTCTCGACGTTGAAAAAGTAACATCCTGCAATGCAGAACTGGCTATCAGAGAAAGCTGCTTTTTTTCAAAAGGAGAGAGATGATTGGGTTGATAAAAAACGATACTCCCCGTTTCTTCTACGGTTATTGGATCGTAATTATCTGTATATTCATCCAGTTTCTAGGTTTTGGCTTAATCCAAACGTTCGGCGTCTTCTTTAATCCTGTGTTGACCGAATTCGGATGGAGCCGGGCGGTGCTCTCAGGATCTTTTGCCCTCAATTTTTTCTTTTACGGATTCGGTGGCATTCTTTCCGGCAGAATGGCAGACCGGGTAGGTCCCAGAATCGTGATAACCGTTTGTGGCATTCTTCTGGGTACAGGTTGTCTGCTCATGTCCAAAATTCAGCAGGTCTGGCAGCTCTATCTTGTCTATGGCCTAATCATGGGCCTGGGCATCTCCGGAGCCGATGTTGTCCCGATGGCCACCATAGCGCGGTGGTTCCTCAAAAAGAGGGGGAGAATGAGTGGGATCATGAAGGTCGGCGCCGGCCTCAGCATGTTCGTCATGCCCATGGTCGTCAGCTGGCTTATCGGCCATTACGGATGGCGTAAATCTTACATCATCCTGGGCATCCCCGTGATGGTTCTTTATATCATTGCAGCACAGTTCCTGAGGCGCAACCCTGAGCAGATGGGACTGGTCCCAGACGGGAAACCGGATGATGTCGGATACACAAATACAAACCTGCAGGACACGGGACTTACCCTGAATGAAGCGTTCAGAACGCGGCAGTTCTGGATGATCTGCATCATTAGCATCAGCCTCTTTTTCAGCACCTTAACCATCCTTGCCCATATTGTCCCCCACGCCATAGCCATCAACGTTCCAAATACCGCTGCGGCATCCGTTTTATCCATGATCGGCATGTCCAGTATCGTAGGCAGGCTCACTATGGGCGCCCTCGGCGACCGTATCGGCAATAGAATGGCAATGGGCATCTGCATCTTGATCATGACGATCTCCCTATTCTGGTTGCAGGCCGCAAGGGAGCTATGGATGCTTTACTTGTTTGCTGTCCTGAGCGGTTTTTCCCATGGGGCTTTCTATACCATCATATCACCGTTGGTGGCGGACTATTTCGGACTCAGGATGCAGGGTTCCATTCTGGGGGTTGTTTTCTTTTGCGGACCGGCGGTAGGAGTACTTGGACCCATCCTGGCCGGGAGACTGTTTGACCTGACCGGCGCTTATTATCAACCGTTCCTGATTTGTACTGGTTTCACCATCACTGCTCTTGTTATGATTGTTCTGCTAAAACCTATCGATATCAAAACATGACAGACGGTGCAAAGATAGGTAGCGACTCCTTCCTGAAATCGTTGAGGCACGAATATCTTTGAGAATGCTCGCTTTCATGTGGCATTCGTTGTTCTTCATTGACGATATACGGAGACTTATCGGCGCAGGAAGCAAGAGTGTTTGTCCGTAATTATTACCGATAAAGTGCACCCTCTTTTATAATTCAATTGACACGCCCCCTTTCATTCCGTAACAATGGCACAATGGAGACAGACAAATCTTACAGCGGACAGCAGTGATAGAAAAGAAAGAAATCTCCGCAGTCGAAATTCGAGGAGAAGCTTGAAAGATGATCGGCTTTGACCTACAACTTTATTACCGGCTCGGCATCAACCTTGCCCACCACCCGGTGCGGGAACACACCAGTGTCGGACTTCGGCGAGCGGCGGTTGCAGTAGTCGTAGTAGATAGCGATCCGGTCGCTCATGGGGAGGATGACATCGTCGCTGACGACATTCGAGCCCTTTTCCCCGACGAGATTGAGCAGTCGAGTAACGTTGCGGGAACAGCCGGTGGCGCAGCGGTTCTACTGACGCGAAGGTCGGCGAAGCTGCGCGCGCACGCTGGACAGTGGGCACTTCCCGGCGGCCGAGTCGGTGATAGAGAGACACCGCTTGACGCAGCGCTACGCGAACTTCACGAAGAAATCGGTCTCGATCTCGAGCCGTCGGATCTGCTCGGGCGTCTGGACGATTACTCCACCCGGTCAGGGTATGTGATCACGCCTTTTGTTTTTTGGGGCGGCGCCGACCCTTTGCTCAACCCGAATCCTGACGAGGTCGCCCGAGTGTACCGGATCGGTCTGCACGAGCTCTGCCGACCAGACTCTCCTCGGTTCATCCGCATCCCCGAAAGCGAACAACCTGTCATCCAACTTCCGATCGGTAGTGATCTGATCCACGCGCCAACCGCTGCGGTCCTTTACCAGTTCCGGGTTGTGGCGTACGAGGGGAGATCCGAACGCGTCGACCATCTGGAGCAGCCGGTCTTTGCATGGCGATGAATTCACCGCTTTCAGACCAACCGTGTCAGTTCGCGATCCCACCGCAGGAAAAAGGCGTGAAAGTCATCAATTTCCACGTTTATTTATCGTCAGTCCAGCACTGGACGCCCCGGGACATTGAGTTCATCCGGAAGAATAATCCTGGATATTTTGAGCGCTTTGCAGACGGGCTGATTCCTGAGGAAATGGCAGCTTTTTTCACCTCACAAGGGGTGTCTCAGATGGTCATGCTTGCCGAGTATGCACCGAAATGTACCGGAGTGATAACCAATGAAGCGATCGCCCTGGGCTATAAAGCGCTGGGCAAAAGAATGAAGACCTATTTCATCGATAACGGCATCATGAGGGAAGGCGAACCCAAAAAGGTTGCGGCCCTCTTCAGCTCGCTTGGAATTCCCGTGGAGGTCGTGAACACGAGAAAAGCTTTCTTTGACGCTTTAAAGGGAATCACCGATCCCGAAGAGAAGCGCGAGGCCATCACGCAGACTTTTTACAAAAAAGTGTTCCGTGACATTGTGATCGAGAACGGCGCAAAATATCTTTTCCAGGGCACCATCCTGACGGACGTGGATGAGACGGTCGCGGGGATCAAGAGACGGCACAACGTGTTCGAGCAACTCAGCATCGACCCGAAGAAGGAATTCGGATACAAAATTCTTGAACCCCTTGTCCAGCTCAGAAAAGACGGCGTGAGAAAGGTCGGGAAAGCGCTAGGCCTGCCTGAGTCGGTCTTCGGCAGGATTCCCTTCCCGGGACCCGCCTTGGCCGCCCGCGTCATCGGAGAGGTGACGCCGGAAAAGATCAGGCTCGTGAGGAAGGCGACGTCGATCACGGAGAAGGAACTGGGATACACGAAGGCCTTCCAGTACCTGGCGATCCTGCACGAGGACCGTGTCACGGGAATGCGGGGCGGCAAGAGGGTTTTCGGCAGGCAGATCGAGATCCGCTGCTGGGAGAGCGTAGACGCTTGGCAGGCAACCCCGACACGGCTGCCCTATGAGGTGCTCGAGAAAATAGCGATAAAAATCATCGACGGGATTCCCGATGTGGTGAGCGTCACATACAACATTGCGACCAAGCCGCCTTCCACCATCGAGGCGGTATAATATTCAGACGACTATCTTTTTCATGACCTTGGCGACCGATGCGCGGATGACCGCGTCCGCGCGGGCATCGAGGGGTGTTTCATCTCGGTTCACGATGATGAGCTTCGCGCCGCTGCTGGAGGCCTCCTGGGGTACGGAGGCGGCGGGGTAGACGACAAGCGACGAACCGAGAACCAGGCACAGATCACAATCCTTCGCGAGCTTCAGAGCCAGCGCCAGTTTGTCATGCGGCATGGACTGACCGAAGGAAATCGTTTCAGGCTTGAGAATACCCCCGCAGTTGTCGCACTCCGGCGCCTTCACACCCGCCCTGAGGCGGCTTTCGATCTCGTCCCGGTCGTATTTTTTCCCGCAGGAGAGGCAGGAGACGGAAAAGGCGGTACCGTGAATCTCGATGATCTTTTCCGGTGAATTTCCCGCCTTGTGATGCAGGCGGTCGATATTCTGCGTGACGACGACAAGGAGCTTTCCCCGGTCCTCCAGCCTCTTGATAGCCAAGTGGGCCGGGTTGGGAAGGGCGTCCTTCATGTCGCGGTACATTTCGGAGCTCATCCGCCAGTATTTTACCCGCGCCTGTTCATCCGAAATGATCTTGTGAAAATAAAAGTCAGAGGGATCGTATTTCGTCCACACCCCGCCGGGGCTCCGGAAATCGGGGATGCCCGATTCGGTGCTCAATCCGGCCCCGGAAAAGACGAGAATCCTTTCCGCTTTCCCGATAAGCTCTTTTCCTTTTTCAATCAGATGTTTCATTCTCTGTCCAATCTCAATATTCTAAACTTTTTCCACTTGACCCCTTGAACCCTGTCCTTTAAATCCGATCCGGATAATTGCTGCAGATGCCGTCCACGCCCAGCGTCTTTATCCGGTCGATGTCCTCCGGTTCGTCGACAGTCCAGACGAGAACTCTGATTCCCTCCCGGTGCGCAGCGTCAACAAGCTCGGTATCCACGATCTGGAAAAAGGGATTGAAGGAGAAAGCCCTGATGCAGCCGGCGAATTCAAAAATGCCCACGGGGATTTCTCTGAAAAAAATACCTACAGGGGATTCAGGTTCCAGCTTCCGGAAAGCGCTTAGCTCCTCGTAATCGAAGGAAGAAACCAGAAACGCCTAATTAGTCCATCCTTTCTCTTTCCGGCAGCGGTCAGTGAGGCGCGCGACCAGCCCGGCTGTCCCCAGTCCCTTGAGTTCGATATTCAAGCGGGATTTTCCCTGGATCGTATCCAGAACTTCTTCGAGAAAAGGAAAAATAAGGAGGCACAGCCCCCTTATTTATTGGAGAGATAGGCGTGAATCGCGCGGGCGGCTTGTTTGCCGGCGCCCATGGCGAGGATGACCGTGGCGGCGCCGGTAACGATGTCGCCGCCGGCATAGACGCCGGGTCGGGCGGTCTCTCCCGATTCCCCTTTGGTGACGATGTAGCCCCGGCGGTTCGTCTCCAAACCGGGCGTCGTCGCCGGAACGATGGGGTTGGCCATGGTGCCCACGGCCACCACGACGGTGTCCACGTCAACGACAAACTCCGATCCTTTAACGGGAACAGGGCTGCGTCTGCCCGAGGCGTCGGGCTCGCCGAGCTCCATTTGGATGCATTTCATGCCCGTGACCCAGCCTTTCTCATCTCCGATATACTCGACGGGATTTGTCAGGAGTTTGAACTGGACTCCTTCCTCATGGGCATGGTGGACTTCTTCCTTGCGGGCGGGCATTTCCACTTCCGTGCGGCGGTAGATGATATAGGCGTTTTCCGCACCCAGGCGCAGCGCCGTCCGGACGGAATCCATGGCCACATTACCGCCGCCGATGACCGCCACGTTCTTCCCCCGGACGATGGGCGTATCGTATTCCGGAAACCGATAGGCCTTCATGAGGTTCGAGCGCGTGAGGTATTCATTGGCCGAATAGATGCCGCTGAGATTTTCCCCGGGAATGTTCATGAACACGGGCGCGCCGGCGCCGACAGCCACATAGACGGCGGCATAGCCTTCGGCAAAAAGCTCATCGATCGTCGCGATCCGGCCGATGACGGCGTTGGTCTCGATCTTCACGCCCAATTTTTTCAGATAATCGACCTCCGCCTCCACGATCGCCTTGGGGAGACGGAATTCGGGAATACCGTAAACCAGAACGCCGCCGGCCTTGTGCAAACCCTCAAAGATCGTCACCGCATAGCCCAGCTTGACGAGATCTCCGGCGATGGTCAGCCCCGAAGGCCCGGCGCCGACGACGGCGATCTTCTTTCCATTGGGGGCGGGCATGTCGGGAATGGAGACCTGGCCGGCTTTTCGTTCATAATCCGCGGCAAAGCGTTCCAGGCGGCCGATGGCCACGGGATCGCCCTTCTTGCCGAGGATGCAGACCTTCTCACACTGCTCCTCCTGGGGGCACACGCGGCCACAGACGGCGGGCAAACTGTTGGTCTCCTTGAGAATATGCGCAGCTTCCATGAAGTTTCCCTCGGCGATCGCCCGGATGAACTCCGGGATTCTTACGTCCACGGGACACCCCGCGATGCAGCCGGGCTTCTTGCACTGGATGCAGCGTTTCGCCTCCAGCACTGCCGTTTCTTCCGAATATCCCAGGGGGACTTCGTCAAAGTTCTTTACCCGGACGCCGGGAGCCTGTTCCGGCATCTGCTGCCGGGGGATTTTTTCCTTCTTCGGTTTTTTCTCTTCAGCTTCCATGACATTCACACCTGTGTTTTTCATAAGCCACGCTTTCCTGATCGCAGTACATGCGCAGGCGGCTTGTCAGAAGATCAAAATCCACCTGATGGCCGTCGAACTCGGGACCGTCCACGCAGGTGAACCGCGTTTTTCCACCCACGGAGACTCGGCAGGCCCCGCACATGCCCGTCGCATCCACCATGATCGGATTGAGGCTGACCACGGTCTTGATCCCGTATGGCCGCGTCAGGTTGGCGATCACCTTCATCATGGGAACCGGCCCAATGGCAAAGACTTCCTCGATCTTTTCACCCTCATCGATCAGGTTCTGCAAGACGGTGCTGACAAAACCGTGAAAACCATAACTGCCGTCATCCGTGGCGACGATCAGCCGGTCGCTGACCTGTTTCATCTCTTCTTCCAAAATCAGCAAATCCTTTGTCCGGGCGCCGATGATGGAAATGACCCGGTTCCCCGCCTGCTTCAGGGCCGCCGCCAATGGATAGACGACGCCCACGCCCACGCCACCGCCGATGCAGACGACCTGACCGATTTTCTTGATATCCGTGGGATTGCCGAGCGGCCCCTGGACGTCGCTGAAATGGTCGCCCACGTTCATCCCGGCCATGGCGGCCGTCGTCTTGCCGACGACCTGAAAAATGATCGTGATCGTTCCCTTGTCCATATCGGAATCCACGATCGTGAGCGGAATCCGCTCCCCTTTTTCATCCATGAGCAGGACTATGAACTGGCCCGCCTTGCGTTTCCGGGCAATCGCCGGCGCTTCCAAGATCATTTTGACGACGTTTTCCGACAAAGCAACTTTTTCAATAATTTTGTTCAAGCTGTTTTCTCCTGATTCAAAAGTATGGGGACACGACTGCGTCATGTCCCCAAGCATCCGGCCTTTTTACGGACTTGTCAGTATTCCTTGGTCAGTTTGTCCAGTTCCGCCAGGGAGAATACCGGGCCGTCCTTGCAGACATACTTGCTGCCCACATTGCAGCGCCCGCACTTGCCGATGCCGCATTTCATACGCATCTCAAGCGAGGTGATGATGTTTTCCTTGGAGAAGCCCAGATCGAAGAAAACCGGCAGCGTGAACCGGATCATGACGGGCGGTCCGCAGATCACCGTGACGGCGTTTTCCGAGCTGGGGGCGACCTCCTTGCAGATCGTGGGTACAAACCCCTCGCGCCCCGTCCAGCCGGCATCGCCCTTGTCCACGGTCACGTTCAGATTGATATCCGCGCGCTTCGCCCAGATCTCCAGTTCATCCTTGTAGATGAGCAGCCCCGGATACCTGGATCCGTAGACCACCGTGATGTTGCCGAAGCGGGCGCGGTTGGATTCATCGATCATGTAGTTCAGCAGGGATCGCAGGGTGGTAAACGCAAAGCCGCCGCCGACGATGACGATGTTCTTGCCTTCCATGTATTCGATCGGCCAGGAATTTCCCAGGGGACCCCGCACGCCCATAAGCGTTCCTTCTTCCATATCATGAAGGGCGCTGGTCACAACGCCGGCTCTCTGGACCGTAAATTCGATATATCCCTTCTGGGTCGGCGATGAGGCGATGCCGATGGGGGATTCCCCCTTGCCGAAAATGGACAGCTCCCCGAATTGTCCGGGGGTATAGGCGAACTTTGCCTCATCCTCCTTGTTGACAAACTCAAGGCGGAAGGTCTTGATGTCCTTCGTGTCCACTTCCGTGATGATTTTTACAACCTTGACCGGATAAGGAATATATGGATTCTCCATGACGACTCCCGACGTTATAGTTTCGAAATATCTTCGACGATTTTTCTGATATCGATGTTCACGGGACAATACATGACGCACCGGCCACAGCCGACACAGGCAATGGCGTTGAAATTGTCCACAAAATACTTAAACTTATGCATCGCACGCTGACGCCATCTTTCCTTCTGGCTGGGACGGGGATTGTGTCCGGAGGTTTCCTTCGTGAACAGGGGATACATGCAGGAGTCCCAGTTTCTCAGGCGAACCCCGTCGTTGCCCTTGACCTCGTCGCTGATGTCGAAGCAATGGCAGGTCGGACACAGATACGTGCAGGTCCCGCAGGCCAGACACTTCTGATGAATCGTATTCCAGAAGGGATGCTCGAAGTTCACGTCCAGGACGGGCTTGACGGCTTTTGCCGGAATGTGGGATTTGATTTCCTGAACGGCCTTATCGGCGACGGCCTTCTTCGCCGCGAGCGCCCTGTCGTCCGCCTTGGGGGCGTCGGCGAAATATTTCTGCAGTTTCTCGCCTTTAGGTGTGATAAACTCGGCCAGATAATCCGTCCCGATCTGCGTCAGCAAGATATCGGCGCCATCCGCCGCCGTCGGGCTCCCATCCACGGAAGTGCAGAAGCAGGTGGTGTAGGGCGGATGGATGCAGGCAAGTGTTATCACGGTGGTCTTTTCGCGTTTGTCGATATAGAAGGAATCTCGGTATTTTTCCTGGTCGAAGAGCATATCCAGCAGCACATAGCTGTGGGCGTCGCAGGGCCGGACCCCGAACAGGACCGATTCTTTTGCGCCCTCGGTTGCGCCGGCAAACACCATGCCGTTTTCCGTTCGGGTGTATTTCATCATCTGTTCCGAATGGGGGAAGAAGAAGTTCTTTGGAGCGTTTTTCGAATTCGCAAACAGGATCAGCGGCGCCTGGCCCTTTTCCAGTTGCTTGAAGAGAACGTTGTCTTCCTCTTTCACGGGTGCAAAAACCGGCATGTCCTGCGACATCTTTTCGATGATCCCGGCCAGCTTATCCTCTTTGATTAACTTTATTTCCATATTTTCCCTATAACCCCTTATGCTTAAATCAGAGCCAGGCTCTTCATGAGCGGCCGCGGATCTACATTGTGCAGCTTGAACCAGGCGTCCGGTCCTTGCAGCCCCAGAGCCAGGGCAATCAATTCCGTAAAGTAAAAGACGGGCAGCCGGACATTATCACTTGCCCGCATGTCCAGATTGGCCATACAGACAGGGCAGGCCGTCACGACACAGCTTGCCCCGGCTTCACGGGCCATCATCATGATTTTACTGACCATCTTTGCGACAATATCCGTCCTGCTGATGGTCAGCGAACCGCCGCAGCAGTCGGTCTTATATGACCATGGATGCGCATCGGCGCCCAGCGTGTTGAGGATCTTATCCAGCATGACCGGGTTCTCATAATCGTCAAACTCGCAGATGTCCGGCGGACGCAGCAGCAGGCATCCGTAATAGGAAACGGGCTTGAGGCCCGTCAATGGTTTTTTGACCTTGCCCGCCAGGGCGTCCAGTCCAATGTCCTTGAAAATGATATCAATCGGATTGCGGACGGCGATCCCGCCATGGTATTTGCCCCCGATGATCTCCTCCACGTCACTTTTTAATTGCTTATCGGCCTTGAGATGATGTTCCGCCGTTTTAAACCGGTTGAAACAGGCCGCGCAGGGTACCATCACATCAAGGGCGTCTTTTTCCGCCGCCACGAGATTTCTGGCGGGCAGGGCAATGGACAGCTTGAAGTTGGTGCTGTGGGCGGAGGTGGCGCCGCAACAGGACCAGTCGTCCACTTCCTTGAGCTCGATCCCCAGCGCGCGGCTTACCGCCCTGACCGACTGGTCATATTCCTTGGCCGTGCCATGGAGAGAGCATCCCGGATAATATGAAACTTTCAACGATAGCCTCCTTTATGTCTATTCACGCTCTTCAAGCTTGCTTTGTCTTCTCGAAAATCCTCTTCACGGACCCGAGATCCTTCGTTTTCGGCGAAGACAGCGACAACTTGCCCTTCAGGAACATGTCGATGCCCATGCCCATATCGGAGAAGAGATCCCCGGATTTGAGTTTATACTGCACCATCATGGTGGGCTCGTTGATCCGGCCGAACATCTTGATGTTGGACAAAAACGATTCATGGAATTTCAGGATGTTCTTCTCCTTTGCGCCCACGCCTGTCTCGATGGCCATCTGCCGCAGGACATCCATCATCCGGGCGATATCCACCTCATTGGGGCACCGCGTGATGCATGTCTCGCAGGACGCACAGAGCCAGATGGTGGAACTGTTCAAAACTTCATTTTTGCGGCCCATCTGGATCATCTTGATGATCTTGTTGGGGTTGTATTCCATGGCAAAGGTCAGGGGACAGCCGGCCGTGCACTTCCGGCAGTGGTAACACCGCTGGAGGGGCACACCGTCGATTTTCTCGTTGACTTGCTCTAAAAAGGTTTGCATGTTCACTCCATCCGTTTCACAAAATCATAAAGATCAATGCCCACCCCCGCCGGGGTTGAAAACAAAGTCTTCCTTGTCGTTTTCCTTGAACGTGCTCAGCGGCGCCGGGCTGTCCAGCGATGCGCCGGCCCGGTGTTCGAAGAGTTCAAACGCGTCTTTATCCAGTTTTTTCAGGAACTTTCTGAGGTCCACGCCCATGGGGCAGACGCTGATGCAGGACCCGCAGTCCACGCAGCGGCCCACCATGTGATACATGCGCATCAACTGAAACATCTGCGTGTCCGACGGATCGTCGCCGATGCCGACCCACTGGGGCTGGCTCTGCTCGGCAAAACAGATCCGGCAGTAGCAGGACGGGCAGGTGTTCCGGCAAGCGGCGCAGCGGATACATTTTGCCATTTCCTTGGTGAAATAAGCCCAGCGTTTCTCGATGGGCAGGTTTTCGAATTCGTCCACTTCCGCATATTCCGAAGCGGCATCCATGGGCGGGGCCGGTTCGCCGATCATCAAGTCTGAAATCACGGGATTGTTGAACCGGCAGGTGCGGCAGTTGTCGGCCAGAACCTCCTTGAGGGCGATCTTTTTTTCGCCCGTCGCCGTCTTGACGATCAGCTCATCCTTTGTCGCGGATCCGCTCAGAATCTCCTCCTGATTGACAGCAAGGGCCAGTTTCTTCTTATCGACATACCCGGTGCAGGGAACGCCGATGATCACGCATTCGCTGCGATCATACTGCAACTCTTGCAGGTGAATGACCAGTGAGCGGGAGGTGCAGCCCCTCGCCACAATGCCAAAGGTTTTCTTGATACGGTCTTCGGGTTTGACCCGTTTCTGTGATTCTTTGTGCTGCATGACCAGGTCATGGACGAATTTCGCGAGGTTCTGCGTGCAGAACCGGTTCCAGACCAGCTTATCCGCATCGTCGGGGTTGGTGATAAAACAGGGCGTGGCCGTCAGAGGCAGGGTTCCATCTTCGTACCCGACAATGGCGTCCACCTTTTTCTCGATCAGCAGTTTCCTGGCTTCTTCCCGCAGCTTCTTTTCGATATTTTCCACAGTTCCCGATTCCTCGTTCGTTATTTATCTTATATCTTTTTTACCAGTTTGCCGGCCGGACCCAGCTCTCTCACGGCCTGGGTAACCCCTTTGATGACCTGAGCAAACCGGTCGCCTTCGGACGCAGAAACCCAGGTAAACATTGTCCGGTTACCTTCAATGCCGACATAGTTTAAAAATCGTTTGAGCGTGGCAAATTTTCGCCTGGCCGTCAAATTGCCGGTGATATAGTGGCACTCGCCGGGATGACAACCGGACACCAACACGCCGTCCGCCCCTTCCTGAAGGGCCTTCATAACATAAAAGGGGTTGATCCTGCCCGTGCATGGCACCCTGACGATCCGGACGTTGGGCGGATACTGAATTCTGCTGATCCCCGCCAGATCGGCTCCCGCGTATGTGCACCAGTTGCAGACAATGGCAATGATCTTAGGTTCCCAGCTTTCTGTTGCTTGATTTTCAGCCATATCTTCTCCGTTTTTCTGAATTGCCCTATTTCACTCTTCTATCCGAAAGCTATGCATAACCGCTGAAAAATGGTTCGCGAGCGGCGAATCAAATGTTTTCCGCCTTTCCAGAGATGACTTTAGCGGCTTGTCATGAATCATGATCACGTCTAATTGTCCTCTTAGCGGAAAAGATTTTTGAGACGCGGCAAAGTCATTTTTTTAAAGTCTCTATCCTTTACAGCGCCCCGATCTGCGCCAGCACTTCCTCGTTGTTGAAGCCGTTGAGATCCGCCGCGTTCATGCGGCAGGAGGCCGTGCAGACGCCGCAGCCCTTGCACAGAACGGAGTTGACAACGGCGCAGCCTTCGTTGGCGTCCACCGCGATGGCGCTGAAGGGGCAGTTGATCTCACAGAGCCCGCAGGCCATGCAGCGTTCCTTGATCACATAGGCGGTCTTGCCTTCGGCCTCGATATAATCCTTGGTCAGGATCGTACAGGCCCGCGACACGGCTGCAAAGGCCTGGGTGACCGCCTCTTCGCTGAGTTTCGGCGCGTGGGACATGCCGCACATAAACACGCCGTCCGTCTGAAAATCAACGGGTCGCAGCTTCACATGGGCCTCGAGGAAGAAGCCGTCCTGGTTGGTGGGCACCTTGAGCATCTTGCCGATGTCTTCGTTGCCGGGATTGGGAACGGTACCCACGCTCAGGGCCAGCAGATCGGTCTTTATTTCAACGGGTTCGTTGAGAATCGGATCGAAAACACGAACGGCGACCTGATTTCCATCCTGACGAACCTCAGGTTTCCGGTCCTCGTCGTAACGGATGAACTTGACGTTCAGCTCACGGGCTTTCTTATAGTAGTCTTCCTTCAGACCGAAGGTTCGGATATCCCGGTAGAGGATTGTGACATCTTTTCCCGGATCGGCCTCCTTGAGTTTCAGGGCATTTTTGATGGCCTCGGAACAGCAGTAACGGCTGCAATAGGGCCTTTCGGCATTGCGGGAGCCGACGCATTGGATCATGACGACGCTTTTGGCCGCGGACACTCTGGCGTCCTTTTCGGCAATGAGCTTTTCCAGTTCGCGCTGGGGAACAACCTGGGCAGATTGTCCCTGGAGATATTCTTTATTCTCCAGTTCATACGCGCCCGTGGCCACGATCACGACACCGTGCTCGAACAGGGTTTCGCCTTCCTTTTTCTGTTCGACCGTGGTCTTGTAGTTGCCGATGAAACCTTCGATTTTTTTAATATCGGCGCCCGTATAGACATGAATGAGCTTGCTTTCCCTGACTTTCTGCAGCAGAGAGGCCAGGTGCTTTTTCGTATCCAGGCCTTCGAGCGTGTAATAGAGGTGGCGGTAGTTGCCGCCGAGCTCGAACTGCTTTTCCACGATATGGGATTCAAAGCCCTGATCGGCCAGCGCGAGCGCCGCCGCGATGCCGGCCAGCCCGCCGCCGATGATCAGCACGGCGTGATTGACGCTGAGCTGTCCCGGTTTCAGGGGTTTCAGGTACTGGGCCTTGGCAATGGCCATGCGGACGAGATCCTTGGCCTTTTCCGTGGCGGCCTCGGGTTCGTGCATGTGCACCCAGGAATTCTGATCGCGGATGTTGGCCATCTCAAAGAGATAGCGGTTCAGGCCGGCCTTTTCACAGTTCTCCTGGAAGAGGCCTTCATGGGTCCGCGGCGAGCAGGAGGCCACGACCACGCGGGTCAGGTTGTATTCCTTGATGACTTCTCCCATCTTGACTGCCGTATCCTGGGAACAGGTAAAGAGGTTGTCCGCGGTAAACACCACATTGGGTAGGGTTTTCGCGTATTCCACAACGGCGGGCACATCCACCACGCCGCCGATATTGATGCCGCAATGGCAAACAAAGACGCCCGTCCGCGGGCCGATGCCGCGGATGTCGTTTTCCAGGGGCAATTCCGCCTCACAGGTCATCGTTCCGCGGCGCGACGCAAGCAGACCCTGAGCGCAGGCGGCCGCGCCGCTGGCCTCCATGACCGTTTCGGGAATATCCTTGGGGCCGCCGAAGGCGCCGCAGACAAAGACGCCTTCCCGACTGGTTTGGACGGGATTCTCCAGGGCGGTTTTACAGAAGCCGTGTTCCTGCAGTTCGATTCCCAGCGCCCTGGACAACCCGGCCGCATCCTTGGGGGGTGTCAAACCGACGGACAGGACGACCATATCGAATTCCTCTTCCACGAGGATTCCGTCTTCCTGAACATATTTGAGAAGCAGGTTCTTGCTCTGCTGGAGTTCCTTGATGGTGGACGGCATGGAGCGGATGTAGCGGATGCCGTATTCATCCTTGGCACGATTGACAAAACGGTCAAAATCCTTGCCGTGGGCGCGGATGTCCATGTAAAAGATAGTGGGTTCCAGGTTCTTGGCGTGTTCCTTGCCGATGATCGCTTCCTTCGTGGCGTACATGCAGCAGACCGAGGAACACCAGCTGTTGTCGCAGGAGGTGTCGCGGGAGCCCACGCACTGGATGAAGGCGATCTTGCGGGGTTCTTTGCCGTCTGAGAGCCGCTGGACATGGCCGAAATAGGGGCCGGAAGCCGACAGGATGCGCTCAAACTGAATGCTGGTCACCACATTGGCGTAGATCCCGAAGCCGTACTCGCCGCGCAGGCCTGCATCGAAGGCTTCAAAGCCCGGCGCCGCAATGATCGCACCGACCTCGATCTTTTCTTCTTCAAACTTATCGTCATGGTTGACGGCTCCGGCGATACAGGCTTCCACGCACTGATAGCATTCGGAGCAGATGCCGCAGGCGAGACACCGGTTGGCCTCCCGGATAGCCGCATCCTCGCTGAAGCCGATCCCGACTTCCTGGAATGTGGCCCTCCGCTCGTTTGGTTTCATGTGGGGATATTTTTCCCGCATCACCTTGGCAACCCCGGCAGTGTCCCCTTTATCCGCAAGACCTTTCGTCCAGTCCCGGGCGCGGCCCGCGGCAAGGTCCTCGCCTTTCAGGTAGCGGTCGATCGAGACCGCCGCTTCCTTTCCGGCAAAGACGGCCTTGACCGCCGTGGCGGGACCCGTCACCACGTCACCGCCGGCGAAGACGCCGGGGACGTTCGTCTGGAAGGTCACCGGATCCACATCGAAATTTTTCCATTTGCTGACGGCAATGCCGCTTTCCTTCGGGATAAAATCGAGATCCGCCGCCTGGCCGATGGCCGGGATGACGGCATCGCACGCGACGATGAATTCGGAACCTTTAATGGGCACGGGACGGCGGCGGCCACTCGCATCCGGCTCTCCCAGCTCCATGCGGAGGCATTCGATCCCCGTAAGCTTGCCGTCCTTGCCGACAATGCGGACGGGGGCCACCTGGAATTCCATTTTAATGCCCTCTTCGAGGGCCTCTTCGATTTCCTCCGGGGATGCCGGCATTTCCTTGCGCGAACGGCGATAGAGCACGAAAACGTCCCTGGAACCGGTGCGGATGGCTGTCCGTACGGCGTCCATGGCGACGTTCCCGCCGCCGACGACGGCCACGCGGTCGCCCAGAAAAACCTTCTCACCCAGATTGACGCGCTTTAGATAATCGACGCCGTGAATGACGCCCTGCATCTCCTCGCCGGGAATGTCCAACTTGGTGGAAAGAACCGTTCCGCAGCCGATGAAGACGGCGTCGTAATCCTTCTGAAGCTTATCAAAGGGAACGTCCTTACCGATCGCGGTGTTGAGGTGGATCTTGACGCCCAAATCCTCGATGACCCTGATTTCTGCTTTGAGGATATCCTTGGGCAGGCGGTACTCGGGAATTCCCACTGCGAGCCAGCCGCCAGCAACAGGCAGGGATTCGAAAACGTCCACGCCGTAGCCCTGCTCCGCCAGATAATAGGCTGCCGTGAGGCCCGCCGGACCGGCGCCGATAACGGCGACTTTTTTGTCTTTTTTCTCTTTTACCTCGGGGATGTAGCGGGTTTCGTCACTGAGATCGAGATCCGCCACAAAGCGCTTCAGATGCATGATGTCGATGGGCTGCTCCACCTTGCCCCGCATACAGGCTTCTTCACAGGGATGGTTGCAGACGCGGCCGCAGACCGATGGGAAGGGATTGTCTTTTTTGATGAGTTTGAGGGCTTCTTTGTACTTGCCCGCCGAGATCAGGGCGACGTAACCCTGAACGCTGATATGCGTGGGACAGGCCGCCTTGCAGGGCGACGTGCCGAGCTTGTCAATGGCAAAACCGCTCGGAATGGCCTGGGGAAAATGACGGTATGTGGCCTTCCTTTCGTCCATGCCTTCGTTGAAATCGGATTTGACGGACACGGGGCAAACTTTGGCACAGTCCCCACAGCCCGTGCATTTGTCGAGATCGATAAACCGGGGGGCTTTGGTCAGCTTGACCCTGAAGCGGCCCGGCTCGCCTTCCACGGCTTCCACCGTCCGGCGGGTCATGATCTCCACATTGGGATGGCGCCCGACTTCCACGAGTTTGGGAGAAAGGATGCAGGCCGAACAGTCATTGGTGGGAAAGGTTTTATCCAACTGGGCCATCACACCGCCAATGCTGATGCCGTTCTCGACGAGATACACCTTCATCCCGGAATTGGCAAGGTCCAGAGACGCTTGGATGCCGGCGATACCCGACCCGACCACCATTACCGCACCGACTTTCTCGTTATCTTTCAACACCTGATCACTCCTGAAGATTCTATCTATATTAAAAGACAGGGCTTTTACTCTTTCGTCCCTCACATAAAGGACGGGGGCAAACCGAGCGGGCGATTATCATGATTTATCACCCCTGTCAAGGTCAATTTCGGAACTTTTTGTCGTGCCTGGCCCTTAACGCCGCATCCCTTTCGGAAATATGGGGACATGACTCTGTCAAGTCCCCTCCCCACGAGGCGAACTTGGGCGTACGCCGCAACTGCAAGGATAAAGCGCAAATTGAGTATCCGGACTTTTTACGAAGTCGTCATTCTTGACTTTCTGAAATCCTCTGATATGATCCCGCAAGTGCCGGACAGAGTGGTTGCAAGTCTTGGCCGGACAGATCAGCATTGCAGGATCATTTGATCTCCCCGAAGGAGAAATGCCAATGAAAGAACGTTTAAAAAAATGGGGCGCCATATCTCCCCTGAAAATCACGCTGTTTATCATATTTCTTGCTTTGATCCTGTTTCTTGCGGACATCACCTTCCTGCGATTCATGGAATTGAAAGCCCTTGACTTGAGAATGGTCTCGCGAGGCAATCTCTCCTCCGGCGGGGAAACGGTCATTGTCGCCATCGATGAAAAGAGCTTAAGCGAGCTGGGGCGATGGCCCTGGCCGCGTACGGTGATGGCGCGGCTTGTGGACCAACTCAATGCCTATGGCGCCAAAGTCGTCGGTTTCGATATCGTCTTCTCGGAACCGGACGATAATGCCAGCCTTAAAACCATTGCCGAGTTGTCGAAGGAAATCGAAAAGATCGGGCTTCAGGATGCAAAATTGGAAGGGCTCCTCAAGAGAAAACGCCTCGTCATCGACACGGATGCAGCGCTGGCCGGCTCCGTTGCGCGGGCAAAAAATGTGACCCTTGGTTATTTCTTCCATCTCTCCGACAAGGAAGTGGGTCATTTAACTCCTGAACAAATCAAAGCCAGCGCCGCCGACATCGCCAATGCCCGCTACCAGATGATCCGGACTCCGAAAACCATGGACAAGCATGTTCTCGTCCACGCCTATTCCGCTGTAACCAATATTGCGCAACTGACGGAAGTTGCCGAAAACAGCGGTTATTTTAATGCATTTCCGGACAGCGACGGTGTGATCCGCTGGGTGCCGCTGGTCATCAAATTTCAGGATGATTACTATTCTCCTCTTCCAATCTCCATCCTGCTCCAATATCTCGAATGGCCGATGCTGTCTCTTAAACTAGCCGACTTCGGCGTTGAGTCGGTGAAGCTGGATAATCTGGCCATCCCGACAGACGAGGCGGGACGACTGCTGGTCAATTTCCTTGGGCCTTCCGGAATCTTCCCGCATTATTCGATTACCGATGTCCTTCACGGCCGGCTCTCTGCTGATCTTTTCAAAGATAAAATCGTTCTTGTGGGCGCGACGGCCACCGGCATCTATGATATGCGCGTGACGCCCTTCAGCGCTGTCTATCCGGGTGTGGAAATCCACGCCACGATCATCGACAATATCCTGCATCAGAACTTTCTGATCCACTCCGGCTGGACGAAATTCATCGACTTTTGTATGATCCTCGTACTGGGATTCATCGTCGGCGTCGCGATTCCCCGAGTCAGGGCCGCCCGCGGCGTGCTGCTCATTCTGGTCCTGCTGATCGTGTTCGTCGGGGCCAACACCTATGTCTTTTCCCGTTACAACATCTGGCTGAACCTGATCTATCCCGTCCTGACCATGATGACCATTTATCTGGCCATTACCGTTTACCGCTACATCACCGAAGAACGGGAAAAGAAGAAGATCCGGGGCGCCTTCCAGTATTATCTGACGGCTTCTGTCATCAACGAAATGCTCAAGGATCCGACCAAGCTGAAGCTGGGCGGCGACAAGAAGGACCTGACGGTTCTCTTTTCGGATATCCGCGGATTTACCACGATCTCGGAGAAACTGACGCCGGAAGAACTGGTCCATCTGCTCAATGAATATCTGACGGCTATGACGGACGTCGTCTTCAAACATGAAGGCCTCCTGGACAAATACATGGGAGACGCCATCATGGCTGTTTACGGGGCCCCTCTGGATCAGCCCGATCATCCTGTTCGCGCCTGCCGGACCGCCCTGGACATGATTGAAGAGTTGAAGAAACTTCAGCAGAAGTGGTCCGAAGAAGGCCGTCCGGTTCTTCACATCGGCGTCGGAATCAACAGCGGCGACATGGTCGTGGGGAATATGGGCTCCCAGATGCGTTTCGACTATACCGTTATGGGCGACAGCGTGAATCTCGGATCCCGGCTGGAAGGCATCAACAAGGAATACGGAACGAGCATTGTCATCAGTGAATACACTTATGAAGGCGTCAAGGACGTCCTGACCTGCCGCGAGTTGGATTCGGTTCGGGTCAAGGGCAAGAAGCTGCCCGTCAAGATCTATGAATTGCTCTGCGAAAAGAAAGACGCTGAGCCGCATGAGGCCTTTTTGAGGCTTTTTGAAACGGGTATCGAAAAATATAAACAGGCATGCTGGGATGAGGCAATCGCCATTTTCAGGCAGGTTCTGGCGCTCAGGCCCGGAGACCCCCCGTCCGAACTTTATATCAGACGCTGTGAAGAGTTAAAGGAATGTCCGCCGCCCGAGTTCTGGGATTGCGTCTTTACAATGACAAAGAAATAGCAGGGAGGCCAATATTGGCTGAGGAACATCGATATAGAAGCTGGGTTGAGGTCAATCTTGACCATTTTACTCACAACTGGGATGAGATGAAGCGTCTGGTGGGCCAGGGCGTCCGGATCATGCAGGTCGTCAAGGCCGATGCCTACGGCCACGGCGCCATAGAAATCGCCCATCTGGCGATGAAAAATGGGGCGGCCTGTCTCGGAGTTGCCAACGCCGATGAAGGCGTCCAGCTCCGTGTCGGCGGCATCGACGCGCCCATTATTATCCTGAGCCCCTCCCCCGACTCTGAAATCAATTCGATCATCAAATACAACCTGATCCCCTCCGTCTCCGACATTGGCTTTGCCCGGGAACTGCAAAAACGCTTCAAAAAAGCCGACCTGCGGACGCCGATCCACATCGAGGTGGACACCGGCATGGGCCGGGGCGGCACCATTTATTACGAAGCCTTCGACATGATTAAGGAAATCATTTCCTTTTCCAACATCATCATTGAAGGAATCTTTTCCCACCTGGCCGCCAGCGAGACGACGATCGAGTACAATCAGCATCAGTGGCATATGTTCAAGGAGCTGCTCGATCGACTGGCGAACCATCAGATTGATATACCAGCCAAGCATATGTGTAACAGCGGCGCCATCCTGAACTATCCGCAATTCCATCTGAATATGGTCCGTCCCGGAATCATGTCATACGGCATCTATCCCTCCCTGGAAACGAGAGACAAGGCCCAATTGGCGCCGGTGATGAGTTTCAAGAGCCGGATCGTGCTCATCAAGGAATTTCCGAAGGGATACAGCATCGGCTACAACCGGACCTACATCACCCACGAACCGACCCGGATCGCCACCATTCCCGTCGGCTACGGCGACGGCTACGGCGTGAACCTGTCCAATCAGGGCGAAGTGTTGATCCGGGGCAAACGCGCCCCTGTCGTGGGCAGGGTTTCCATGGACATGTGCACCGTCAACGTCACGCATATTCCCGACTGCCGGACAGGCGATGAAGTGGTCATGATGGGCCGGCAGGGCGACGAGTCGATCACCGCAAACGAAATCGCCGACCGGACCAAAACCATCAGTTACGAGATCCTGTGCGCCTTGGGCAAACGGGCGCCGAGGATTTTCCTGCAAAAAGGCAAGACGGACAGCGTGGCCCCCCGTCTGCGGCGGATATTTATCCCCGATGAAGAAAAATCAATCGCCAGGATCGACAACATCATCCGGCACTGCTTTCACACGCGGGCGAGGAACGAGGAATTGGGCGATGCCATTTATTATGAAATATTCGAAACGCTCTTCGGTAAAGAAGACCGACGGCTTGAACTGCGGACGAACTTCCGTTACGATATTCACGTGGCCGAATTCAGCGAGGAAGAAATCCGTGCAGATCGCCAGGCCGGCAAGGAGTTCCGCGTTACGACCCTCATCGCATATACCAAAACGCTTAATCACCCTGTATTCATGATCGGCTGCGCTGCGAACAACGAACAATTGGCGTCTTTCTTCAACGATAAGCGCTGTGAGTACCGGTGGCTCCTCGGTCAACGACAGGATGCCATCACAGAAAAGGACTTCCGCGTCAGCCGGGTGCGAATCGATGACGAGGAGGTCCCCATTATCCGGACGGAAGCGACCGACCGTGGTTATGAAGTCTGGTGCGGTAGCGAAGATCTGAGGAAAAAAGTCAACCGGCAAGCCAGAATTTCAATTGAAATCATCACCCGGAAATCGAAACACAACCACCTTTTTTCCGTTTATCTCGTCTATCCGACCCGCGGGCTCGACATTACTTTCAATTACCGCGGCGCCCGTATCAAAAATGTCCGGGATATCAGTTTTTTCGCCGGCCGACATCCCGACCCCGAGGTCATCCGGGAGAAAGGAAAATCCATTCGTCTCCGAATCAGCGACGATGAATGGATCTTCCCCACCAGCGGCGTGACCTTTATCTGGGATCCGTAACAAATATTAGGGACCTTTGAAAAATGGCTTCTCCACAGCTCAAAATCTTTTTCGCTTGAAATATGATGATGCTTAAATATATTTTATAAATTAGTCTAAATTCTGGAAAGTCGAAAAATCTTTCATTCGCTGCTTGCGAACCATTTTTCACCGGTTATGCAAAGCTCTCATATAGGGTTTATGGAGTTTTTTTACTTATGAACAAATTGCGCGTCGGCGTTATTATGGGCGGCATGTCTTCCGAACGGGAAGTCTCGCTTAACAGCGGCAGGAATGTCTTCGACAACCTCGACCGTAAATGCTACGAACCGACCCCTGTCTTCATGGACGGCGAGGGACGCCTATGGATTATTCCCTGGCAGCTTGTCTGCCAGAACACAACGGTGGATATTGCCGACCGCCTGGAAAGAGACGCTCGCAGGATCGCCTATGAAGATCTGAAAAGAGAAATCGATTTTGCCTTCATTGCCCTGCACGGCAAGTACGGCGATGACGGCTGCATTCAGGGCCTGCTGGAACTCCTGAATATCCCCTATACCGGACCGGGGGTGCTGGCCTCTGCGCTGGGCATGGACAAGTATCTTCAGCAGAAGGTACTCGATGCAGCGGGCATTGACGTTCCCCGCAGCATGTTGATCCGCGCCGCAGACTGGCGCGAAAATCCCCCGGCCGTTCGGGAAGCCGTCCGAGCCCACTTCCCCTTTCCTTGTTTTACCAAACCGATTCGGGAAGGCTCCAGCGTCGGCGTAACAAAGATTATCGATGAAAAAACCCTGACTGAAGGCATTGACGAGGCCCTGAAATGGGATAATGCCGTGCTGGTCGAGGAGTATCTGGACGGCGCCGAGTTTTCAGTGATTGTGCTGGAAGAAGAAGGCGAGGCGGAAACGCTCGGAGTGACGGAAATCTATCCGCAAAGCGCTTATTATACCTATGATGACAAGTACATGCCCGGCCGCTGCCGGAAGTTTACCCCCCCGAAGAATACTCCCCCGGAAAAGATCAATGAAATCAAACAGTGCGTCATCAGGGCTTTTCATGCCCTCGGCTTCAGGTCTTACGGCCGAATCGACGGATTTATCCTGAAGGACAACCGGATTCTCATCACCGATCCCAATTCCTCGTCGGGAATGGCTCCCTCATCGTTCTTTTTTGAGCAGGCCGCCTGTGCGGGCATGCTGCCGGCCATGATTTTATCCCGACTGATTGAAAACGCCATCAAGATCCATGCAGAAAAGCACGGCCCCTTGTAAAATCGGGGGGGTCCGGCTTTATCGCCGGTTTTTTCCCGTAATTTTTGCTTGCACTTCCTGTGTTTTTTTGCCATGTTGCACGGCAGCGTTGGGGGAACCCCTCTCCATCTCCCAATCCATGATCTTCGCCAATGGAGTTATTTATGAAACGATCTTATCGAAACGACTATCTGGGGCCCTGCCTGGGCTTTGCCGTAGCCTGGTGAGTTGTTAAAAAGGAAGAAAATCATGACGGAAAGACAGGCGTCGGAGATCAAACTCAAAGTGGGCGTCATTATGGGAGGCGTCTCCTCGGAAAAGGAAGTCTCCCTGGAGAGCGGCAGGAATATTTTCAGCAAATTCGACCGCGGCAAGTACGAGCCCATCCCCATTTTTATGGACAGCGAGGCGGCCTTCTGGGAAATCCCTTTGAAGCTGCTCATGCGCAACAGCACTCGCGACATCGAGGAAGACCTTGCCTCCGAGGCGATGCGGATACCCTATGAAACCCTGAAATCGCGCGTGGACCTCGTCTGTCTGGGACTACACGGCAAATACGGCGAGGATGGCTGCATCCAGGGACTGCTCGAGCTGCTGCGTGTTCCTTATACCGGCTCCGGCGTTCTGGCCTCGGCCCTGGGAATGGATAAATGGACCGGGCGAAAGATTCTGTCCTTCAGTGGTATCGACGTCCCACGCACACTGCCGGTTTTCAAGCCGCAATGGATGTCCGGAACGCAGGCGGCTATTCTGGGGGAAATCAGCGCCAAGATAGGTTTTCCCTGCGTCGTCAAGCCCACGCGGGAGGGGTGCAGCACGGCCGTGACCAAGGTGGTTTCCCCGGATGATATAACGGCGGCCATCGATGACGCCTTCATCTGGGACGACACCGCTCTGGTGGAAGAATTCCTGACGGGGATGGAGGTCACTTGCGGCGTTATCGGCAACGACCAGCCCCAGGCCCTGACGCCTTCCGAAACGATCCCCACGGCGGCGATCCTGTCCCTGGAAGACAAGTTCCTTTATGGACAGGGCGAAAACAAGACACCCGCCCGCCTGCCCGATGACACCCTCCGGAAAATCCAGGACGCGGCTCTGGCGACATTCAGGAGTCTTGATCTGAAAGGTTATGCCAGAATCGATCTTATCGTCACACCGGAAGGGCGGTTGGTGGTGCTCGAACCGAACAGCCTGCCGGGGATGACGCCCTCCACCGTTCTCTTTCATCAGGCGGCAGCCGCCGGCATTACCCAACCGGGCCTGATCGACCGGGTGATTCAGTATGCACTGGAGGCGCACGCCAACAAAAAAGGACCCCTGTAAATGAAGCCCTTTTCCACCAGTCTCGACTATATCGGCAAGACTGTGATGCATAATGTCGAAGAAATAGGAAGAATCATAACCCTGTTTTTTTCGATTCTGTTCTGGATGATACGCCCCCCTCTGAAGGCGCGGAGTATTTTCAAACAGATGGAATTCGTCGGCGTAAAATCCATTTTTGTGGTCGTCCTGACGGGTCTCTTTACCGGCATGGTGATGACCCTCCAAGCATATCACGGTTTCCGTTTGTTCAGCGCCGAAACCATGGTCGGTTCCACGGTGGCGCTGAGCATGACACGGGAACTGGGACCGGTTCTCACCTCGCTCATGGTCACGGCACGCGCCGGATCGGCTATGGCGGCGGAACTGGGGACCATGCGCGTCACCGAACAGATCGACGCCTTGTATGTAATGGCCGCCAATCCCATCAAGCACCTGATCGTCCCGCGCGTCATTGCCGGCGTTCTGATGGTTCCGCTGCTGACGGTTGTCTCCAATTTCGTGGGAATCGCAGGGAGTTACTTTGTGGGGGTGGATCTTCTGAACATCAATGAGGGTGATTTCATCAATAATATTTATAAAATGCTGGAGCTGAACGATATTTACAGCGGCCTCGTCAAGGCCGCCTTTTTCGGTCTGATTCTGTCGGTCATCGGTTGCTACAAGGGATTCAATACCACCGGCGGCGCGGAAGGCGTCGGCCGGGCGACGACTCAGGCCGTGGTGGTTTCGTCCATTATGATTCTCGTGAGCGACTACTTTCTGACGGCGATCATGTTCTAACAGGTGTTGAAAAATGAGCGCTGATTGTTCAGTCAAATCATCACGGAGGGCTTTGGACGGGGGCTGTAACGCACGGAAATGAAGATGGCAAGTGATACATCATCCGCTCACATTGTTTTCGATAAAGATTGACTGTATCGTAAAAAGTGGTCAAAATTTCGAATTTGGGACGGCTTCGCAGAAAGCGCCAGAGGCAAGGCGCGCGAATCATGAGGAATGAGGCGTACTTTGGCGTACGCCGCAATGACGATGGGTGAAGCGCAACGCGGCATATGGACTTTTTACGAAGGCGTGAAGATTGTTTTTCGATATGATCAAACTTGTTGATATTCATAAGTCCTTTGGAAAGCAGAAGATCCTGGATGGGCTGAATCTGGCGATCGAAGCGGGTAAGACTACCGTTATCATCGGCCGCAGCGGCGGCGGGAAGAGTGTGCTGCTGAAGCATATCATCGGCCTGATCAAGCCCGACAGCGGTCACGTTCTGGTCGAGGAGAGCGATATCACGAGGCTCTCTGAAAAAGACCTCAATGAGGTACGTAAAAAGTTCGGCATGCTCTTTCAGGAGGCGGCGCTCTTCGACTCCATGACGGTAGGCGAGAACGTGGCTTTCCCGTTGCGTGAGCAAACAAAACTGAAGGATCAGGAAATCAGGCAAACCGTGGCAGACCGTCTCCGGGCCGTCGGGTTATCCGGGGTCGAGGGGAAAATGCCCTCCGAGCTCAGCGGCGGCATGCGCAAGCGCGTCGGCCTGGCGCGGGCAATCGCCCTGCATCCCCGGATCGTGCTTTTTGACGAGCCGACGACGGGACTGGACCCCGTCATGACGGAAGCCATCAACCAACTCATTATGGATACGCAGAGAAACTATAACCTGACCTGCGTCGTGATCAGCCATGACATTCAGTCTATTTTTCGCCTCGCCCATAAAATTGCCATGCTTTATGAAGGACGGATCATTGAATATGGCACACCCGATGAAATCCGGGCGTCGGACAATCCGGTGATGAAGCAGTTTCTATCCGGAAGCGTGGACGGACCGATTAAAGTGATGTAACATAGCGATAAGGAGAAAAAATGGGTTCAATCACAACAGAGGCGAAAGTCGGCCTGTTTGTCCTCATCGGCATGCTGCTGTTGGTCTATATGACTATGCAGGTGGGTCAGAGAGGGCTCGGCATCAAGAAGGGCTATAACGTCGATGTAACCTTCAACAACGTCTCCGGCCTGAACAAGCATTCAGCCGTGCAGATTGCCGGTGTGGAAGTGGGCCGTGTGGAGGATATCATGCTGAAGGACGGCAAGGCCCTGGTCAGATTGCGGATCATTCCCGGCGTGACGCTGGAGAAAGATGTCAGCGCTGCGATCAAGACCCGCGGCGTTCTGGGGGATAAATATATCGAAATCAAGGCCGGCACCCCCGGGATGGCGGCACTGGAACCGGGCGAACAGATCCGCAATGTGGAGCGCCAGGTCGATATTGATCGCCTCCTCAATCAGATAGGAGCCATTGCCGACGATATCAAAACGGTCTCCAGTTCGCTCAGCAATGTCTTGGGCGGACAAGCCGGCCAAGAGAACATCGGCGGCATCCTTGAAAATATGCAGTTGCTCACGAAGAATATCAACTCTCTGGTGGTCAGCAATGAGGCGACCATCCGCAGCATGCTGCTCAATGCCCAGGAACTGACGACCAATCTGAATCGGGTGGTGGTGAAAAACGACGACAAGGTGGGTGAAGTGATCGACAACCTGCGCGGCGCCTCCAGAGAAATGGAAAAAACCTTTGCTTCGTTCAGCCAGATTGCCGACGAGGTTAGCCGGGGGGAAGGCACCCTCGGACAGCTCATGAAGGACAAGACCACCATTACCAATCTGAACAAGACCCTGGCCTCGCTGCAGGAGGTGAGCGACAAGATCAACCAGGGCAAGGGCACCCTTGGAAAACTGGTCAACGACGAAGAAACCGTCAACAACCTGAATCAGAGCCTTTCCGGCATCAACCGTTATGTCACGAAAGCCGAGCAGTTCCGCACTTTTTTGGGATACCGGGGAGAATATCTCTGGGACAAGAGTAACTTTAAAAGCTATCTGGACGTGAAGATTCAGCCGAAGCAGGATCAGTTCTATCTTCTGGGCCTGGTCAGCGATCCCCGGGGCCGGTTGACCGTCCGGGATAACACCACGGGCAACATCAGAACAACAACGGAAGAATGGGATAAGAGCGGCCTGCTTTTCAATGCTCAGATCGGCAAGCGTTTCCGAAACGTGGTTTTGCGGGGCGGTATCCTGGAGTCCACGGGCGGATTCGGCATGGACTATATGGCCCTGAACGACCGGTTGAAACTGACCTTTGAAGCATTTGATTTCTCCTCGGATCGGAACGCCCACCTCAAGGGATACGCTGATGTGCAGTTATTCAAGTATCTTTACCTGACAGGCGGCTGGGACGATTTTATCAGCAACCGGGGTAACAGTTCGGGTTTTGTGGGCTTTTCCATCCGCTTCGAAGACGACGATCTGAAGTATCTGCTCACATCAACGCCGATCCCGAAGTGATATCTTAAGAATAATGGACTTGACAACGGGGAATAAATTTTTATATTAAGCCCGCCTCCCGGGGCAACCGCGCCGAAAGAGAGGAGATGTCCCTGCGTCATGTATTTCAATGCTTCACAGATGTCCCTTGCGGAGAACGCCTTCCATCACGCCGAGAAGCTGGCGGGCCGTTACTTTCGGATCGTTCCGGAAGCAATGAAAGCGCACCGCTATGATATCAAGACACTGGCTTATCTGGATCAGCACGAAGTGAATAGTCGCGCTTTCGCGCACTTATGTAAATACCACTGTCATCAGGGCGACAAGGCGGGCCTGGAGGAGGGGCTGCATTTTTACCGGATCTGCCTGCAGGACAACCGGATCCTTGACGCGGTGGACAGGGCCGGGTCTTTTATCAAACTGAGTCCTCTGCTGCTGTATATTGCCGCCCATGAACTGGTGCATGTGATCCGTTTTGACAGCGGCTACATCGATTTTAACGCCCCGCTGGCGGAGAAGCAGCAGGAGGAAGAAAAGGTTCATGAGATTACGCGGGACATGCTGCGCAACCTGGCCGCCCCGGAACTGAATCTCGTGATGGAGTGTTTCAGCAGCCGGTATCAGATCGGTGATTTATATCAGTAACAGGCAACATTCATAACCTTCGGAGGTGTAGAAGCAATGCCCATTTACGAATACAAGTGCAAGAAATGTGGGAAGGAATACGAGATATTCCAGAGCATTACAGACTCCAGCCGGACATCCTGCAAATTTTGCAAGGGCCCGACACAGAAACTCATATCCAGAACGACCTTCCACCTGAAGGGTTCCGGCTGGTATGCAACGGACTACGGCGGAAAGAAAGCGCCGGCCAGTGAAACAACAAACGCTGCGAAATCATCCGCTGATTCCACAAGCGATTCCACCCCGGATACGTCCGTCAAGACACCCGATACAACAGCAGAAAGCAGCGATTAAATAGCTGCTTAAGCCGCCCGTTCAAATGGGGGCGGATTCCCTCAGGGGAATCCGCCCTTTCTTGTCTGAAAATTCGCCAATATCATGATGATGGCCGGGGGAGAGTGAATTCCGAACCTATATTAAATATCATCGATGTCTAAAATAGTGATCTGCTGATTCATATCCTTCAATCATCTGTGTTTCAACTTGGCGGCGGATCTGCTCAAACTGGCTTTCGTCCAGATCAGGCGGCACGAATGTCAACGTTCTTTCAAAACACAACAGCGCCCGGCTGAAAGGCTTTGGTACCATGAAACGGTCCCAACTGTTGAAGACCAAAGGGTTTTCATAGGAGACATAGGCCGGGCAGATCGCCGCTCCCGTCCGCTGCGCCAGGGTAATCAGGCCCGGTTTGATCACCCTCGGAGGCCCGAGCGGGCCATCGACAATGTGGCCACCCACCCGGTCCTGCATCAGAGCATCCGCCATCTGCCGCAGGGCTTCCTTTCCACCAAGACTGCTGGAGCCGCGTATCGCCCGCCACCCGATATGCGCCACAACGCCGGCGATAAAATCGCCGTCCCGGCTGCGGCTGATCATGATGCAGTGGGGGAATCCATAAATGCGGGGAATATAGAACCCACCAAAGAACCGCTGGTGCCAGGAAGCAAAAACGACCCTGCCGCCCTTCTCAAGATGCGCTGCGAACACGTCGTCATTTTCCACCATCAGCCGTATCGTTTTTGCATAGAGACTGAGAAACCAGTAGGCGGGCCGAATGGATTTCTGAAGAAGGGCATATTTGGTTGCTTTGTCCATGGAATGACAAAATCACGATTTGTTCTGATTGGTCTGGTTCGGCACCTTGCGTTTCCGGCGCAGGCGCTGGACCAGAAACTGATCGACGGCTTCCCGGGAAAAATCGTCGTGCAGGGGCTCTTTGAGGGCTTCGAGCGGAATCTCTACGCGCGCGGCGCTTTTGTGCCCACCGGCACTGCCGTAACCGCCAAAAGCCTTGATAGCGATACTTCCGCAGTCCTGACGGTACCCGTCGCCGCGGAAAACAATGATCAGTCTCTCCTTGACAATACCGGCAACCACCACATAGTAAATCCCCGCCAAGCGCAGCAGAAAATCAGCCACCTGGACGCATGTGTCGGCGCTTTCCACCTTCCCCAGATAACTGACGATCCGGTCCCGGTAACGCCGCTTGTAGTGAAACGCATAGTCGTAATACTTGAGAAACCGCTCCGGAATCTGATTCAATTCAATGCGCCGGATAAGCTGGCGGTTGGCCCGGGAATAGGCGAGATAATAAGCGCCGATGTCTTCGAGGCTGGAGTCCCGCTCAAAATTATTGGTATCGGTTTTAATGCCGTAAGACAGGGCTGTATAGAGTTTTTTGGAGATCTTGATCTTGGCGGACAGACAATACTCCATCATCATGGTTGATAAAGATCCGTAATGAGGCCTGATATCGGCCAGTTCGGCGTGCCAGACCGTGGCGCAGGGATGGTGGTCCAAGACGATCTGGGGCTTGATATGGATGTTTTCCAGGATCTGACCGAAAAACGTGGGCTGGGCGTCCACCAGAGCGATCAGGCCATATTGGCTCAGATCGTTTTTATTCAGGAGTTGAATATCGAGCTTCATGGCCCGGATGAATTCCCGGTTCTGTTGACGGACCACGGGTTCTGTGGAGAAAAAGGTGCACGTGCTGATTCCGGCCATCTGTCTCAGGATCTCCCGGAGCGCCATGGCCGAGGCGACGGCGTCAGGATCGGGACTGCCGTACATTAGAATGGCCAGAGACTCCTTGCCCCTGGCCATGGCCTTCAGCTTGAAAACATTGAGGGCTGTTTCCTCTTTCGCAACGAGGAGTGACTTAATGCGCTTCATGAAAAAGTTATTCCTGGTTACACTTTACCCGGTCGCGACCCGGCATCCGTGTGTGACGATGCTGTCGGTTCCAGATGCTTTATCCGCATGGGCGGACTTCTATCAGAAAGAATCCATCATTTCAACAATCATTATTGACGGCTTGGCTTTTATGAAAACCTCTCCCCGTCTGATTTTCTATATCAATTGAATCCTTCCTGCCGGCTCAGCTACAATTTCACCGACAACGACTGCATCGGATACCCCCTGAGCGTGCAGTTTCGCCGCCAGCCCCTCTGCCCGATCCGCCGTCAGGGCGATCAGGAGCCCTCCCGCCGTCTGGGGGTCAAAGAGGATATCCACGAGCCATTCCGGAATGCCAGCCGCCCGATCGATCATGGACATGCGGAAATTCCGGTTTCGGTGCAATCCTGCCGGGACGATTCCGTCCTCTACAAGACTGCGGATTTCCGGGAAAAAAGGCACAGCGGCAGCACTGATTTTCATGCCTACGCTGCTATTCTCCACCATTTCACAGGCATGGCCGAGGAAGCCAAAGCCGGTAATGTCGGTGCAGGCATGCACGCCGGGGGTTGCCGTCACCCGTTCTGCCGCTGATTTATTCAGGGTTGTCATGCAGCGGATCGATTTTGCGAACAGTTCTTCGCCGGCCATGTCCGCCTTGACGGCCGTGCTTGCAATCCCGGTGCCGATCGGTTTTGTCAAGATCAATCGGTCGCCCACCCGGGCACCCCTGTTTTTCAGGACCTTTTCCGGATGGACAACGCCGATCACGGATAGGCCGTATTTTAACTCATCGTCTTCCACACTGTGCCCGCCCACCAGAAGCACGCCGGCCTCGCGCATCTTGCTGAGCCCCCCCAGAAGGATCTGCTGCAAGACCGCAATGTCCATTTTTTTAACGGGGAAACAGACGATATTCACGGCTGTCAGGGGCTGTCCGCCCATGGCATAGATATCGGAGAGGGCGTTGACGGCAGCCACCTGGCCGAAGATATAAGGATCATCGACGATGGGGGTGAAAAAGTCCACCGTCTGGACAATGGCAAGATCGTCCGTCAGTCGATAAACTCCGGCGTCCTCGGCATGTTCCATCCCTGCGATCAGGTTTGGATGCGAGATAAGCGGCAATGCTTGCAGAGCCTTGTGCAGGTCCTCCGGACCTATTTTACAGGCTCAGCCGGCACCGCGGACGGTTTCCGTCAACCGGACTCTCTTTGGATCGGTCATGGTGGACAAAGGTTTCCCTCATGTTTCTTAATTGCCGGGCCTGTCCGGCAACCGTCGTAAAACGGCAATATGCTTATTGTTTGCTTTACACTATTTGTCAAACTTTTTTTTACCATCAGCACGTTACGCTTTCCATGAAAAGGGTTCATGATACGAAGGGGTTCTACGAAAAACGCCAGAATGCCCCGCCCTGTGGGCGGGGTTCTTCACTTCATCCTTTTCTTCATTGATTATGATGAGTTATTATGTTATTGGAAGTGAAAGCGACACAACGGAGACATAAATATGTCAGAACCAGTCCGATATTACAGCACGAACAGGAACCTTGAGTCTTTGGGGGAGATGGTCCCGTTCGGCTCAACCGTGTCATTCCGTGAGGCACTCCTGATGGGACAGGCGCCCGATGAGGGGCTGTTCATGCCGGACAGGATTCCGGCCCTCCCGCGGGAGGCAATCGCCGCGCTGCGGGGCCGGCCCTATGCAGAGACAGCCCGGTTCGTCATGGAAGCTTTTCTGGCCGGGGATATTTCTCCCGCGCGGCTGGACACCTGTATCCGGAAAGCCTATAATTTCAGCGTCCCGCTGGAAAAAGTCGATACCCGTAAATATGTCATGCGTCTGGATCAGGGCCCCACGGCCTCCTTCAAGGATTTTGCCGCCCGTATGATGGCCCGGCTCATGGGTCTCATGAAAGGACATAAAAGGCTCAACGTTCTGGTGGCCACTTCAGGGGACACGGGAAGCGCCGTGGGTGACGCGTACAGAGGGGTCGCCGGAATTGACGTCTATATCCTTTATCCCCGGGCAGAGGTGAGCGGCCGGCAGAAAAAGCAGCTCGACACCATCGGCGAAAATGTCCAAGCGATTTCCGTGGCGGGAAAATTCGACGACTGCCAGAATCTGGTCAAACAGGCTTTCGCCGACCAGTCGCTGCACAAATTGAATCTGACTTCGGCCAATTCCATCAATTTCGGTCGGATTCTGCCCCAGATTATTTATTACGTCTATGCCTATGCTCAACTGGCGGCAATCGGCGAACCGATCATTTTTTCCATTCCCTCGGGAAATTTCGGCAATGCCCTGGGCTGCGAATACGCCCGGCGCATGGGCCTTCCGGTCAAAAAACTGCTCATGCCGGTCAACGAAAATGACGAATTCCCGCGGTTTCTCGAAACAGGTCGCTACGAAAAGATTGCCCCCTCGCGAGCCTGCCTGTCCAATGCCATGAACGTCGGACATCCCAGCAATCTCGCGCGCTTTTTCGATCTTTACGGCGGAACGGTGGACCGCAACGGCCGGGTGCATATCTACCCTGACCGGGAAGCTATGCGGAAAAATATTTTTTCCATAAGTGTGTCCGACCATCAAACTCGTGAAACCATTAAACGCGTCTATGATCGTTACGGCTGTGTTCTGGAGCCGCACGGCGCCGTCGGTTGGACGGGACTGGAGGCTTATCTGGATGCAACAGGAGGCGACATCCTGTGCGTATCTCTGGAGACGGCACATCCGGCCAAATTCCCTGAAGCCGTCGAAGCGGCAATCGGCTTTGAGCCGGAACTGCCGCAGAGCATGAAGGATCTCGAGAAAAAAACCGGCGAACCGATCCTGATGGACAATGACTATGAGGCATTCAGGACATTTTTGTCAGAACTCATGTGAATTCTGATATGAGAACTTTGCATAACCGGTGAAAAATGGTTCGTAAGCGGCGAATGAAAGATTTTTCGCATTTCCAGACATTAGACTAATTTATTGAATTCAAACATATTTTTTTCCTTATCATCTTTTATGCGAAAAAGATTTTGAGCCGCGGGCGTTGTCTGTTTTTCACCGGTACCCAATCCACTGTCCGTTTTAACAGGAGGCATGCATGCAGAATTTTATCTTTGAAAACCCCACAAAAATCATCTTCGGCCAGGGACAGATCAGCCGGGTGGGCAAGGAAGTCTCCCGTTTCGGCCGGACGGTTTTACTCGTTTATGGGCTCGAAAGCATTAAGAAAAACGGCATATACGATCAGGTGACGGCATCCTTGCGGGAGGCCGGCTTAACGATCGTGGAATTTCCGGGGGTCAAATCGAACCCCGTACTCTCTCACACCCTGAAGGGAATAGCCCTGGCCCGGGAGAGGCAGGTGGAGGTCTGCCTGGCCGTCGGCGGGGGAAGCGTGATCGATACCGCAAAAACCATCGCCGCCGGCGTCAAGGCCGATCATGACGTCTGGGATTTCTTTACCTATAAAAAACCTATCCAGAGCGCCCTGCCTGTGTTGACGGTACTGACCCTTTCCGCCAGCGCCTCCGAAATGAACGCGGCAGCCGTCATGACCCGGGAGGAGGGCCTGCAGAAATTCAGCATTCGTTCGCCCCATATCCAGCCCCGTGTGTCCATCCTCGACCCCACGGCGCTCTTTACGCTCCCGGCTTCCTACAGCGCCTACAGCGCCGTGGACGCCATCGCCCACATGCTGGAACCCTACTTCAACAATACGGAACCCGACAGCCCCTTCCAGGACCGGCTTGTGGAGGGGACCATGCGGACCATCATGGACAGCACCGAAATCATTCTGAAAGAACCGGCCAACTATCCCGCGCGGGCCGACATGATGTGGGCGACCACCTGGGCCTTCAACGGCCTGACGTCTGCGGGCATGGGCATGATCAGCCTTCCCGTGCATATGATCGAGCACTCCCTGAGCGCCATCTACGACATCGCACACGGCGCCGGACTCTCCATTGTCCTGCCGGGCTGGATGCACTACACGCTGGACCGGAATGCCCGCAAACTGGCGCGGCTGGCCCGGGAGATCTTCCAGATATCCGAAAAGGATGAGCGTTTCGCGGCCATAGCCGGCATCGGGCGCCTTAAGGCCTGGTTTACCGCCATCGGCAGCCCCATTTCGCTGAAAGAGGCAGGCATTCCCGAACAGGACATCGACAGGATCGCGGAAAATGCAGTCGTTCTGGCGCAGGTCTGGCAATTGAAGGATTATACGAAAGAGGTCATCGCCGACATTCTGCGACAGTGCCGGTAAATAGATGACTGCGGACGACCTATCTATTAAAGGAGAGCTTTGCATAACCGGTGAAAAATGATTCGCAAGCGGCGCATCATTATCAAGGGGGACATGACGAAGTCGTGTCCCCCTCAGCGAAAAAGATTTTGAGTCGCGGCGAAGCCATTCTTTACCGATCTCTAAAGGAGAATGGCCATGAAGGCAGCGATCATCGGCATTGGCGGCATCGGCGGCTATTACGGGGGAAAACTGGCGGCAAAATATGCGAGGGGGGAACACCAGATCATTTTTGTCGCCCGCGGAGAGCATCTCCAAGCGATCCGGAAGCAAGGGCTTCGGCTGATGACCGTCGAGGGCGACGTGACGGCGATCCCCGCACTGGCAACCGACAATCCTCGCGACGCCGGACTGTTCGATCTGGTGCTTGTCTGTGTCAAGAGCTACGGACTGGAAGAGGCGGCCCGCCTGATCAAAGACAATCTCCACGATGAAAGCGTTGTCATTCCGCTGCTCAACGGCGTGAACATTGCCGAACGGCTGAAAACTATCCTGCCCAAGGGCCGAATCCTCAGCGGCTGCGTCTATATCAGCGCGCGTATCGAGAGTCCCGGCGTTGTCCGCCAGGTGGGCGGTTCCTGCCAGTTGATCTTCGGCCCGGATCAGACAAATGATGTGGAAACGTACCGTCCGATCGAGGCGTTCCTGCATGAGGCGGGCATTAAGGCGGAACTGGTCGGCGATATTGCTGTCCCGTTGTGGACCAAGTATATCTTCATCGACCCGCTGGCGGGCCTGACCTCCATGACCGGCAAACCCTTCGGCGCCATTCTGGACAACCTGATCGACCGCACCATGCTGGAAGGGCTCATGCAGGAAGTGGAGCTTGTGGCGCGGGCGCAGGGCGTTTCCCTTCCCGGGGATATCGTTGAGGCCACCATCGCCAAAGTCGCGGCCTTCCCGAAGGAAACCAAAACCTCCCTTCAACTGGACTTCGAAAAGGGCAATCCGGCAGAACTGGACATTTTTATGGGTTACATGATCGCCGCCGGGAAGAGACTGGGCATCTCGGCGCCCCTGCACGAAAAAGTATACCGCGAGCTCTCGAAGAAGGCCGGCTGAAGGCAGAGATCATAAAGCGCTGCGGCGTCTTTTAGAGCAGAGGATCATATTCCGGAAACACCGTCCGGCAAACGTCTTCTCCATCCCGGAAGAACTCGGACCGATCGCTTTTGACCTCTTTATGGTGGGCCTTGCCGTTCTGAAGTTCTTCGTCAAACGCCTTCCTTAACAGTTGTCAATTCACATAAAAGTCATTGACAATAAACCGGGGATTTGTTCAGCATCACGCGACTTATTCCCGGCGAATCGAAACAATCCTCACTTGGCAGTTCGATTAAAGCGTAAACCGAATGGAACAATTTAAAAACAAACCGATGTACACATACCTCATGGTCCTGGTGATATGCGCAAGCGCCGGATTGCAGGGATGGATGGCTTTATTTACGAATTTCGCCAAAGAAGTCGTGGGCGTAAACGGTTTTCAGATCGGCGTGGCACAGGCTGTCCGCGAAATTCCGGGCTTTCTTACCTTTTTGGTCATGTACGTGTTGTTGATCATGAAGGAGCATCGATTATCGGCCTGGTCAGTAGTCCTGCTTGGGATCGGAATCGGGGCAACCGGTTTTTTTACAAGCTTCCCGGGTTTGCTGATGACAACGGTTATCATGTCGATCGGTTTTCACTATTTCGAAACCACCAATAAATCACTTACGGTGCAGTATTTCGACAAGAATGATGCTCCCATTGTATTTGCGCGATTGCGGGGATACGGGGCTCTGGCAAATATTACGGTCGGATCGATCGTCTGGCTACTTTCCTTTGTCCTGCCCTATCGCTTCAACTTTCTGCTTCTGGGTATCTTTATTTCATTTGCGGGAATCTACATGCTTTCGAAAAATCCGGCTACCGAACCGGGACTTCACCATCAGAATAAACTCGTCCTGCGCCGGAAATACTGGCTCTACTATACATTAAACTTTTTGAGCGGCGCCCGCAGGCAGATTTTCATTGTGTTTGCTATCTTTCTCCTGGTCGAGAAATATAGACTGAGCGTCAGTACCATTGCCGGCATTTTCGTCCTGAATTATGCCCTTACATTCCTGACCAACCGATATATCTCGAGGGCAATCAACCTATATGGCGAGCGCGTCGTCCTTTCGCTCGAAAGCGCCAGCCTCTTTGTCTTGTTTCTGGGCTATGCCTTTATCGAAAACGTTTGGGTGGCAGTCATCCTGTATGTGCTTGACAGCATCTTCTTCAACTTCTCCATCGGGTTGAATACCTATCTTCAGAAAACGGCCGATCCCGGAGATTTATCACAGAGCACCGCCGTCGGCTTCACGATTAACCATATTTCAGCCGTGATCATTCCCCTGATCGGAGGCAGCTTATGGTTACTGAATTGGCAGTTGCCTTTTATCATCGGCGCTTGTCTGACGGTCGTTTCGCTGTTCTTTACACAAAAGATTAAAAGGCATTCCCATTGATAGGAAATGCCATTGTGTATCAAAGCTTTCAGACAGTTCTCCCCAAAAAAGCGAAAGATATTTTACGTTATCCTCCCCTGCGCGTCTCACGTCCGCTTCGCTGACACAACCCTTTCATCCCGTACTGCATGGGCAAGATCAAGGGAATTATCAGGAGTGGCGGTTATCGACGCTACCTACTACTATTCGGATATGGCCGATAGTCAAACGGATAGAAAGCAAGCGACTCTCCGTGTTGCTCACTGGTCCTCAATTCTGCTGACGATCTGTATTATATTACACTTCGTTCAGACATCTGAAATAAACCCACGATCCTATGCAACGCCACTGTGTTTGAAATCAGTTACATGTAAACCAGGCTGCGCCTACCCATGTCACATGGAAGGTGGAACTGTCTCCCTTGTCAGCACAGGGGCAAATCTCGGCCTCGAGAGGAATTGAGCCGACCACCTCGATGATCTCGCAGGCTACGTCCACCACGGGAATAACACTACAGATAAGCAAGGCACCTTCCCCCGACTGAAGGCTGATGCAGATGTCCCTGGTCGTAGATGTGCTTACATTGCATTCCTCGCCCCACCAGTGTCTCTTGCAACTGGATCCCTCGACGCATTGCGAGCACGAAGATGGCGATCCCAGCCACTCTGCCGAAAAGTCCGAATTCACGCGGATGAGGCCCTCCTGGATTTTTACGTTCAGCGACGCGAGAATCGCTTTTCCAAATGCCGCGTCCCCTCGGACCAAAGAGGCATAGTCAGGCTTCGTCTCATCAAAGGAGACGGTTCCATCGGCGTTCAATGTGAGTACCCTGGCCAGCCTGTCGAGAGAGGACTCGATCCTGGCGGCACGAGTTTCAGAATTTGAACCGGCGTTTGACGTTTTGCTGCAGCCGAGTGATACGATGGCCAGAAGGGGCAGTAGCGCTACAAGCAATAATCCTCTATGAAAATCTTTAGCCCTCATAACCGACACTCCTTTCCTTTAATTTGATCTGATAAGAGTTAACATTTAAGATAAATCACCACCACACCTATAAGTCCTCGGATTTTGATTTGGAGTCGACGTGATGATTACCGCTCGAAATCTCGTATCCATGTAAGAAAGCCATGCCTGCCGAGTACAGATTGAAGCAAATGCCGCCATTATCAGAAAAAATTGCACTAAAAAATTTGCGCCTTTCGACCCGATAGCGTTATTTCTCTTCTCGTGCCCCATCACCTGCTTCTTCCTCAGTCAAATCGGGGGATAATTGAAACGATGTCGCACAGGCCGAAAGGTCCTACATGAATCGCTCGAAGCGTTCTTTTTTGGCCTTGCAGATAGGGCAGATCCCGGGCGCTTCCTCGCGGGCGCAGAGGTAGCCGCATACCTTGCAGCGCCAGACCGGGTAAGACAGGGGCCGATTCATCGTCGCGGCGGCCTGCATGATCGCCGATTTGCTTCGCTTATGGGGCGGCGGGCGGTGTTCGGGGATCGCCCGGACGGCCTGTTCCCCGCGATAAACAGCCTCTGATACATAAAGCGCGCAGTAACAAACCCCGTAGGTCTCCAGGTCGGCGTCGCGGTAATCGCAGGGACAGATGATATCCAGATCATCCGCCTTGTCCCCGGAGGCGAGCCGGCACGGGCAGGTCCGGTAGCCGTAACGCGCCTCGTTGGCAAGCAGCCCCTCGATCAGTTCTTTGGCAAAGGCTGCATCGGGCGTGAAGCGGTAGCCGGCGGCTTCCGCCTCATTCTTGAGCTTCTCGTAAGTCTTTTCAATGGCTTCGTTTTCGATCATTTCAGCACTGCCCTGATTTTGGCTTCGTCATAACCGATGATGCACTGGCTGTCGTTCACAACAAGCGAGGGGAACGAGCAGCTGGGATTCCACTTTTTGACGGCTTCGATGGCCTCTGTTCGCTCCTCGCCCTGGAGCTGATCGACATGGGTATAATAAAATTCCACTTTCAACTCCTCCAGAAGACTCTTCGTCTTCTTGCACCAGCCGCACGTACTCAGGGCATAAAGCATGACATGTCCCTTTTTTTCGCCTTCCACATGATTGACTGTCATTTCGTCACCTCATATTCTGGATTTAGTGATGAGCCCATTTTGGTCGCCTTGACGTAACATCATGGCCATTGAATAAACCAGCTCCGGACCTAAAAATTGCTGTCTGATGATAGTCGAGCTGGATGGATAATTCAATGGGAAAAATGCCGTTTTCAGATATTGTCGGGCGTCTTTAGAGCATCCGAACCGTCGGCTCGGCGTCGCCGTGCAGCGCAATCAAAGCACCCGCCCCGCTTCGCCCCATGCTGCCATTCACCACGAGGGTTTTTTCAATGAGGGCCGAACCCGGTTTTTCATGAATGTGACCGCAGATAAGCAACTTCGGCTGTTTTTCCAGGAGGAGCTGGCGCAAGCCACGGCTTCCGGCGTGAATATTTCCAAAACCCTCATCCAGCGTCCCATAAGGCGGCGGATGGACCACCAGTACCGAATCCCCTTCAATCAAATGATCCATCGCTTCGATCATTTGTTTTTCCCGCAGGCAGATCCTGGAGCTGAAAGGAACGGGAATCGTCCCGCCCATTCCAACAAACTTTACCCCATTGATGGTCACTTCCCTTTGATGCAAAGATGTGACGTTCGGACACAGCTCGATGAACCTTTCAATCTCCTGTGCATCCATATTGCCGCGCACCATCAAAACCGGCACAGGCAGGTCATTGAGTCGCCGAATATAGGCAACGGAATCGTAGCGACCCGTGATGTCGCCGGCAATCACAAGTACGTCCGGTTTCATGGCAACGACGTTATCCGCGATCCGATCCAGGCGGTCGTGATAACCATGGAGGTCCGCCGTCGCGTAAATCGTAAATTCAGAATTGGCCATGCCTGCCCTCTTGAAAATTCACAGTCTTTTGCGCCCCCCGTTGATCCTCCTCCATCCGACGTCTTTCTCTCAACCTTAGCCGAGGCTGCCGGTCAATCAGGGGGGCGCAGCGAAAAGTATTCCGAAATCCGCAAAATATCAAGATCATTTATCGAGACCTTCGTTGAGGGGGACACGACTTCGTCATGTCTCCCTTGATAATGATGCGCCGCTTGTGGACCATTTTTCACCGGTTCTGCAAAGCTCTCTTATCATGGCTCCAGGCGTCAATATCGATGTCAGCTTGCAATGGATTGCCGGAAAGTAAATATCCTTCTGCTACCGGAACATGCTGAAAAACGCGGCATGATTGGAGGTGAAAAAGGGCGGATCGCGTCTCAGGATGGCGGCCACGACGGGATGGCGTTTGAATGCCCGGTTCAGAAACAACCGGACTTTGGGCCGATCCCAACCGAACGGATGTGTAAACGTCCGATAGAGCGACAGGTCTCCCTTATAAAAGTCGCCGGTCTTGAACTTATCCGCGTCCGGGCTGTGGATGGGCAGATTGAAAATGGCCATGTTCAGGAAATTGATTCCCTGGTGATGCCGGATCACAAAATCAAGGGTTTGGAAAGCGTCTTCCTCCTTTTCCGGAGGAGCGCCGAAGAGCAGGTAAACATAGGTGACAATCCCCGCCTGATGCAAGGCGTTCAGAGCTTTCCCCGCCATTTCCAGGTCAATTCCTTTATCCAGCTCGTCGAGAACACGTTGTGATCCCGACTCGATTCCGAGTTTCAGCATGACGCAGCCTGCGCGTCTGAGAGCCATGCCGAATTCAGGATCCGCCAGTTCTTTCGATATCCGTGCAAAACCATACCAGGGAACACCCGGCGGATTCAGGACCAGCCGCCGCAGCAAAGAAGGCCGGATGGCGTTGTCCAGCAGATGGATCAGCACCGGCCGGATTAGATCATAGGGCTCCGTTGCGCGAGGCCCTGCTATGCCCGCAGCGGCGGTTCTTGCGTTTGTATTGTCCCGGTCTTCGGGTGTGATCCCGGATCGTAAGACATTCCACTGCAGCAGCTCATTGACGACCTGGTCGTCCGGAACCGGGCTGTAAGCATTGGCTTCGACCGTCTCCGGACAGAAAGCGCATTGTCGCCAATAACATCCCGAGGAGGCGCTGTAGGGCAGAATAAACCCCGGCGATAGATAATCCGCTAAAGGAAAGGCGCTGTAATCCGGCGTCGCCGAGCCAGCGCCAGGGGCGATCCCCAAAAGCGCGAGCAGCGGCGCTTCGCCGGGTCCGGTAATCCATTCATCGATGAGACCCTTAAACGGATTCCGCCGATCCGGTCGCTGCATCCAGGATGTCGCCAATCCGCCGCCCAGAACGATTTTTACATCAGGCAATATCCGCTTCAGGAACCCGATCATTGCAAAACAGCAAAGGGCCTGACTCAGGTAATTCAGAGAAAATCCGATCCAGGTGGGCTGTTCTTTATCAAGCAAAGCTGTGAAGCGTGGATTAAAATACGCATGAAAGGGGTTTTTTGCCGGTGTTTCCGCAGCCCGGATCAGATCCAAGCTACGAACAGGAGAACGATGCCGATCCTCAAAGTCAGAGAGACTCAGGTGAAAAGCGTCGGCAGAAACTGACGTGGCCAGAACCCGGTTTATATCCCGCATTGCCCTTTTATAGCTATCCACGCCTTTATAGCCGTTGTGGCTTCTTATAAGGCACAGGTTTGCTTCAAGCTGGCGGCAGGCGCGTCTTGTCCAGGTATCGCCCGCATTGCCTGCATTTTTTCCCTGGTCGGCAGCCCGGCCGTTCATTAAATAGATCAGGCCCTCCAGATTGGCGTCCACAATTGTGCAGGTAACGTCGTGGCGCTTCAACGCCCCGGACAGCCTGGCCAGACCGGCCGGCGGTTCGCTGGGCTTGACAAGCGGCGGATGGATGAGAAACACAGATTGCATCATCGAAGCTCAAAAAAGCTCAGCACGTTGATCATCTGCATGAATGCTTGAGGACACAACCTGCCGACTGGTCCTGCGTTCAGGATACGGCAAGCGGCGCTGCCAGACGCAACGCGCAGGCATCGAGGACTCCCTGAATGGATTCGAGGAGGACCGATATTAACCGATAATAAAGGCGCATTAAATCGGCATTACTGATGTTGTTCATAATCCAACTTCACATAGAAAAGTATCGTGGAATCAATCCGGTCGACTTTATCCAATTTATTTATATTGAAAGAGCGCAGATTGTCAAGTTTTGAAGATTATCACAAAAAATGAATTCATTGTCTTTCACCTTGACATGTCCTCTGTTTTTTGAAAAATTGCAACGGAAGATGGTCGCATCATATACGGAAACCGGTAAACGGTAGCACATGAATGATTGTCTGCGAAGGAGATCGTGACGTGATTTTAAAAAAACGGATGGTATGGAAATCTCCCCGCAAACATGAATCCATCTATTTGGTTGTCTGGGGCGTTGCCCTGGTTGTCGGTTCGTTTGTTTTTCTCTACTTGGGTTATCGGATCGATCAGGCTCATAAAACAGAACCGTTTTTCATGATCGGTCTTTTTCTGCTGGCGGTTGCGGTCTGCATCGGAAGATTTTATCAGGTCGTCTGGCGCAAATGGGCCGAGCAGGAATTGCGGGAAAGCGGACAGCGTCTGTACAGTATCCTTCAGGGCTCCCCGATAGCAACCTTCGTCCTGGGCAAGGATCACCGCGTGATCTACTGGAACAGGGCTATTGAAGTCCTCAGCAAAATCAAGGCCGACGATGTAATCGGAACAAACAATCACTGGAAGGCCTTTTACAACACACAGAGACCCTGCATGGCCGATCTGCTGGTAGATGAAGCCCTCGACACCATTTCTCAGTGGTATTCCGGCGCCTGCACTAGATCCAGGCTCATCGCGGAGGCCTATGAGGGAATGGATTTTTTCCCGGTCTTGGGGGAAAAAGGAAAATGGCTGCGCTTTACAGCCGCCGTAATCCGGGATTCTTCCGGGTATTTGATCGGCGCCGTGGAAACACTGGAAGACATCACCGAGCAGAAACAAGCGGAAGAGGAATTGAACAAAATCAAGAAATTGGAATCCCTCGGCATTCTTGCAGACGGGATCGCCCATGATTTCGGCAGCCTTTTATCCGCCATTTTGCGCAACATTTTCCTCGCAAAAATTTCTGTCGACGATGAGGACAAGGCCTTGGAACAGGGCCTGGAAATCGCCGAAAAGGCAAGCCTCCAGGCCAAGGAATTGACCAACCGGCTTATTACCTTTTCCAAGGGTGGCAATCCGATCCGGAAAACGACCTCGCTTGTCCCGCTCCTGCGGGAAGCGGCGGCGATGACCGCTCACGATACGAAAATCTCGTACAAGTTCTATTTGCCTGATGATCTCTGGAACGTTGATATTGACGACGGCCAAATCAAGCACGTTGTCAGAAACCTGCTAAACAATGCCCGGGAGGCGATACCGGAAGGGGGGATCATCCATATTAACGCCGAAAATATCGTAATCTCCGCAGACGATAATCTGTCCCTGAAAGAAGGAAGATATGTCAAATGGTCCGTGGAAGATCATGGGATCGGCATTCCCAAGGAACACATGGAAAGGATTTTTGAGCCTTATTTTACCACGAAACAGAAAAGCGGTTCGACCGGGATCGGCTTGGGGCTCGCCATAAGTTACGCCATCGTCAAGAAGCACGACGGCCTTATCACCATGCAGTCGGAACCCAAGGTGGGAACGATTGTGGACGTCTATCTTCCTGAGGCGAAGACAAGCAGTTATTTAGAAAGCAATAACGCAGATGTGTCAGCAGTCGGCAGAGAGAAGATTCTGGTCATGGATCATGATGCGGTCATGCGGGATGCGGCAGAAATCATGCTCCATTTTCTGGGCTATGACTGCGACTTTGCCCGCAACCTGGAGGACGCCCTCCGATATTATCGAACGGCGTTGGAAGAAAACCAGCCCTACACAGCCGTTATTATAGACTCAACCGCCCCCGAAGGGTTGGAAAACATTCTACAAGTATTACGGCAGACGAATCCGCAGATCAAAGCCATTGTCGCCGGCGAAGATATACGTCACCTATCGGCAGAGTTCCGGCCACAAGGGTTCAGCGGCGGCGTCATCCGGCCTTATACGATTGATGGCCTGAAAGCGGCCTTGAATCCTCAACCGTGGTAAGCCCCCGAGAAGAATAGATCCGAATAGGAATTGAAAAATTGGGGACTGGCTTTTTCTCTATTCGAACTTCCAGGTCGTTCCGACAGGAGAGTCCTCGATAGTAATCTTTTTTGCAGATAGGATATCCCGGATCTCATCGGCCCTCTGCCAATTTCTGGCCGACCGGGCGGTCTGCCTCGCAATAATGAGGCTTTCAATCTCCGCCGTATCAAGACTTCTCTTGGCCGCTTCCCGGTTCCGATCCTGCTCAAAATAGACATGGGGATCCGTACGAAAAAGGCCGAGCACACCTCCGATGTCGATCAGGATATCCTGGGCCGTCTTGAGAAATAAAACGGTTTCAGGCGAGCGGGCAAAGGTCCTGTCGGCCAAAAACCCGTTCATTAACCGGACAGCCTCAAACATATGCCCCAACGCCCTGGCCGTATTGAAATCATCATCCATGGCCTCGATAAAATGAACAGGCAGAGATGACAGCCTTTCATACATTTCCCTGTTCTTACCTGAAAATCCGGATGGACTCGCCTCCGCGTCGGCGGCAGGCAGAGCCAACAACTCCTTGATCCGTCTGAGCGTGCTGTAAAAGCGGTCCATACCCATCCTTGCCTCAGACAGGGCATCCTCCGAAAAATCCACGGGGTTCCGGTAATGGCTCTGCAGTAGAAACAGTCTCAAAACCTCGGGGTGGTAAGCCGCCAGCATCTCCCGGATCGTAAAGAAATTATCAAGCGATTTCGACATCTTCTCTCTGTTGATCCGGACGAAGCCGTTGTGCACCCAGTAGTGGGCAAGGAGTTTGCCCGTCGCCCCCTCGGATTGGGCAATCTCATTTTCGTGATGGGGAAAAATCAGGTCTTCTCCGCCACCGTGGATGTCAAAGGTATCCCCCAGAAAGCTCTGGCTCATGACGGAGCATTCGATGTGCCAGCCCGGGCGCCCCCGTCCCCAAGGACTTTCCCACCACGGCTCTCCTTCCTTGCTCGCTTTCCAGAGAGCAAAATCGAGAGGATTCCTTTTTTTATCATTCACATCCACACGAGCGCCAGCCATCATCTCGTCCAGATTCCGGCCCGACAGCTTTCCATAGCCCGGAAAGTTTTCCACAGCATAATAAACATCTCCGTCCACCTCATAGGCAAGCCCCTTCTCCGCGAGTTTTACGATCAGACTGATCATTTCCTTAATGTATGTTGTGGCCTTGGGAGCAAAAGAGGGACGGGCCACACCAAGCCGGTCCATATCTTCATTATGTTCACGGATATAGCGCTCGGAGATATCTCCGATGCCGACCCCCGATTCATGACTTTTCTGGATAATCTTGTCATCCACATCGGTAAAATTTTTTACGAAGGTTACGTCGTAACCCCGGTACCGCAGGTATCTTGTGATCGTATCGAACACAACTGCGGAACGGGCATGACCGACATGACAGATATCATAGACGGTAATACCGCAGGCATAGATGCCGACTTTCCCGTCCCGGATCGGTTTGAATGCCTCTTTTTTCCGGGTGAGCGTGTTGTATAGGGTAATCGCCATGGAACCCGTCTCCTTCTTTACATTATGAGAGCTTTGCATAAACGGTGAAGAATGGTTCGCAAGCGGCGAATGAAAGGTTTTTCGACTTTCCGGGAATCAGACTAACATCCTGATTTCAATCACATCTGAGCTTAACAATATTTCAAGCGAAAAAGACCTTCAGCCGCGGCGAAGCCATTTTTCACCGGTCTGCGAAGTTGTGCAAAAATTTCATTATATCGTCGATCGAAAACACCAGGGACAATAGTCGCTATGGAAAAAGGGATATCCCTGTCAGTCCTGTCTCTTCGCTGTATCCACAAATCAAGTTCATATTCTGAATGGCCTGGCCAGCCGCCCCTTTGATTAAATTATCAATGGCCGACAGGACAATCACCCGTTTCATTCTTTTGTCTATGGTTATCCCAATGTCGCAACAGTTTGAGCCGCATACCGAAGAAATATTCGGAAACGCACCAGGCTTACAGATTCTGATGAATGGTTCATCCTGATAATGCCGCCGATAGATTTCCGTTAGTTCTTCCGTCGTCGTGTCTGATCGCAGGGATCCATAAATTGTACTCAGAATGCCCCGGTTGACGGGAAGCAGGTGAGGGGTGAAAGAGATCCCGATCTCGCACCCGGCGAGCACGGTAAGTTCTTGTTCCATTTCGGGGATATGGCGATGATGACCGCCGACTTTATAGGCCTTGAATCCTTCGTTGACCTCGCAGAACAGGGAGGCGACCTGCGGTTCCCGTCCGGCCCCACTGACGCCGGATTTAGCATCTACAATGATAGAAGCCGTATCGATCCAGCCGACCTTGAGCAGCGGGGCGAGCCCTAGGATTACGCTGGTGGGGTAGCATCCGGGATTGGCAACCAGGCTGGCTTTCCGGATCGTCTCGCGATAAAGTTCAGGAATACCGTAAACCGCATCCACCAGTAACGCCGGCGCCGTATGCTTTCCATACCACTGCTCATAGCTGCTTGCATTCCGCAGACGAAAATCGGCGCTCAGATCGATCACTTTTTTCCCGGCTGCTAAAAACGCCGGGGCTACAGTCATGGAAACCCCGTGAGGAAGCGCTAAAAATACGACATCGGCCAGCCGGGAAACCTCATCGGGTGAAGCATTCATAAAAGTGAGATCCGTTAATCCCTGAAAAACAGGATAGACATCTGCAAGTGGCAGACCGGCATATCGCCGCGACGTGATGGCCGTAATCGCCACCGCCGGATGAAAAAGCAGATGCCTTAAAAGCTCCAGCCCCGTATACCCGCTGGCCCCGTAAACGCCAACCTTGATCATTGCATCATCTCCTCGTCACATTTTTCGCCCTGAACCTCTCAAGAAAAACGCAACCCTGAAAATCTGTAAAAAAAAGGGGGGGCCGCAGCCCCCCTGATTCATGTTATCGTTTTGAAAACTGGAACCGTTTCCTCGCTCCGGGCTGGCCATACTTCTTTCTTTCCTTGATCCGGGAATCCCGTGTAAGAAATCCCGCTTTTTTCAGGGTCGAACGCAATGCCAGATCATATTCCACAAGAACTTTGGAGATACCGTGCTTGATGGCGCCCGCCTGTCCGGCAACACCGCCACCACACACATTGATGAAAAAATCAAATTTATCCTTTTTCCCTGTCATTTCAATTGGTTGCTGGATCAACATCTTCAAGCTATCCCGCGTAAAATAATCATCAAAGTTCCTTTTATTAATGGTCAAAAGGCCGCTGCCTTCTTTCATATACACTCTTGCAATAGCACATTTTCTCTTTCCTGTGGCGTAAAAGCGTTTATCCGTCATCTTGTTCTCCCTATCAGCAGGATGATTTGATCCTGTTTCATGTCATATCCATGTTCCGATTATAATTCCAGTATTCGCGGACATTGCGCTGCATGGCCGTGATCACTGCCAGCATAAATTTTGAGTTTTTTCAACATTGCACGGCCCAAGGAATTTTTCGGAAGCATCCCTTTGACAGCAAGACGCAGCGCTCCCGTCGGTTTTTCGAGAAGCATTTTCCCCGCGGCCACCTGCTTGATACCTCCAGGATATCCGGAATGATGGTAATACATCTTGTCCGTCAACTTCCTGCCGGTCAGATGGACTTTGCCGGCATTGACAACAATGACAAAATCGCCTGTATCGACGTAAGGCGTATATACTGGCTTATCCTTGCCGCGAAGCCGCTTTGCAATTTCACTGGCCAGCCTGCCCAAGACTTTACCCTCTGCATCGATGACGTGCCAGTTTCTCTCGATATTTTCTTTTTTTGCCTGAAATGTTTTCATAGACCACCAGCTTTCTAAATTGAGCCCTGAAGGCTATGTAATTTTCGACACTTTGTCAAGAAAAACATGCACGGAAAATCAAATTATTGTTATGCTATGTAGACCATTGCGAAAATACCGGAATATTCAAACGATTACAAAATTTACTGGCTACCGAACGTTCCCAGACCATACAGGTATAACGTCAGCATATAGGTCCTGTCATACAGATCGCCCTGTGTGGAGACGCCGAATTGATTGATGGTGGTATTCAATTTCTCGGCAAAACTGAGTTCCACATTCCAGCATTGCTTATGATAGTTGACCCCGATCTTCTTCTCGAAGTCTTTCTGGAGCAATTGATTCCGCCGCTGATAATAGGTCAGATTAAAGGATTTCGTGACTACTGCCTTCAGATAGAGATTGATCTCTTCGATAGAATACTGCGTATAGCGATAACCCAGAATGGCTGCATCGCCGCGTGTACTGCTCATGGTTAAATCGTAATTGGCCTGGCTCCAGGTCATCCTATTGACATCGTACTGATTTCTGGCCAGGAAGGAAAAATATTGAAAGGGTGTAAAATCAACTTCCATTGCCACATTTCCGAAAGGCTTGCGGTCGCTGCCGGTCGCGGCGGTATCCCTGTGTGATTCTATGATGTCAAAAGTTTGCGCCAATTTAAGGCGTAGAAACTCCCGGTAAATCTTCTTGCCATCCTTGTCTTTCCATCGGGCCACGAAGCTGTTGGTCAAGCCGTAGGAGAGGGTCTGCTGTTCGCCGACGGGTGCAATAAAATTAGGCAGGTCCGTCTGATTCACATAGGGAACATAAGCATAGGACAACTCCGGTATGATGCTGTGCCGGATTTTCTCCACCGTCTGGCCGCCAATATTGAAAACCCGGCTCACTTCTGTATTCGCATACAATGAAGCGGCATACAAATTCCGGCTACCCTGCTTATCCGATGGAGCCGGTTCCTGATCCTCCCTCCGCCACAGAACCTCCCATAGGGTCAATGCCGGTGTCATCGTTCCATATCCGCCAAAGTTGACAGGCAGCGACAGGGTGGGTTTGAGTTCGTAGAAATGTCCCTTTTGTCCAACGCCCCGGTAGAAATAATCATAGGTTGATGTAAATTCAAAGTTGACCGGCGACTTGAAGATCGCGTGTTTGACCCCCGTGAGGGTTACCTCGGGATATTTCTGCAGTGTGGCTTCATTGGAAACGGCGGTAAAATTGTCCGTAGAGCTGCCTGAAACCGTGACGTTGTATAAAGACCAGTTTTTCACCAGCCTCGCGGTTGATTCCAGCGCCCCGAGGGTATCATTCCCCACAAAAGGTACTTTCCGAAATCGTTGATCCTCGGTCGAGGCGTAGTTGTTCAAATAATAGTTGTTGGAGGAGAAATCCTTGAAATACCAGCTGTCGGATACTTTCCGGATATCTGTCCGGAAATAAAAACTGGGATCGAACTGGGTCTGATGGTTCAGGTACAGGGACCATCGCTGATGATCCGACTGCCAATCCCGGCTGATGCCGCCCGCCGTCTCTTTTACACGGCCGGTGTCATTCATGAAATCGCCATAAAACGTGCCATAGTTATTTGGACTGGTAAAGTAGCGGAATTCGACACCCTGTTTGTATCCTCTCTTATCCATATAACGTTGATAGAGCGTTGCATCCATGTCATCGGATATGGCCCAGAAAAACGGAATCTCCACATCCATGCCGAGCTTGTTGTCGGAATAGGCAAAGTAAGGGGAGAGCAGCCCTGATTGACGCTTGGTCTTGGCCGGGAAAATGAGATAGGGTACATAGAGGACGGGAATATTTTTTGCCAGAACCTTTGCATGCGTCAGCGTGCCGTATCCGTCTATTGTGACATCAAGCTTGTCAGCAGCTAAATGCCAGTCCGGAGACGGTCCGTCACAGGTTGTCGCCTTAGCACCGCCGTCTACCACATAGCTGGATTCTCCTGTTTTGATAATCCGGTCTCCGGCCAAATAAAAATGATTCCGGGCCATGAATGCCCGCCCCCTGTAGGCAACACCGGTTTTGTCCCTGATGTCAAAGTCGATCCTGTCCCCTTCCAGAGTGTCCTGATCACTTTTGAGCTTAACATTGCCCTCTGCCCGGGCTTGGTCACGGCTTTTTTCCAGAAAGACATCATCTGCGGTTAAAGTGCCCTTGACGTAGGTGATGACGACGCTCCCTGTGGCATGATAGGTGTCTTGTTCCTGATCATAGGAGATGCTGTCCGCTTCAATCGTTACCGAATCACCGGATGCACTGCCTGATGTCTGATTCCTCTGGCAGATGCCCGGAGACGCCTGCAGAGCAAAAAGCAACAGGATGATCGATAGCCCTATTTCCTTACGCATTGCGTTCCACATCGTTCGCTAAAGAAACGTTTGGCGGCGCCAATCAGATAGAGAGATCCGGTCACACAGATCAAATCTTCCGGAGCGGCGGCGACCAGCGCACTGAACAGTGCTTTCTCCGGTTTCTCAATGATCACAACACGGCGGTGATACCGCGCGGCTATCGGCAAGACGACCGCCGGAGCCAGAGATCTTTCGTTTTCCGGCCGGGTGAGAATGAGGCGGTCCGCCATCGGTAATAGCCTTCTTAACATGGTCTTGAAATCCTTATCGTCAAGAACACCGAAAATAACAGTCAGACGGCGATAGCGAAATTCCTCTTTCAAGGCGGTGCAGAGACTGGAAATACCTGCCGGATTATGTGCCCCGTCAATGAGTACCATCGGGCGCTTCTGAAGGATTTCCAAGCGCCCCTCCCATCGTGTTTCCCTTAGCCCTTGGCGAATAGCCTCTTCCTGCACGGAGAAACCATGTTCGGCCAGAAGCGCTACCGCCCCTACCGCTAAGGCCGCATTGTCCATCTGATGCCTTCCCCTGAGCGGACAGTAAAGATGATTATACCATCTGTTCAGGCCCCGAAATGAAAATACCCCATCGTTCTGTTTCCTGATTTTTATTTCATCCCCCAGTCTGAAAAAACGGGTCTGTTTTCCCTGGCATGCATTTTTTATCATTTCAACGATCCGTTTTTGTTTGGCGGCAGTGAGACAACAACCGTTTTTTCTGATGATCCCGCTTTTTTCCTGGGCAATCCGTTCAAGCGTATCTCCTAGGTAATGGCCGTGATCCAGGGAAATATTCGAAATCACCGAAACGGCCGGTTTAGCAACGTTCGTTGCATCCAGCCTTCCTCCCATACCCACTTCGAGAACGGCGACATCCACTTGTTGTTGTTGAAAGAAATAAAAGGCCATGGCGGTGAGAAATTCAAAATAGGTAAGGTCCTCGCGTAACTGCCGGATGATCGCATCCGCACACGCCCTCAGGTGTTCCGAGGCAATCATGCGTCCATCAATCCGTATCCGTTCCCGGACATCTAGAAGGTGCGGCGAGGTATAAAGACCGGTGCGGAAACCGCCGGCGGTGAGCATTGCAGCCGACATCGCCGCAATGGAACCCTTGCCGTTTGTCCCGCCGATGACCATGCATGTATATTTTCTTTCAGGATGCTTCATCCTGACCAGAAGGCGGCGCAGAGGCGAAAGCCCCAATCGGATGGGCCGACTGCTTAAACCATCCAGGTATGCAAGCGAATCCATCGGTGCCACGGCCCTGTCCATTCAATCCTGACTGCTTGAAACCAAAAAAGCCATGGATCGGCTGAAACGCCATTCAACCCATGGCATCGACTTTAATACAAAAAACCAATCAGGGAACGACCTTGAAAACCTCATCGCCCGGACGAACACGATCGGCGACCTTGATCCCGATATAATCGCCGACCACGGCTTGGTCAACCTTCTGATTATTCACTTCCATCGAATCAATAACCTGAGTCACATCCGTGGTATGGCCAAATATTTTAATCGTATCCCTGATATGCAACTCACCCTTTGTGATCTTGACTGCCGCGACAGATGGTTTAGAAAAAAACTTTACCACTTCACCAATCTTTTCTTCCGCCATAATGACCTCCTTCCCGATGATTATCATTAGAAAGACAAGCTGTGCCGGAATCCACTGCTGTTTAAAAGTATATCTTTTTACAGAAAAATACAAGAAGAAATGAAAAAACACAAACTAAAAAGGCAGGGTCTCGAAAAACCCTGCCTTTACAATCGCCCCCTATCGCGGGTATTTATTCCGCACCCTCCGGTTTTCTCCAGGATATCATGATGCGGCGGGAGCAGCCTTCTTCTTGGGTTTCTTCTTTTGTACGGTGTCAATAAATTCAATGCTGGACAGGGGTGCATTGTCACCTGTGCGATACCCCATCTTGATGATCCTTGTATATCCCCCTGCACGCTGACGATAACGCTCTGACAGTTCACTGAATAGCTTCCCCACCACTTCCGGATCTCTGACAAAAGCTAGGACCTGTCTACGAGCATGAAGATCGCCCCGTTTGCCTAAGGTGATCATTTTTTCAGCAACTTTCCTGAGTTCCTTGGCTTTGACATCTGTTGTCTTGACCTTTTCATATTTTAAAAAGGAAGTAACCATATTCCTCAGCATGGCTTTCCTGTGGCTGGATGTCCTGCCGAGCTTACTTCCCGCTTTTCCGTGACGCATTGATCATCTTCCTTTCCTGTTGGCGGTTCTTCCTGTCATTCCCCTGCTGCTTTCTCCGGATCTTTCTTTACTTCATCGTTGTTCCAAGGCGGGAAATCCAACTTTAAGCCGAAACTCAAACCCATTTCCTGCAGGATATCCTTGATCTCATTCAAGGACTTCCTGCCGAAATTCTTTGTTTTCAACATTTCCGCCTCAGTCTTTTGAACAAGTTCACCGATAAGATTAATCCCGGCATTTTTCAGGCAATTGGCCGATCTGACAGACAGTTCGAGATCATCCACATGCCTCAATAGATGGTCATTGATACTATCTTCTTCTTTCAGGCCGGGCTGTTCCCCCTGCTCTTCCGCTTCGTTGAAATTAATAAAGATGTCCAGTTGGTCCTTCAAAATTTTAGCCGCAAAAGCAAGTGCGTCTTCGGGCCAGACACTGCCGTCTGTCCAGATCTCCAAAACCAGCCTGTCATAGTCAGCAATCTGTCCGACTCGGGCATGGGTCACTGTATAATTGACCTTCTTTATCGGAGAAAATACCGCGTCGATATTAATTGTCCCTTCGGGCTGATCGTCGTCTCTCTCTTTCTTTGCCGGAATATAACCCTTGCCCATCTTGACAACCATCTGCGCCCTGAGAGGTGAGTCCCCGGATAAGGTGGCAAGATGATGTTCCGGATTAAGAATTTCCACCGTTGCATCGCAGATCAGATCGCCTGCCGTTACCGGTCCTTCCTTAGATATGTCCAGTTGAACGACGCGGGGACCATCCTGGTGGAGCTTCAAACGAACGCCTTTCAGATTGAGAATGATGTCAGCCACGTCTTCCTTCACGCCTGGAACCGTCGAAAATTCATGGACAACCCCGTCGATCCGGACCGAAACGATTGATGCGCCCTGAATGGACGACAGCAGAACCCTTCTGAGCGCGTTCCCGAATGTAATGCCGAAACCTCTCTCCAGAGGCTGACAAATGAACTCTCCGTAAAAGCGCGTATGGGTCGCCTCATCAATCTCAATCCGCTTAGGCCTTATGATACTGCGCCAATTTCTTTGCATAATAATCGTTCCCCACCCTTCGGATCCTGTTTAAGCTTTCTCTATATTTTTGACTTTATTTCGAATAAAGCTCAACAACCAATTGTTCTTGAACCGGCATGGTCAATTCGTCCCGCACCGGGAATATTTTTACCGTGCCTTTAAAGTTTTCCTTGTCCAGTGCGAGCCATGGGGGCACACCGCGCCTTGCAACGGTTTCCAGAGCCTCCTGAATCCGCTCCACTTTCCTGCTGCTCTCCCTGACCTGGATGTCATCGCCCACTCTGACCAGAAAAGAAGGAATATTCACCGGCTTGCCGCTCACCAGAAAGTGATTATGCCTGACAAGCTGCCGCGCCTCATCTCTTGAGTTGGCAAATCCCATCCGAAACACTATGTTGTCAAGCCGTCTCTCCAGGAACAACAGCAGGTTTGTCCCTGTGATTCCTTTTTGCCGGTCTGCTTTTTCAAAATAACCCCGGAACTGCTTTTCCAAAAGACCATACATTCTTTTGAGCTTTTGCTTGGCCCTTAACTGAACACCGTAATCTGAATGCTTTTTCCTGATCTGTCAATGTTCACACGGAGCATAACTCCGCCGCTCAAAGGCGCATTTTTCACTGTAACATCGATCTCCCTTAAGAAACAGTTTCAGACCCTCTCTACGGCACAACCTACACGCGGATTCTCTATATCTTGCCAAAGATGCCTCCCTGATTTAGCGATATCTTTTCATAGCTCTCTGCTGTTTTTTTTTGACTCATTACTGTCTCACACCCTTCGCCGTTTCGGAGGACGACAACCGTTATGGGGAATGGGGGTGACGTCCCGGATCAGACTGATGTTCAATCCAGCCAACTGGAGCGACCGCAGGGCAGATTCACGCCCTGAACCGGGGCCCTTGACATATACCTGAACACTGCGCATCCCGTGCTCCTTCGCTTTTTTAACCGCATCTTCCGCCGCCATTTGCGCGGCAAAGGGCGTACTCTTTCGCGATCCCTTGAATCCCTGCATCCCGGCAGAGGCCCAGGCAATCACGTTACCGCTCATATCTGTGATCGTGACAATCGTGTTGTTGAAAGTCGATTGAATATGGGCAACCCCTTCGGTGATATTCTTTTTTTCTTTCCGCTTCCCTGTCTTTCTGACTGCCTTAGCCATTGATCCCCCCGATCACTGCGATTTATTTCTTTTTCCCCGCGATGGACCGCCGGGGTCCTTTTCGCGTCCGGGCGTTGGTGCTGGTCCGCTGGCCCCGCACGGGAAGCCCCTTGCGATGCCGCAGCCCCCGATAGGTACCGATATCCATGAGCCGTTTCAAAGACATGGAGATATCTCGACGTAAATCACCCTCAACCTTATGGTCCCTGTCGATGACATTTCTGATCGCGGTAATCTCCGCATCGGCAAGATGATCTGTTTTTGTATCCGCACTGACGCCTGCCTTTTGAAGAATATCTTTAGACTTCGACCGCCCTATGCCGTAGATATAGGTGAGTGCAATCTCCATTCTTTTGCTTTTGGGTAAATCCACTCCTGCAATTCTTGCCACCTGCCATCCTCCTGATTTATAACAACCCTCTCTTATCCCTGTCGCTGTTTGTGTTTGGGATTCTCACAAATGATTCTCAGTACGCCGCGGCGCCTGATAATTTTACACTTGTCACATATCTTTTTAACGGAAGACCGTACTTTCATAATGTCTGCTCCTCAAACCAATCGAGAACCGCCATGAGCCTGGTATTTGTCACTCGGCATACCCCCGCTTGACCGTTCATTTCGTCCTGTAGACAATCCTGCCTCTGGTCAAGTCATAGGGCGACAATTCAACTGTCACCTTGTCTCCGGGCAGTATTTTAATGAAGTGCATGCGCATTTTCCCCGAAATATGGGCAAGAACACGATGTCCATTATCCAGTTCAACGCGAAACATGGCATTGGGCAGGGGCTCAACAACACGTCCTTCAACCTCTATGGGTTCTTCTTTCGCCATAAATATTGCCGTTCTCAGTTCCCGACACTCAGAATGACCGGACCTTCATTGGTTATGGCCACCGTATGCTCAAAATGCGCCGATAGCAAACCATCCTCGGTAACAACCGTCCACCCATCGGAAAGAATTCTGACCTTGCAAGTTCCCGCATTCACCATCGGTTCGATGGCCAGGACCATCCCATTTTTTAATTCAACCCCTCTGCCGCGAACCCCATAATTTGGAATTTGAGGTTCTTCATGCAGATCTTTACCAATCCCATGACCGACAAAGTCCCTGACGACGGAGAAACCAGCCGCTTCAACGCGTCTCTGCACGGCTGCGGCAATATCGCCCAGTCTGTTCCCCTCCCGGGCCTGCTGGATTCCGTCATAAAGGCTGCTTTCCGTGGTTTGCAGCAACAACCGGGCTTCCTCGGTAACATCGCCGACGGGCACGGTCATGGCGGCATCCCCATAATATCCCTGATAGCGGGCGCCGAAATCCAGACTGACAATATCTCCTGATTTAAGAGCCCGGTTGGACGGCATCCCATGTACGACTTCTGAGTTAACGGATGTACACAGAGCAAAAGGATAGCCGCGATACCCTTTAAATGCGGGCGTGGCTCCTTTTTTTTTAGCCAGATCCTCGGAATAGCGATTAAGCTCCAACGTCGTTATACCTGGTCTTATTTTTTCTTTCAGTTCTTTCAGGATATCCGCGACAATAATGTTACTTGTCCTTATCTTTTCGATTTCCTCAGGTCGCTTGAGGATAATCATCTTATAAAACCTTCCAGCAGATGGCGCCACTCACCGTCGCCTGGCGGCAATCCGCCCTTTCTTCATGAAACCCTCATACTGCCTCGTCAGCAAATGCGTTTCGATCTGGCCAGCCGTATCAAGGGCAACCCCGACAACGATCAGAAGTGCCGTTCCCCCGAAATAAAAGGGTACGTTGAAATAACTGATCAGGATACTGGGAAGGACACAAACTGCCGAAACGTAAATCGCACCGCTGAATGTCAACCGGGTCAGCACGTCATCAATGTAATCCGCGGTCTTCTTTCCTGGCCGTATTCCCGGCACATAGCCACCGTATTTTTTCATATTATCGGCCACATCCACAGGATTAAAGGTCACCGCCGTATAAAAGTAACAGAAAAAAACAATGAAGGCGACGTAAAGCATCTCATACCCGACGCGTCCCGGCACCAGGGCGTCGGCGATGGACTTCATCCATGGATGAGGAATAAAATTCGCAATAGTTGCGGGAAACATGATAATAGAAGACGCAAAAATTGGTGGAATCACACCTGCCGTATTGACCTTTAAAGGCAGGTGGGTCGTTTGACCGCCGTACATTTTTCTCCCTACAATCCGCTTTGCATATTGAACCGGGATCCGCCGTTGACCGCTTTCCACAAAGACGATGACGCCCACCACCGCGATCATCATGACACAGAGAATGATGATCGCGAAAATACCCATCTCCCCTGAAGACATCAGCTTAAACGTTTTGATAATGGCCTCCGGGCCCCGGCACACGATCCCGGCAAAAATGATCAGGGATATTCCGTTGCCAATTCCTTTCTCCGTGATCTGTTCACCGACCCACATGATAAAGGCCGTACCGGCCGTCAGTGTAATCACCGTCATCATTCTAAAGGCCCATCCGGGTTCGATGACGATCGACACCCCCGTCGGACCAGCCATATTCTCCAGACCGATGGCAATGCCGAACCCCTGAATGACACTAAGAATGACCGTTCCGTAGCGCGTGTACTGGGTGATCTTTCTTCTGCCGGCCTCGCCTTCCTTGGATAATTTTTCCAGGTAGGGAAAAGCAACCGTCAGCAGCTGGAGAATAATGGATGCGCTGATATAGGGCATGATTCCCAAGGCAAAGACGGATAAATTGCTTAAAGCGCCACCGGCAAACATGTCAAAGAGCCCCAGCAAGGATCCCTTTGCCTGTGCAAAAAAGGCCGCCAGCGCTGCCGTGTCTATCCCCGGCGTCGTCACATGGGCGCCGATCCGATAAACGATGAGCATCAGAAAGGTGAAAAGGATCCGCTTCTGCAGCTCCGGTATCTTGGAGATATTTTTTAAGCCATCTAACAAATCAGTTGACCTCTGTAATCGACCCGCCGGCGGCTTCAATCTTGGTTCTGGCCCCCTGGCTGACCATATCCACTTTCACAGAAAGGGGATAATCAATGACTCCCTTGCCCAGTAACTTGATCCCGTCGTATTTTCTGTTCACGAGACCGGCCCGGATGAGACTCTCCGCGTCAATCACAGACCCAGCGGGAAATCTGTTCAATTGCTCAATGTTAACAGCAACAATCGTTTTACGGAAGATATTGCGGAAACCCCTTTTCGGCAGCCTTCTTGCCAGAGGCATTTGCCCCCCCTCAAAGCTTGGCCTCGTTCCACCTCCGGAACGCGCATTCTGGCCTTTGGCGCCTTTACAGGACGTCCCGCCATGCCCGGAACCATCCCCGCGTCCAACCCTTTTTCGCTTTTTCCGGGAACCTGCCGGTGGCTGCAACGAACTCAAATTCATATGTCATTCCCCTTTTACTTCTTCCATGGAAACCAGATGGCAGACCTTCTTGACCATCCCCCTGATCTCGAGAGTATCCTCTAGGAGAACCGATCGGTTCAGTTTGCCAAGCCCCATTCCCGTCAAAACCTTTCGCTGCGGCGCGGGGCGGCCGATGGAACTTTTAACCAGTGTTATTTTGAGCTTATTTTGCACAAACTACCTCATTTTTTCAGCGCGTTCATTTCTGTAGCGTGTATGCCCCTCAGCATCGCAATATCATTTGGATCCCGGAGACGACGAAGGCCATCAATGGTTGCCTTGACCAGATTATGCGGATTATGGGAGCCGAGACATTTAGTCAACACATTATGCACGCCGGCAACCTCGAGTACAGCCCGAACAGCCCCACCCGCAATCAGTCCCGTCCCTTCAGAGGCCGGCTTCAGCAGGACTTTGCCGGCCCCGTACTGACCGATGATTTCATAGGGAATGGTCCTGTTCAGGACAGCCACTTTGGTCATATTCTTTTTTGCCTGTTCTGTTCCCTTTCTGATTGCCTCCGGCACTTCGTGGGCTTTACCAAGCCCGGCACCGACAGCGCCACTGCCGTCACCGACAACCACAACGGCGCTGAATCTGAATCGGCGCCCCCCTTTGACCACCTTAGCGGTTCTGTTAATCGCGATTACCCTGTCGAGCAGATCAAATTCTTCCATTTTTTCTTTTCCAGTCATCATTATCCTTCGCAAGGTATAAGGTAATGCCCTTTTAAAATTTTAGTCCCGCTTCTCTGGCCGCTTCCGCAAGCGCTTTGACGCGACCATGGTAAAGACAACGTCCCCGATCGAATACGACGCGTCCGATGCCAATCGCCTGTAATCGTTTCGAAACTAACTTGCCGACTTCCCTTGCCTGATCCACTTTTTTCATGCCTGACAGTCTGTCACGCAACTCTTTGCTCAGGGTTGAAGCCTCGGTCAGTGTTTTTTTCAAATCATCATCTATGGCCTGCACATAAATATGACAAGCGCTTCTGAACAGAGAGAGGCGAGGTTTCGCGCCTGTCCCAAACATCCTGGCCCTTATCCTTTTTGTCCGTTTCGCTCTGATCTTTTCAACTTTTTTCGAAGCCAATGTTCTACCTCGTTCGTACGATAACACCACCTTGCGGATCACACTCGTGATCTTTCTCTTCTGGTGTTCTTCAATGATCAACTTCCCACTGATTTGCCCACTTTCCGCCTGATCTGCTCGCCGACATACCGAATCCCTTTACCCTTGTACGGCTCCGGTTTCCTCAATGCCCTGATCTCAGCGGCAACGCGTCCCACCATCTGCTTATCGATGCCGGATACGACAATATTTACCAGCTTATCGACCTTGACAGCAATCCCTTCAGGGATGACATACACGGACGGACTAGAATATCCGACTACAAGTTTGAGCCTGTCATGACTGGCCTCCGCACGATAGCCAACGCCGGAGATTTCCAGTTTCTTTTCAAAGCCCGCACTCACTCCCGTGACCATATTATCCACCAATGTTCTCGTGAGCCCATGGTAAGATCTGGTTTTTCGGTCGTCGTACGTTTTCTTGACGACGATGGCATTATCCTCCAGCGCCACATCGATGCCTTGCGGAACCTCCATCGACAGCATCCCTTTCGGTCCCTGCACACTGAGATTCGCCTGATTCATAATGACCTTGACGCCCACCGGCAACAAGATGGGCTTTTTACCTATTCTTGACATGAAAAAATCTCCATTTGTCTTGCACGTTCTGATGGCGCCATCTACCAGACATTACAAAGGATCTCACCACCGACATTCAATTGTCTGGCATCCTTGTCCGTTATGATGCCCCGGGAAGTGGAAAGGACGGCAATTCCATATCCATTCAACACCTTTGGTATTTTTTCACTTTTTACATAGACGCGCCGCCCGGGCCTGCTGACCCTTTGGATATCGGTCATGACAGCACGCTTGGCATCTGCATATTTGAGATAGATCCGCAGCATCCCGAAACCGCCATCAGGCTTCTTGGTATCATAACCACTTATATAACCATTGTTCTTCAGCACTTCCGCCAGATGAAGATTCATGCGCGACAATAAGACATCAACGCTCTTGAAATGGACGCGATTCGCATTTCTGATCCTGGTGAGCATGTCTGCAATCGGATCGGTCATTCCCATAAAAAGCTCCTTGAAAATTATCTTACCAACTGGATTTTATGACACCCGGGATCTCACCCTTGAGAGAAAGATTCCTTAGGCATATTCTACACATGTCAAACTTTCGATAATAGGCCCGAGGCCGACCGCACAGCGGGCAGCGATTATAGTCCCGGACGGGGTATTTCGCCGACCTTTTTGCCTTTGCAATTAAAGATTTTTTTGCCAAATCAATGCCTCCACAAACTTTAATTTTTAAAGGGCACGCCCATTAGCTTTAACAGTTGCCTGGCTTCCTCGTCGGTCTTCGCCGAGGTGGCAATCACAATATTCATTCCTTTGACCTTATCAATTTTGTCATAGTCAATTTCAGGAAAGATAATTTGCTCCTTCAGCCCCATGGCAAAATTGCCTCTTCCATCAAAAGATTTTGGAGAGATACCCCTGAAATCCCTGACTCTGGGAAGGTTCACATTAACCAGTCGATCAAAGAACTCATACATCCGCTCGCTCCTGAGGGTGACACAACACCCGATCGACATTCCCTGGCGAAGCTTGAACGTTGCGATGGATTTTCTGGCCTTCGTAATGACCGGTCTCTGTCCTGTGATCAGCGCAAGCTCCTGAACGGCGCCGTCGAGAATCTTGATATTTTGGATCGCCTCGCCCAGCCCCATGCTCACAACAATTTTTTCAATTTTTGGTACTTCCATACGATTCTTATACCGAAAAACATCAATCAAGACAGGAACGACTTTTTTCTCGTAATATGTTTTTAATCTTGCCATTTTCTGACCTATGCATCCAAGATTTCGCCGCATTTTTTACAGAGGCGGACTTTTTTCCCATCATCCAGAATCTTGTAGCCAATCCGGACACCGACATTGCATTTATTGCACACAAGCATGACGTTCGATGTTTGCAGGGGCGCCTCTTTCTCAACAATACCCCCTTTGCCGCGAGCGTCAGGCCGTTGATGCTTCTTGATCAGATTGAGTTTTTCAACCACAATCTTATTTTCCTTGCCGATCACCTTCAGGATCTTGCCTATCTTTCCAGCTTCCTTGCCGGCAACGACCTTGACGGCGTCACCTTTTTTCAGTTTTATTTTCTGCATCTTCAGTCCTTTGTGCTATCCTACGGATATCCTCATAAAACGGGTCGCTAGCCTCTACAAAACCTCAGGAGCCAAAGAGATGATCTTCATAAACTGCTTCGCTCTGAGTTCGCGGGCAACGGGTCCGAAGATACGCGTACCGACCGGCTCCATCTGATTATTAATCAGCACCGCTGAGTTATCATCGAATTTCAAAAAAGATCCATCCGGGCGGCGCGTTTCCTTGGCAGTCCGCACGATGACGGCCCTCATAACATCCCCTTTTTTGACTTTCGAATTCGGCATTGCCTCTTTCACGGATACCATGATGACATCCCCCACGCCGGCATACCTTCTTTTCGAACCACCCAGAACCTTTATACATGCAACCTTTTTTGCACCGGAATTATCCGCCACATTCAAAACAGTCTGCATCTGAATCATAAAAAAACCCCGCCTATCTGAATGCCTGCTGTACTACAACACTACACTGCTATTTTGCCTTTTCGAGAATCTCACGCATCCGCCAGCGCTTATCACGGCTCAACGGGCGTGATTCAACGATAATAACTTTATCGCCAACACCACAACGATTGAGTTCATCATGGGCCTTGTACTTCTCATGGCTTCTGATATATTTGCGAAAAACCGCATGTTTGACCAGTCTCTCCGCTCGAACGACAATGGTCTTGTCCATTTTATTACTCACGACGATTCCCTTAATAGTCCTTTTATTACCCCGATTATCCATGGATTATGTGCGAACCTCCTTTTCCCTCCGGACCGTCTTTATACGAGCGATATCTCTGCGAACACGATTCAATGCTGCCGACGACTCCAATTGACCCGTAGAATGACGCAGACGCAAGCGAAACATCTCCTCCACTGCTTCCCGTTCTTTCTGGCTTAATTCATCCATATTCAAATCTCTGATTTCCTTAATTTTCATCAGACAACTCCCGTGTCAGAAACTTTGTGGATATGGATAGCTTATGGGATGCCAACCGGAATGCCTCACGGGCTTCTTCCCTGGACACACCTTCCATCTCATATAAAACAAATCCGGGCCGCACCACCGCCACCCATTCTTCTGGGGCGCCTTTTCCCTTTCCCATGCGGGTTTCCGCCGGCTTTCGCGTAATGGACTTGTGTGGGAAAACCCTGATCCATATTTTGCCGCCTCGCTTAACATGGCGTGTCATGGCAATCCGCGCCGCTTCAATCTGTCGCGCCGTAACCCAACCACATTCTGTTGCCTGCAGACCAAATTCACCAAAGGTGATCTGGCTGCCCCGTATTGCCTTCCCGCCCATGCGTCCTCGCTGCAACTTTCTATATTTTACTCGCTTTGGTGATAGCATAATTTGAGAACCCCAGCATTTGTGCCAAATTTCTTTCTAAAAACTATTTTTATTTCTCTTTCTCTTTCCTTACAGGCAGGACTTCTCCATGAAAAATAAGTACTTTTACACCGATCAGGCCATAAGCCGTGTGGGCTTCGGTAAAGCCACAATCAATATCGGCCCTGAGCGTATGCAGGGGCACCCTTCCTTCACGGTACCACTCTGAGCGGGCCATTTCCGCTCCTCCCAGTCTGCCGGCGCAACCAACCCTGACCCCTTTTGCGCCGAACTTGAGTGCCGATGTGACGCACTTTTTCATGGCCCGGCGAAAGGCGACACGTCTCTCCAATTGCAAAGCAATGTTTTCTGCGACCAATTGTGCATCAATTTCAGGCTTCCGCACTTCCAGAATATTAATAATGATATCACTCTTGGTGACGTTCTCTTCCAAGTCCTTCTTAAGCTTATCGATTTCTGACCCTTTTTTGCCAATAATGATGCCCGGACGGGCCGTGTAAATATTCACTTTGGCCTTGTTTGCCGCCCGTTCGATGTCGATGTGGGAAATGCCTGCATGAAATAATTTCTTCTTGAGATATTTTCTGATCTTGATATCTTCATGAAGTTGTTCTTTATAGCGCTTATCTGCAAACCAGAGCGACTGCCAAGTCTTGATGCCGCCTAATCTTAACCCGACCGGGTTAACCTTCTGCCCCAAACTGTCACCTCCTCAAACGCTTACTGTTCATCCAGGATGATTGTGATATGGCTCATGCGCTTCTTAATCGCAGCGGCCCTTCCTTGCGCCCGGGCCCGCCATCGCTTCAAAGACGGCCCCTGATCCACAGAAATGCTTTTTATGTAAAGAATCGTATCATCGATATTCGGATTCTGCTTGGCATTGGCAACAGCGGACTTCAATACTTTCCCGATCACACCCGCCGCATACTTCCGTGTAAAAATTAGGATTTTCTCTGCCTCCTGAGCTTTCTTTCCGCGGACCAAATCCGCTACAAGTTTTGCCTTCTGCGGAGACATTCTTATATATTTAGCAATTGCTTTCGCTTCCATATCCCTATAAACTCCAAATCATGATCTTAATGCCAAGATCATTTGCGCACTTTTGACTTTCGATCACCGGCGTGACTGTAGAATGTTCTTGTGGGCGAAAATTCACCGAGCTTATGTCCCACCATGTTTTCCGTTACGAAAACCGGAACAAATTTCTTGCCGTTGTGGACAGCAAATGTCTGTCCGATTAATTCAGGAACCACTGTTGAGCGCCGTGACCACGTCTTAATGACGCTTTTGTTTCCTGAAGCCTCAGCCTTCCTGACCTTTTCAAGAAGCTTTTCCTCAATATATGCACCTTTCTTGACTGAACGCGCCACGTTATCCTCTTCTTTTCACAATGTATTTATCTGAACTTTTGTTGGTTCTCGTTTTATGACCTTTCGTCGGCACACCCCAAGGCGTGCAAGGATGACGTCCGCCGGAAGATTTTCCTTCTCCGCCTCCCATTGGGTGATCGACCGGGTTCATGGCAACCCCGCGTACTTTTGGGCGTCTGCCATGCCATCTTGTTCTTCCGGCCTTGCCGATACTGACATTCTCGTGATCAATATTCCCGACTTGACCAATAGACGCCTTGCAGGCCAGCAGTACTTTTCTCACTTCTCCGGAGGGCAATCTGACCTGCGCATACCCCTCTTCTTTGGCCATCAACTGTCCATAGGTTCCGGCACTCCTGATCATCTGCGCGCCGCGCCCGATCTTGATCTCCAGGTTATGAATCAGAGAACCCAATGGCATATTTTTCAGGGGAACGGCATTCCCGGGCTTGATATCAACATTGTTACCGCTGATGACCACATCCCCGATACCGACCTTGTTCGGAGCAGTAATATAGCGCTTATCGCCATCACAGTACTGGATCAAGGCTATCCTGGATGTTCTATTCGGATCGTATTCAATGGACATGACTTTCCCCGGCACCTCGGCCTTATCCCGACGAAAATCAATCAATCTGTATTTCTGTTTATGGCCGCCGCCGATATGCCGGCTGGTCACTCTTCCATGACAGTTGCGTCCGCCCGATTTCTTCAGGGACCGCAAAAGACTCTTTTCGGGAGTGGACGTAGTGATTTCCTTAAAATCAGAACAGGTCTGAAATCTCCGTCCCGGTGATGTGGGTTTATATTTTCTGATCGCCATTCCTACAATCCTTCTCTTCTATACGCCTTCATATATTTCGATGCGACTGCCCGGCAAAAGGGTGACAATGGCCTTTTTCCATGAACGCTTCCGGCCGACAACTTTTCCCATTCGCTTTTTCTTACCCGTCACGTTCATTACCTGCACGTTTAGAACTTTTACTTTAAAAAGTTTTTCTACGGCAGCAGCAATCTCGATCTTATTTGCCTTCGGATCCACCTCAAGTGTATACTTATTGGTTTCATCCTTTGCGATCGTGCTCTTCTCCGTAATGAGCGCTCTCTTTATGACATGATACAATTCCATTATGACATCAGTGCCCCTTCAATCATTTTTACAGAGGGCTCCAGAAAGACCACATGGTCATGATCCAACAAATCATAGACATTGATCCCCTCTGCTCTAATCAACTTGACGCCCCGGATATTTCGGGACGATTTTTCCAGAACAGGATTCGACCGATCGAGAACAAACAAAACTTTCCTTAATCCGAAACGGTCAAACACCGCCTTGAATCTCTTCGTCTTGACCTCCTCCATGGGAAAATCCTTCAGGACAATGATCCGCTGTTCTTTCATTTTCATGCTCAAAGCGGAAACCAGTGCCAACTTTCGAACCTTTTTCGCAACTCTGACGCTGTAGTCCCTGGGATGCGGGCCAAAAACGGTGCCGCCGCCCCGCCAAATCGGCGATCGGCTGGTTCCAGCCCGGGCGCGGCCTGTCCCCTTTTGACGCCACGGTTTCTTCCCACCGCCACGGATATCGCCTCTCTCCCTGGTCGAGGCCGTTCCCAAGCGCCGTGAACACATCTGCATCCTGACTGTTTCATATAGTGCAGCCTCGTTTGCTTCGGCGCCAAATACGGCATCGCTTACTTCAAGTTGCGAGACTTTTTTATTATCAATATCATATACATCCAAAACCGGCATAATCATTCCCGCCCTAACTGCGAACCCTCTTCTTCGCCTTTTTAATCATAACCATTCCCGTTTTGCCGCCTGGAATGGAGCCCTTGATCAGAATCAGATTCTGGTCGGATCTTACGGCCCAGACCATCATGTTCTGTATGGTCTTCCGCTCGCTCCCCATGTGACCGGGCAATTTTTTCCCCTTGAAGACCCTGGACGGATCCGCACTGGCGCCGATGGACCCAGGCGCCCGATGAAACATGGAACCATGGGTCGCCCGCCCCCCTCCGAATCCGTGCCTTTTGACGACCCCGGCAAATCCCTTCCCTTTAGAGGTCCCGACCACATCCACATAATCACCGGCTTGGAAAAGATCGGCCTTCAGCTCCTGGCCTATACTGTAATCGTCAGCAGCAGTTTTAATTTCGCGCAAGATTCTGAAATTTCCTTTATCTGCTTTTTTAAAATGTCCCTGCAGGGGCCTGGTGACATTCTTCCGTTTAATCCGTCCATATCCCAGTTGGATGGCCTCGTATCCATCTGTCTCTCCGGTCTTTTTCTGAATCACAACAGAGGGCTCTGCCTCCACGACCGTCACGGCCACGGCTTCGCCATCGTCAGAAAAAATCTGGGTCATGCCCAGTTTTCTACCTATGATACCCATTTCCATTGTCTTCACACTGTCTGCGCCCAGGCGCGCCCCTAAAAAAAGACGGGAGATAAACCACTGTTCATCTCCCCTAATCCGTCGACTTATAATTTTATCTCAACATCCACCCCGGCAGAAAGATCCAGTTTCATCAGTGCATCCACCGTTGACTGGGTCGGCTCAATGATGTCAATCAATCGCTTATGGGTTCTGATTTCAAACTGCTCTCTCGATTTCTTGTCCACGTGGGGGGATCGATTGACACAATACTTATTGATTTCCGTTGGCAGCGGAACAGGACCGGCAACACGAGCGCCTGTTCGCTTGGCCGTCTCAACGATATCCTCAACGGAACGATCGAGCAGTTTGTGGTCGTATGCCTTAAGCCGGATTCGAATTTTTTGATCTTTCATGGTTGTTGTCGTCACATCCGTATTTTTTATTCAATAATCTTGCTGACCACGCCTGCACCAACGGTCCTGCCCCCCTCACGAATGGCAAACCGGAGTTGTTCCTCCATGGCAATGGGGGTAATGAGTTGAATCTCAAGATTGACATTATCGCCAGGCATGACCATTTCCACGCCTTCCGGCAAGGTGCATACGCCTGTCACATCCGTCGTTCGGAAATAAAACTGGGGTCGATAGCCTGGGAAAAACGGGGTATGACGGCCGCCTTCCTCCTTGGTCAAAATATAGACGGCAGCATTAAACCGGGTGTGCGGAGTAATGGATCCCGGTTTCGCTAAAACCTGTCCTCGCTCAACTTCTTCACGCTTGGTTCCCCTGAGCAGGACGCCAATATCATCGCCCGCACGTCCTTCATCAAGGGTTTTGCGAAACATTTCGACACCAGTGCAAACCGTCTTGAACGTCGGCCGGATGCCAATGATCTCCACTTCTTCCCCGGTTCTGATGATCCCCCGGTCTACTCTCCCGGTGACAACGGTGCCACGGCCGGAAATGGAAAAAACATCCCCAACGGGCATCAGGAACGGTTTATCAAGAATACGAACCGGCTCAGGAATATATGAATCGACCGCATCCATCAGCTTAAAGATGGACTTCACGTCCGGATCATTATCGTCATCATTTTCCAACGCCTTCAATGCCGACCCACGAATGATTGGGATATCATCCCCCGGAAACTCATAAGCCGTCAGTAGTTCTCTCAATTCAAGCTCGACCAGATCCAGAAGCTCGGGATCATCAACCAAATCGACCTTGTTCATATAGACAACGATGTAGGGCACCTGAACCTGCCGGGCAAGGAGGATATGCTCTCGGGTCTGGGGCATGGGACCGTCGGACGCTGCAACCACCAAGATCGTACCATCCATGTGCGCCGCTCCAGAAATCATGTTTTTGATATAGTCCGCATGGCCGGGACAGTCAACATGGGCATAATGCCTTTTTTCCGTCTGATACTCCACGTGGCAAATATTGATGGTCACGCCTCTTTCTTTTTCTTCGGGAGCGTTATCAATCGAATCAAAGGGCCTATATTCAGCCAATCCCTTTTTGGCCAAGTGCTTCGTGATCGCGGCCGTCAATGTGGTTTTACCATGATCCACATGCCCAATGGTCCCGATATTGAGATGCGGCTTCGTCCTTTCAAATTTTTTCTTAGCCATCTCTTCGTACCTCCTTAAACTTTGAATGGTTCATCTTCACTCTATTCTCTTTCGCCCTTTGTTATTTTAAAAAACCTTCCTCTAATGGCGTTTGCGTTTTTCACCAAACCGCATAAACGGATCCCAAAAAAATATTAAAATCGATAGTGCGCAAAAGCCTTGTTCGCTTCCGCCATCTTATGGACACTCTCTCTCTTCTTGATGGCGCCGCCCCGGTTGTTCGCAGCATCGAGAATTTCGCCTGCCAGCTTTTCCCTCATTGTTTTTTCGGTCCGCTCTTTCGCATGAAGAATCAACCAGCGAATCCCCAAAGCTAATCTTCTTGATGGCACGACTTCCGTAGGGACCTGGTAGGTTGAGCCGCCGACCCGGCGAGATTTGACCTCGATGACAGGTTTGACATTGTTGATCGCTTTTTCAAAGATATCGACAGGCGATTCCTTCGTTCTTTTTTCAATAATCTCGAAAGATCCATAAAGCATCGACTCAGCAACACTTTTTTTGCCACGTTTTAATAAGCTATTGATAAACTTTGCCACCAACTTGTTGCTATACTTGGGGTCCGGCAAGACTTCCCGCTTTGTAATTTCCCTTCTTCTCGGCATGCGACCTTCTCCCGTTAACTTGGCTTCTTCGCCCCGTATTTTGATCGACCCTGCTTCCTGTCCTGAACACCCACAGCATCCAGCGTTCCCCTGATGATATGATAACGCACACCGGGAAGATCTTTAACTCTCCCGCCCCGCACCAGAACCACGGAATGTTCCTGTAGGTTGTGCCCCATCCCGGGGATATAGGATGTTACCTCATAACCACTGGTCAGACGAACCCTGGCGACCTTCCTCAGGGCGGAGTTCGGCTTCTTCGGCGTTGTCGTGTAGACTCTGACGCAAACCCCCCGCCGCTGCGGTGAGCCGGCCAATGCCGGCGTGGCCGGTTTTTTCTGGATATTGGCTCGACCTTTACGAACCAGCTGATTTATTGTCGGCATGCTTCCTCCCGAAATGTTCACTTAAAACAAGCTTTACTGGCGTAGCAAAAGGGTGATTTCTTATCAATTCGCCGCCTGTGTGTCAAGCATTTTCTCATCATTATTTTCGTCCATGACCAACTCTCCCACATTAGGGCTCTGGTCATCGACTGTCTTAACGCCCAGTTTCCGGTATATCGAAAGACCCGTCCCCGCCGGAATCAAGCGTCCCATGATCACATTTTCCTTGAGCCCCCGCAAATAATCCGTCTTGCCCGCCATCGAGGCCTCCGTAAGCACTCGCGTCGTCTCCTGAAAAGACGCTGCTGAAATAAAGCTCTGGGTACTCAGAGAAGCCTTTGTAATGCCGAGCAGAATCGGTTTTGCGATTGCCGGCCGGCTGCCTCTGGCTATAATCCGCTCATTCTCCTCCTGGAATCGATAACGTTCCACCTGCTCGTCGGCGATAAAGGAAGAGTCGCCGGGATCCACCACCTTCACTCGACGCAGCATTTGACGGACAATGACTTCCATATGCTTGTCATTGATTTTGACGCCCTGCAACCGATACACTTCCTGGACTTCATCCACCAGATAGCGGGCCAGCTCCTTTTCACCCTTGATCGTCAGCAGGTCATGGGGGTTATTGACCCCATCCATCAGCGCTTCACCGGCCGAAATTCTGTCGCCCTCCTGTACCCGGACATGCTTTCCCTTGGGAATCAGATATTCCTTTTCTCCTCCGCTTTCCGGGCTGATGACGATCTTCCGCTTGCCCTTGGCATCCTTTCCGTAGGACACGATACCGTCGATTTCGCTGATCACGGCAAAATCCTTCGGTTTACGGGCTTCAAAAAGCTCCGCCACCCGGGGAAGCCCTCCCGTGATATCCTTTGTCTTGGTCGTCTCCCGCGGAATCTTTGCCAGGATGCTGCCGGCGCTGACAACGGCACCTTCAGATACAACAATATTGGAACCGACCGGCAAGAGATGACGGGCAACCGCGTTGCTGCCCGGCACTTTCGCTGTTTTCCCCTTTTTGTCCTTCAGGGACACGCGCGGACGCAGGTCCGTTCCACGGAATTCCACAATGACTTTCCGGGAAAGACCGGTCACTTCGTCAAGCTGCTCTTGCATGGTTCTTCCTTCAATGATATCGCCAAACTTGACCGTCCCGTCAACTTCTGCCAGAATCGGTATGGAGAAGGGATCCCATTCCGCCAGCAGATCCCCTTTACGGACAATGCTACCGTCAACAACCTTCAGATGGGCACCGTAGGGAACGGTGTATTTGCCGCGGCTTCGCCGCTGTTCATCGAGGACATGCAATTCACCGTGGCGGTTCATGACCACAAGATCTCCGATTTTAGACGAAGACGATACATCGATCCTGCTTTTGACCGTATTGAGATTAACAAATCTGACCGTTCCGTCATGCCGGGATTGCAGCGTTGAATGTTCTTCAAATTTTGCCGTCCCGCCGATATGAAAGGTTCTCATGGTCAACTGGGTTCCCGGCTCGCCGATAGATTGGGCAGCGATGATCCCGACAGCTTCGCCGATATTCACGAGGTGTCCATGCGACAGGTCCCGACCATAACAGCGGGCGCATACCCCATGTCGGGATTTACAGGTCAAAACGGATCGTATCTTGACCTTTTCAATGCCCGTCCGATCAATCTGGTCTGCAAGCACCTCATCAATCTCCTGATTGGCCTGGACCACCACCTCGCCCGTAAAGGGATCCCTGATGTCTTCAAGGGTAACCCGTCCGAGAACACGTTCGCCGGCTGTTTCGATAATTTCGCCTCCTTCCATCAAGGCGAAAACATCGATGCCGTCAAGGGTCGTGCAGTCATCCTCGTTAATGATGCAATCCTGGGCGACATCCACCAACCGACGGGTCAGGTAACCGGAATTAGCCGTTTTCAACGCCGTATCGGCCAACCCTTTCCGCGCCCCGTGCGTTGAAATAAAATACTGCAGAACGGTCAATCCTTCTCTGAAATTAGCCGTAATGGGGGTTTCAATGATCTCGCCGGACGGTTTGGCCATCAAACCTCTCATACCGGCCAACTGCCTGATCTGCACCGCACTGCCTCTGGCTCCGGAATCGGCCATCATAAAGATGGGGTTGAAACTCTCCACTTTCCTTTTCACAGTGTTCACTTCATCCAGTTCTTCCATACTGATGCCGACAAGCATTTCGGCGGCGATCTTCTCGGTCGCCTGGGACCAAATGTCGATCACCTTGTTATAACGTTCACCATCCGTAATGAGTCCGTCCATGTACTGCTTCTGAATTTTCAGGACGTCCTTGTCCGCCCGGGCAACGATGTCCTTTTTGTTGGCGGGAACAACCATATTGTGGATGGCGATGGATGCGCCGGACATCGTGGCATACTTGAATCCCAGGTCCTTGAGGCGGTCGGCCAGCAAAACCGTCGTTTTGTCTCCGCAGGACCGGTAACAATGATCAATCAGATTGGACAGCTCCTTTTTATTCATCACTTTATTGATCAGATCGAACGGGATTTGTTCCGGAATGATTTCATACAAGATGACCCTTCCGACGGTGGTTTCCTTCATTTCACCCCGGATCCGGACCTTGATCCTTGCCTGGAGATCCACCATTCTGGCATCCAGGGCGCTTCGGACCTCGGTCGGATCAGCAAAGACCATGTCTTCGCCCATAACCCCCGGTCTTAATCGGGTCAGGTAATAGATGCCGAGGACAATGTCCTGGCCGGGGATAATAATGGGTTTCCCGTTTGCGGGAGAAAGAATGTTGTTGGTGGACATCATCAAGACCCTGGCTTCGGTCTGGGCTTCAATAGACAACGGAATATGGACCGCCATCTGATCGCCGTCAAAATCGGCATTGAAGGCCGTACAAACAAGCGGATGGAGCTGAATCGCCTTGCCCTCGATCAGGACGGGTTCGAAAGCCTGAATGCCCAGTCGATGGAGGGTCGGAGCCCGGTTCAGCATGACGGGATATTCGCGAACCACCTCATCCAGGGCATCCCATACTTCGGCTGTTTCCTTCTCGACCATCTTTTTGGCGCTTTTCACCGTGTTGACATAGCCCTTGTCTTGGAGCCGGTTGTAAACAAACGGTTTGAAAAGTTCCAAAGCCATTTTTTTCGGCAGGCCGCACTGATGCAATCTCAGATCCGGTCCAACGGTAATCACGGACCGGCCTGAATAATCGACGCGTTTGCCGAGCAGATTCTGTCTGAACCGCCCCTGTTTGCCCTTGAGCATATCCGACAGCGATCGGAGGGGTCGTTTGTTGGAACCGGTAATCGCACGCCCCCGCCTTCCGTTGTCAAACAGGACGTCAACAGCTTCCTGGAGCATCCGTTTTTCATTGCGGATGATGATCTCCGGCGCATTGAGTTCCTGCAGACGCTTAAGACGGTTGTTCCGATTGATCACGCGCCGGTAAAGATCATTCAGATCCGAGGTGGCGAAACGACCGCCATCGAGCGGAACCAGGGGTCTCAGATCGGGAGGAATGACAGGGAGGATGGTCAGAATCATCCATTCGGGCTTATTGCTGGACTTTCGGAGCGCTTCCACCACCTTCAGCCTTTTGATCAGTTTCTTGCGTTTGGTGTCCGAAACGGCAACTTTCAACTCGTCCCGCAACTCATCATCCAGCTTGGGCAGATCAATCTCTGCCATGATCGAACGGATGGCTTCCGCCCCGATCCCGACTTTAAATGCATCGGCGCCGTACTGTTCCTTCAGGTCTATCAGTTCTTCCTCGAGCAGTAGTTGCTTTTTCCGCAGGGGCGTGTTCTTCGGGTCGAGTACAATCCAAGACTCGAAATAAAGGACCTTTTCCAGTTCCTTGAGAGTCAAGTCAAGGATATTCCCGATGCGGCTGGGCAGGCTTTTGAGAAACCAGATATGGGCGACAGGTGTTGCAAGAACAATATGCCCCATCCGCTCCCGGCGCACCTTGGACTGGATGACTTCCACCCCGCATTTCTCACAGACGACGCCGCGGTGCTTCATCCTTTTGTAGCGGCCGCAAAGACATTCATAATCCTTGACTGGACCGAATATTTTTGCACAGAAAAGGCCGTCCCGTTCCGGCTTGAAGGTCCTGTAATTGATGGTTTCAGGCTTTTTTACCTCTCCATGGGACCAGGAAAGAATCTTCTCCGGCGAGGCAATGGCCATCTTAATGGCATTGAACCGAATGGGGTCTTTCGGTTTTTCAAAATAACTGAAAACATCTTCCATGGATCATTATCTCCTTCGAAAAATTAAAAATGTTAATATACAGGATTCCATAAAGACCGAATACCGCTCTTTCCATTTAAAATTTTCCTGATCATTCATCTTCAATGAGATCAACGTCCAGACAAAGACTTTGCAGTTCCTTGACCAAGACGTTAAAACTTTCCGGCAGCCCGGGCTCCAGCGTATGTTCGCCCTTGACGATGGCTTCATAAATACGCGTCCGGCCCGCCACATCATCGGATTTTACTGTAAGAAATTCCTGAAGCGAATAGGCGGCCCCGTAGGCCTCCATCGCCCAGACTTCCATTTCCCCGAGCCGTTGCCCTCCAAACTGTGCCTTCCCCCCCAGCGGCTGCTGGGTCACGAGCGAATAAGGCCCGATGGACCTCGCGTGAATCTTGTTATCAACCAGATGGTGGAGCTTTAACATGTAAATAATTCCCACTGTCACCTGCTGATCAAAAGGCTCACCGGTTCTCCCGTCAAACAAGATAGTTTGACCGGTTTCCGGAAGATTCGCCAGCTTCAGCATATCCTGAATTTCAGCTTCATCGGCCCCGTCGAAAACGGGGGTTGCTACCGATAGACCCGCCTTTAAGCGTCTGATAAACTTTTTAATTTCTTCCTCTGTCGCCCCGTCTATGAAGCGATCCGCCTCTGGTGACGCATAAAGTTTCTTCAATTCTTTTTTCAGTTGATCAGTGCCGTAATATTTTTCCAGCAGCGCATTGATCTTCTCACCCAGCCCCCTAGCCGCCCAGCCAAGATGCGTCTCAAGAATCTGCCCGACATTCATGCGGGATGGAACTCCCAGCGGGTTTAAGATAATATCCACCGACGTCCCGTCAATAAAATAGGGCATATCTTCATCGGGCAAGATGCGGGACAGAACGCCTTTATTCCCGTGACGACCGGCCATTTTATCGCCAACGGAAAGCTTTCGCTTGATGGCAATATAAACCTTCACAAGCTTGATCACGCCCGGCGGAAGCTCATCGCCGGATTTCAGTTTCTCCTGCTTCTCTTCAAAGAAGGCATTCACGAAATCAATTTTTCGGGATAGATTTTCCAGCAGGGACTTGATTTTTTCTTCAAGGGCTTCCTCCTGAAGGCAACAAATGTCTTTCCAGAGGGGAAACGGAATCATCCCCAAGGTGTCTTTGGTTATCAGATCGCCTTTCTTCAAAACGATTTTTTTCTTTTTTGGATCAACCAGTTTGGCAGCGGCGGTTTTGCCGATGAGCATCCCGGAAATCCTGTCTTTGACGGCCTCTGTGATGATTCGGATTTCATCGTCTCGATCCTTGCAAACCAATGCGAAAGCTTCTTCTTCGATAATTTGTGAACGATGGTCTTTTTCGGATCCCTTTCGGATAAAAATCTTGGCATCAATAACCGTCCCTTCAACGCCGGGCGGCACACGCAGAGAAGTATCCCGGACGTCACTGGCCTTTTCACCAAAAATGGCCCGCAACAGCTTCTCCTCAGAGGACAACTGGGTCTCCCCTTTTGGGGTGATTTTCCCAACGAGGATATCGCCGGGTTTGACGGCTACCCCCATGCGGACGATCCCGCTCTCATCGAGATTCCGAAGGGCTTCTTCGCCCACATTAGGGATATCTCTTGTGATTTCTTCTTTCCCGAGCTTGGTGTCCCGGGCCATTGTTTCAAATTCCTCAATGTGAATGGATGTGTAAACATCATCCTTGACGATCCTTTCGCTGACCAGGATGGAATCTTCGTAGTTGTATCCCCCCCATGACATGAAGGCCACCATCACATTGCGTCCCAGCGCCAACTCACCATTGTCCGTGGCCGGCCCATCTGCAATGATGTCGCCTTTATTGATCCGATCGCCCTTGTTCACAATCGGTTTTTGGTTAAAGCAGGTATCCTGGTTCGAACGTTGGTACTTGATGAGGTTGTAAATATCAACGCCGATATCGAGCCCGTCCTGTTCGGCGCCGTCAGATTTAATAACAATACGGGATGCATCGACGCTTTCTACCACACCCGATCGCTTGCCGACAACAACGGCTCCGGAATCTCTGGCCACAATGGATTCCATCCCCGTCCCTACAAGGGGAACAGCAGGCTTCATCAGGGGTACGGCCTGACGCTGCATATTGGATCCCATCAGCGCCCGGTTGGCATCATCATGTTCCAGAAAAGGAATCAGAGTGGCTGCAATGCTGACCAACTGGTTGGGCGACACGTCCATCATATTAATTTCTTCAGGCAACACCGTAAGAAAGTCGCCTCCCTTTCTGGCTGAGATGAGTTCGCCGATAAACCGCCCATTCTGATCCAGCGGGCGATCGGCTTGGGCAATGATGAAGGTCTCCTCTTCGATGGCCGTCAGATAACGGACTTCATCCTGGACTTGTCCATCTCTAACCAATCGGTAAGGCGTTTCAATAAAGCCAAACTCGTTGACCCGTGCATAGGTGCTCAAGGAGACAATTAATCCAATGTTCGGTCCTTCCGGCGTTTCAACCGGACAGATCCGTCCGTAATGGGTGGGGTGGACGTCCCGGACCTCAAAGCCCGCCCGCTCTCGGGTCAGACCGCCCGGCCCCAGCGCCGAAAGACGGCGTTTATGCGTAATTTCAGAAAGAGGATTCGTCTGATCCATGAATTGGGACAACTGGGAGGACCCGAAGAATTCGTTGACAACCGCAGAGACCGGTTTCGCATTGATCAGATCGTGGGGCATCATGGTTTCTAAATCCTGGAGACTCATCTTTTCCTTGATGGCCCGTTCCATCCTGACCAGCCCGATCCGGTACTGATTTTCGATGAGTTCTCCCACCGACCGAACGCGCCGGTTGCCCAAGTGATCAATATCGTCCACATTGCATTCCGCCACGCCATTCTTGAGATCAATAAGGTACTTGACCGCCGTCAGGATATCCTCATGCGTCAGAACGGTCACATCCGTCGGCACGTTCATGCGAAGCTTGTAATTCATCTTCGCACGACCGACATCGGACAGGTCATAGGTTTCCGATTCAAAAAAGAGGCTGCGGAAAAAGGCGTTTGCCGTTTCCGGCGTCGGCGGATTGCTGGGCCGGAGTCTTCGGTATATTTCAATAATCGCCTCTGCCCCCGTTTCGATCCGGTCCGTCAACAGCGTATGCCGGATGGACGCATCGGTCCGGTCCTCATCCATATGGATAATATGCATCTGGCGGATGTCCCGCTCACGAACTTTCTCAAGACTTTCAGAAGTCAATTCTTCATTACAGTTCAACAACACTTCACCCGTTTTTGGATCGAGCACGTCAGTTGCTACGATTTTCCCGAGCATGTCCATGTCACTCACTGCGACACGATTGATATTGACGTCTGTCATGCGCTTCAACAGCGGTTTGGAAATCTTTTTTCCTTTCTTGACAATGACCTCACCCGTCTTTAACTCGATAATATCCTCCGGCGCTTTTCCCCCGATGACGGAATCGTCGAGCGCCATATAGAATCTATCCCCCTCCAGTGTAATGGCCTCAACTTTGTAAAAGTAGTTCAGTAGTTTCTCCGTCGTATAGCCCATCGCTTTGAGCAGAATCGTGACGGGCATTTTTCGTCTTCGGTCAATGCGGACATGGAGAATATCTTTCGAATCAAACTCGAGATCCAGCCAGGAGCCACGGATGGGAATAATACGAGCCGAGTAGATTAATTTGCTGCTGGCCAGGGTTTTTCCTTTGTCATGATCAAAAAAGATACCCGGCGATCGGTGGAGTTGACTGACGATGACCCGTTCGGTCCCGTTGACAACGAACGTCCCGTTTTCGGTCATTAAAGGGACCTCGCCGAAGTATATTTCCTGCTCCTTGATATCGCGGATTTGACGCTGATCGGAACCCGACTCGGTCTCAAAAACCACGAGCCGGACAACAATCTTCAAGGGAGCGGCATAAGTCATCCCCTTCTGCACACATTCCTCGATATTATAACGGACATCCCCGATCTTATAGCTTACGAATTCAAGTGAACATTTGCGGCTGTAATCAGAAATCGGAAAGACGCTCTTGAATGCACCCTGCAGGCCAAAGTTCCTTCGTTTTTCCGGCTCTGTCTGTTTCTGCAGGAATTTTTCGTAAGACTTGGTCTGAATATCGATCAGATTGGGAACATCAACAATCTTTCTTATCCGGCCAAAATTTTTTCTCAGCTCGCTCATAGTATCCTTTATGATTTCGCCTATTCGCCTGTCCCGAGTAATCGGGATGACCTCTTTGCTCTGGCGTCGATCTTCGCATGTTTCCTTGCAAAGGCCAGACTTACCGCCATAGACTGATTGAAACGGGAACTACTTCACGTCGACTGTTCCGCCAACCTCTTCAATTTTCTTCTTGATATCTACAGCCTCGTCTTTTGAAATCGCCTCTTTTATCGGCTTGGGAATACCTTCCACGAGGTCCTTGGCTTCTTTCAGCCCCAAACCGGTGATCGCCCGCACAACTTTGATCACCTGAATTTTCTGCTCGCCAAAACCAGTGAGAATCACGTCAAATTCCGTTTTTTCCTCAGCCGTGGCCGCGGCATCGGCGCCCGCAGGGGCGGCGGCCACGGCAACCGGCACCGCTGCCGACACGCCAAATTTCTTTTCCAGTTCCTTGACCAGTTCAGACAACTCAAGGACCGTCATTCCTTCGATAAATTTTACCACGTCTTCTTTCGTAATCTGCTTTGACATATCTTTCATTCCTTCCTGTATGCTTTATATTTACATTGCTTCCTTTTTTACTCGATAGGCATCGAGACCTTGGACAAAACTTCTGGGAACCGCGCTTAGAACGTTTACCAACCCCGTCTGCACCCCGATAAATACAGACAGGAGTTTGCCCAGCAGAATCTCCCGGGACGGCAATGCAGCCAAGGCGCTGATCTGATCCCGGCTGATGACTTTGCCTTTTAGCATGCCTGCTTCAATTTCGAGTTCGGCATTCTTCCTGGCAAAGTCAACCAGGACTTTGGCGGACTCGACTGCGTCACTGCTGTTGAGCGCAATCGCGAGGGACCCCTTGAAATGATCCTGCAACAGGCCAAGGTCGGTATCTTTTGAAGCGATTCTAAGAAGCGTGTTCTTCACGACCCTCAATTCAGTATCTGTCTTACGCAATGCCATCCGGAGGATCGTTAATTTTTCTACATTCAACCCGCTGTAATGCGCCAAGACAGCCAAGTCGAAATCCTTTAACTTCTCGTGAAGCTCATTTGCAACCAGCTCCTTCGTCTTCCGATCCAATCTCAAACCTCCTCTCTCTTAATTTATGTCCTATTGCTGAATATCATCATCCAAAAAAGAAAGTCAGAGAACAGGCCGCCCACAGGAAACGATGTTATGCTCATGGTTATACCCGAAGGAACTTTAAAAAAGATGATCTCGGCAGGCCGATGCATATCGTTTAAACCGGCGTACCTGCTGTCTCAGACTCTTCAATTATTTCCCACTTTTTCCCCTAAACGTTTCTCACATCCAAGGGATCGATTTTAACACCGGGCCCCATGGTTGTGGAAACAGAAATGCTTCTCAAGTAGGTCCCCTTGCTGGAGGCCGGTTTCAATTTAACGATGGTTTCGATGAAGGCAAGCGTATTTTCCTGAAGCTTCTCGATGCCGAAGGAAACCTTTCCCAGAGGACTGTGGACAATGCCGGCCTTCTCAACGCGGAATTCCACTTTACCCGCCTTAAGCTCTTGGACAGCCTTCGCCACATCAAAGGTCACCGTTCCGACTTTAGGGTTCGGCATCAATCCCCGCGGACCCAGAATTTTACCCAGTTTTCCGACACTGCCCATCATGTCCGGCGTAGCGACAACCCTGTCAAAATCGAGCCAGCCCCCCTTGATTTTTTCAATCATTTCATCGGATCCGACAAAATCAGCGCCAGCCCCCAATGCTTCCTTCTCTTTTTCGCCTTTGGCAAAAACAAGGACCCGAACTGTTTTCCCCAAGCCATGAGGCAGCACCACACTGCCCCGGACCATTTGATCCGCATGCGCAGGGTTAACGCCCAGGCGGATCGCCCCGTCAACCGTCTCGTCAAATTTTGCCTTTGATGTCGTCACCACGAGATCAATGGCTTCTTTCAGGGAATAGCGCCTCCCTGACTCAATTCTCCGCTTGGCTTCTAAAATTCTTCTACCTTTTCTGGACATAATCAAACCTCAAAATGAAGCGATCCTTTTTCAGAACATGACGTCCTCATACGGAGGACACATTTAATAACGCTCAACCGGATGTCTATTTTGCACATTCCTAAGCTTTTCCTTGATTCAAGCCTATGCTGTTATTTCAATCCCCATGGACTTGGCCGTTCCTTCAATAATCCGGATTGCACCGGCCATGTCCACAGCATTCAAATCTTGATATTTCAGTTCGGCAATTTCCCGAATCTGTTTCGTGCTGACCGCCCCGACCTTATCCTTTTTCGGATTTCCCGAACCTTTGGCAATCTTGGCGGCCTGCTTCAGCAGAACCGAGGCCGGAGGAGTCTTTGTCACAAAGGTAAAGGAACGGTCCGCATAAACGGTAATCACAACAGGAATCACCGTTCCTTCCTGATTTTGCGTCATGGCATTGTAGGCCTTGCAGAATTCCATGATATTAACGCCATGCTGCCCCAGGGCCGGTCCTATGGGCGGTGAGGGGGTAGCTTTCCCGGCCTTGATTTGCAACTTAATGTTCGCGATTATTTTCTTTGCCATAATGACCACCTATTTTCGTGAATAACCTGGCTCAAGACACAGGCTTATTGAATCCCCAAACCTGGTGCGCGACTTCAATTCTGAACAACTTGAATGAAATCCAGCTCTACCGGCGTGGAACGGCCGAATATACTGACAATCACCCTTAACTTGCCCTTTTCGGGCTTCACTTCATCAATCACACCATCAAAATTGGTGAAGGGGCCGTCGATAATCCGCACATGATCACCCTCTTCGAATTTGAATTTCGGTTTGGGCTTTAAAGTCCCTTCATCAATCCTGGTTTTCAGATTTTCCACATCCCTGTCGGGAATTGGCGTTGGTTTGTCCTTGCCTCCGATAAAACCGGTCACTTTCGGCGTATCATTGACGATATGCCAGGTTTTATCGTTCATCTCCATGTGGACAAGGATATATCCGGGGAAAAACTTGCGTTTGGAAGTCTTCTTTTCACCGGAGACCAGTTCCACAACATCCTCCTCAGGAATCAGGATATCCGAAAAAAAATCCTGCATGCCCGAAGCAGCAACTCTCTCCTGGAGAGAAACCTTGACCTTGTTTTCAAAACCGGAATATGTATGAACAACATACCATTTGAAAGCCATATGCTTCAACCCAGAGCCAGCCTAATAATTTTACTCAGTCCGAAATCAACAATGCCCAAAAAGGCAGAGATAATTACCACGACAACGATCACAACGGACGTTGACGCCAACGTCTGTTTCCGCGTCGGCCATGTGACTTTCTTAAGCTCCATCTTTGCCTCTTTTAAAAACTGCTTAACCTTTTCAAATATCAGTTTAATTTTATCCATTAAGAAATCCTTCATCCAGAACAGCAAAAGAAAAAATGGCAGGCCAGGAGGGACTCGAACCCCCAGCATCCGGATTTGGAGTCCGGCGCTCTATCCATTAGAGCTACTGGCCTGTTCCAAACGGTTTGTCCCTAAACAAGGGTGAACTATTTGGTCTCCCTGTGAACCTTGTGTCCCCGGCAGAATTTGCAGAATTTTTTTAACTCCAGGCGATTCTGCATAGTCCGTTTATTCTTTGTGGTCGTATAATTTCTCTGTTTGCACTCCGTGCAAGCCAAGGTAATAATATTGCGCATAAACACACCTTCAAAAATGATATGGAGCCCACGACCAGGATTGAACTGGTGACCTCATCCTTACCAAGGATGTGCTCTACCGACTGAGCTACGTGGGCTGATGATAGATGCCTTTCTTTATATCTATGGAGCGGGAAACGGGATTCGAACCCGCGACCCTCAGCTTGGAAGGCTGACGCTCTAGCCACTGAGCTACTCCCGCCTCAATAATAGACAGCCGATTGCCCCTTGCCGGCCACCCGACCATGGGTTAAATTTTCGGATGAAAACTGGTGGAGGGGGGAGGATTTGAACCTCCGTAGGCTACGCCGGCAGATTTACAGTCTGCTCCCTTTGGCCACTCGGGAACCCCTCCAAAAGCCAAACAAATATCTGGAGCTGGCGATGGGACTCGAACCCGCAACCTGCTGATTACAAATCAGCTGCTCTACCTATTGAGCTACGCCAGCTCGAGTAAGGCGCTAACCCCCAAACTTCACTATAAATAAAACGATATTGCTTAACAATAACAAGCCCACACTTGCTCGCATGACTCATGCGAATTGGTGACATTAGATTCTAAGACGATGTTTGTCAAGATTTTTTTTGACAGTTTCGCAAAAAGTGCCGTTCGGCATACGTCCAAGAAAACCTCATTCCTCAGGGAAGGCCTTGCGTACCTTGCATGCTGGCTTCTTACAGCGGTTGTTTTCGGCTTATTTTTCGACTTTTTCAAGTTCGTCATCTGTTATCTTGTCATACGCCACACCATTCCCTTGGGCGTATCGGAAACTTCAATGCCTTTGGTCAAGAGTCTGTCCCGGATATCATCTGATGCTTTCCATTGGCCTGCACGCCTCAGGTCTTCTCTTTCCCGCAACAGCTTCCAGACCTCCTCGCTGATGGTCTCTTCCTTAAAATTCATCACACCGAGGACATCATCCATTTTTTTCATCGCCGCAAGGATGCGATCCCGCTCCTTTTCATTCAGATGGGCATGGGAGAGTGGAACACTTATTTTTTTTACAAATTCAAATAGACAAGCCAGTGCCGCTGAAACATTCAGGTCATCATCCATGGCGTTCGTGAAGGACTGGTTAACATCATAAATGCATTGATCTGTGTCGGGAAAGCCTGTTCCGGAGCGATAGCGGATCAGTCTCTGAATAAATCCATTCAGCTTTCGTACTGTATTTTTTGCAGTATCCAGCGCGCCGAAAGTAAAGTTCAGCGGCTTGCGATAATGCGCGCTCAACAGAAAAAAACGGACCTCCGTACCGTAATATCCCTGCCTTTCCAAATTTTCTATTGTAATCACGTTATTGAGGGAACGGGACATTTTCTTACCGTCGATCATCAGTAGTTCCGTATTCAGCCAGTAATTCGCCATCCTTTTGCCCGTTACGGCCTTCCCAATGGCCATGACATTTTCACAGTGGGGGAAAACAATATCCGTCCCGCTGGCATGAATATCAAATGTTTCACCCAGATATTTCAAGGATATGGCAGCGCATTCCAAATGCCAGCTGGGCCGCACATTCCCCCATCGGGTTTTAAAATAGATGCCACGTTTTAATTCGTTAAGGGTCGATCTTTTCAGGAGAGTAAAATCCACAGGACTGTCTTTTTCATAATCATCCTGTTCGACGGTCCTGCCCTGTTTCACTTTGCCCAGATCGATGTGGGACAGACAGCCATAGTCACTGAGCTTAGAGATATCAAAATAGACAGACCGTAATTTTTCATAAGCATAACCCCGTTCCATCAACTTTTCGACATAATTGAGCATATCCTCAACATGCTCACTGGCCTTTGGATAATCCTTGTCCTTTTTAATATTTAACTTATCGATATCTATAAGAAATGCTGCTATGCTCCGTTCGGTAAAGGCATGGAGATCCAGACCGGCGCGTTCAGCTCCTTTGATTGAACGGTCCGCCAGATCAACGATGTTCATGACATGCCGCACGTTATATCCCTTAAATTCAAGATAGCGGCGGATCATATCAGAGATAACGAAGCGACGGTAGCTGCCGATGTGCGGCACCACATGCACCGTCGGACCGCACGAGTGAATGCGAACCTCTTCGGCAGCGATGGGCTTAAAAAACGTTTTTTCCCGCGTTAGGGTATTGAAGAGACGCAAGGTCGTCTGGGCCTTATCCGTAAAAAGTTCTGTGCTGAGATATCGCTCACCACTGTCCGGGCTGATGACGACGATTAGGCCTTCTTGCAATTCCCTGGCCTTCTGCAAGGCAACATGCATCGCCGCGCCCGAGCTCATTCCCACCAAGGCACCCTCTTCCCGAACCATTCGCCGGGCCATCTCGAAGGCATCTTCATCCAGGATATTTATTTTTTCATCCAGACGGCTCCGATCGTAAATGCCAGGCTGGTAAGATTCTTTCATGTTTTTAAGGCCTTGAATCTTATGCTGCAGATAAGGCTCGACCCCTATGATTCTGATCTGCGGATTCAGTTCTTTCAGCCGCTTGGAAACCCCCATCGCCGTTCCCGTCGTCCCCAAAGCTACCACCACCATCGTCACCTTGCCTTCGGTTTGATGCCATATTTCCTCAGCCGTTCCATGATAATGGGCGGCGATGTTATCCGCATTATTAAACTGGTCGGCGCAAAAATACTTGCCCGGATACTCGCGCATCAGGTCATAGGCCATTTCGATGGCACCGTCAGTCCCCTGAGCGGCCGGTGTAAAAAATAATTCAGCCCCCAGGGCTTTGAGTATTTTTTTCCGTTCCTCGCTGGCGGCTTCCGACATGGTCAGGCATAACCGGTACCCCTTGGCCGCGGCAACAAGGGCCAAGCCAATGCCGGTATTCCCGCTGGTGGCTTCGAGAATGATCTTTTCCTTAGTGAGATCGCCCCGCCTCTCTGCCCCTTCGATCATAAAAAGCGCCACCCTATCCTTGATGGAGCCGCCGGGGTTGAAACTCTCCATCTTTGCAAAAACTTTTACCTGAGGATTAGGATTCAACTTTAAGATCTCAATAAGAGGGGTATGGCCAATGGTATGTAAAATGTTGTGAAACAGCGTTTTCAATCGTTATTCCCTATAAACATGACTCAATCCAATAAGCGCTTCGCAAAATGCGATTGCCGTTTGCAGACATCTGACGTTAATTCGTTGCAGCATAAAAAATCTGCAGGATTCAGCTATCAAGTTTCATGACAGGAATTTTAAAGAACGGGACCCCTTTCTCGCGGAGCAGTTCTTCTTCCTGACGGGTCGTGGTTCCTTTGATATTTCTCGCATCTTCCTCGCCGTCATGGATTTTTATCGCCACCTCACTGAACGTGTCTCCCACATCATCGAAATTCTTTTCAAGGAACTCATTCAACAGATGCAGAGCATTCGAAGGGGTCAGAGCGCTATTTTGTTTTTTCTCTGATGCCTTCAGATCGCGACCCAGAATAGCCAGAGTTGAGGGTACCATTTCCGCACCCGCCTCTCCACAGACGGGACAGGTAATCAGGTTCAGGTCTTTTTGTTGTTCAAAAGCCGCCCTGTCTTTGAACCAGCCTTCAAACTCGTGATTTTTCTTACATTTAAGATCGTAAATGATCACTGGCGTTTGCGCCTCCGATTTTTTCTTTATCCGGCCTTAAAATAAATATGGACAATTAATCACAAATTTTATATCGTACTTAGTGTCGGGATGTGGCCCAGTCTGGTAGGGCACTGCGTTCGGGACGCAGGAGTCGCGCGTTCAAATCGCGCCATCCCGACCATTCTTTTTTATTTTGGCTGAGGATCAGCCACCCACAACGGCTGCCATCTTAAAGATGGGCAGATACATGGCGATGATCATACCGCCCACAACTCCCCCTAAAAAAACCATCATGAACGGCTCCAATAAAGCCGTCATCGCGTCCACGGCGGCATCCACTTCATCATCATAAAAATCAGCAATCTTCGCCAGCATTGTGTCCAGGGCGCCGGTCGCCTCGCCCACGGCAATCATTTGCACCACCATCGGCGGGAAGATGCCCGTCTCCAACAACGGTTCCGCAATAGTCTTTCCTTCACTGATGCTTTTTCTCACTTTCATCAGGGCGTTTTCAATGATCTTGTTCCCGGACGTTTTACTGACTATGGCCAGACCGTCCAAGATGGGAACGCCGCTGGACATCATGGTCGACATGGTACGGGTAAACTTTGCCACGGCAACCTTCTTCAACAGTGGCCCAAATACGGGAGATTTCAATATAAGCTGGTCAATGATCAGCGTTCCTTTCTCCGTCTTGTAAAAGCGCTTGAAGGCAACCACGGCAACGACGACAATGACAATTGCAACGACAAAATATTTCTGGGCCCATCCGCTTAAATTGACCAGGAACTGCGTGGGACCGGGCAACTCTCCTCCCATTCCTTCAAACATCTTCTGAAATACCGGAATGACCTTGATCAGCAGCAGTGCGACGACGCCCACCGAAATCACGAGCACACTGGCCGGGTAGGTCATCGCCCCCTTGACCTTACCTTTGAGTTTCATGGCCTTTTCCATATAATTGGAAAGTCGCTGAAGAATAACGTCAAGAATACCCCCGCTCTCACCCGCAGCCACCAGATTGACAAAAAGCTCATCGAAAACCTTGGGGTACTTTTTAAGGGAATCGAAGAGGGTGGCTCCCCCCTCGATATCTTCCTTGATGGATCTGATTATTTGGGCAAAGGTTTTGTTCTGTTCCTGCTGCGCCAGCAAGTCAAGGCACTGAATCAGCGGGAGTCCAGCATTAATCATGGTAGCGAAAATCCGGGCAAAGATGACCACGTCTTTTTCCTTAACGCCCGGCTTTAGGAACGGAAGATACTCCGACAAATCCTTTGGTTTCGTCTTGATTTTGATTGTTTTAAATCCCTGCCTGCGCAGAATGCCTCGCAGCGCCGTATCATTGGCGGCTTCCATTTCTCCCTTTTTGATTTCGCCCTTCCGGGTCTGCGCTTCCCATACAAATACCGGCATCATTCAACTCCTTCCACATGGTCCCATTTACGCACAATGTCATTAAGGATGATCCCTGCGGCCACGGCAACATTCAGGGAATCGACTTTTCCGAACATAGGGACGGACACGAGGAAATCACATTGCTTCCGAATCAGCGGTCTCATGCCACGGCCTTCGGAACCCATCACCAGACCGATATGTCCCTGGCAAGTCATGCCATGAATATTTTGACCCGTACGGGTATCGGCGCCATAGATCCAGAACCCTTGTTTCTTCAAATCTTCCATCACCCTGGAAAGGTTGGCGACGCGGGCTACCGGCGTCAGCAAGGCCGCTCCTGCAGACGCCTTAATCACGGCCGCCGTAACCGCGGCGGACCGGTGTTCGGGAATAATCACCCCGTCTGCGCCATGACAGTGGGCCGTCCTGATCAAGGCCCCCAGGTTTTGAGGATCGGTAATCCCGTCCAGCAGAAGAACCAGATGGTATAAAAACTCCGGATGATGACGCTTCATGATCTGATTCAGATCCGAATAGTCAAAAGACGGATAAAATCCGACAACGCCCTGATGCATCCCATAACCGGCCAGCTTGTCAATCTCTCTCTTTTCCTTGAACTCAACCGGAATTCTTTTTGCTGCAGCCAGATTAAGAATCGTATGCAGCGCGTCTTTCATCCTCCCGCCGGCAACAGCAAGGCTTACAAGCCGGCAAGGCTCCAGCTTCAACGCCTCCGCAAGCGGATTGATCCCGTAAATGATTTCCATGTCACGATCCCGGCTATATTGCCCCTTTCAGGGTTCCCGCATCCGTAGCCCTGCTGAAATCTTCTCAATGATCCGCTCCGCAGCAGCAATCGGATCGTCGGCAGTGCGGATGGGCCGGCCAACCACAAGATAGTCAGCTCCGCTGCAAATGGCCTCTTCGGCCGTCAACGTCCTTTTTTGGTCGTCGTCCCGAACAGCGTCGGCGTTTCTAATGCCGGGTGTAACAATGAGAAAATCCCGGCCGCAACCCTCCCGGATGGCAATGACGTCCTGCGCCGATGCCACAACACCCGTCACGCCAGCATCCTGCGCCATCTTAGCAAGGGTCAGCGCCAGCGCATCCGCGGCACAGCGAAACCCTTGCTCCCGGAGATCCTCGTCATTGAGGCTGGTCAGCACCGTTACAGCCAGAATAACAGGCATGGGCGTTTGCATTGCCTCCGACAATCTCCGGACAGCGGCAACAGTCTCTTGCATCATTTTTTTTCCACCCAGGGCATGGATATTGAACATGGAAACATTCAGCTTGACAGCCCCTTCCGCAGCCCTAGCAACCGTATTGGGTATGTCATGAAACTTCAGGTCCAGAAATACCCTGCCGCCCCGATGAATGATCTGCCGGACTATCTCGGGCCCGTGAAGGGTAAACGACTCCTTGCCGATTTTGAACAACCCGACATGGCCCCGCAGGCGGTCAACCCAGGAAAGCGTCTCCGGGAGATCCGTTCCGAGATCAAGGGCAAAAATCAGTCGCTCGGCCGCCCGTTGCCTCAAAGCATCACTCGGAATATTCCTCATCGCCAACATATTCTGTTTCATCCCCGATCGGACGATAGGTGTCCCGGACCCCCACCAGGTATTCCGGATGGGCGTGCGTTACCTTTCCTGCAGCAATTTCCCTGAGCGCAGCGACGATCTCGCGATTATTCTTGATATCGGTCAGGGGGTGCGCACCTTTCAAAAGTTGTTTGGCGCGCCTTGCCGTTAACATCACAAGCGCAAAACGATTCGCTGAATACCGTAAGGCATCTTCAACCGTAATCCTTGCCATATTAATTTCATACCTCCATTAAATTATAATATTTCTGGCTAGTAAGACAAACAATATCCGGAAGAACGAACAGTTTTTATTCTAAAAAAGTTCTTATTTTTTCCGCCAACCTTTCCCGTCGGCATTTTTCCGCAATGTAGATGGATCTCAGGCAATCGACAGCATCCTGAAGATCCTGATTGACAACAACATAATCATACCACGCAATCTCTCTGATTTCATCTATGGCTTTGCCAAGTCTTATCTGCATCACTTCCGGGATCTCGCCCCGTCTGTCCAACCTGGATTTCAAAGCCTCCAGGGATGGGGGAAGGACAAAGACAAAGACGCCACCCGGGTAATGCTTTCTCAGTGTTTTTGCCCCCACAGGTTCGATGTCCAGGAGCAAGTCGCGTCCGGCGCCAAGAAGATTCTGCATGATTTCTTTGGCTGTCCCATAATAGTATCCATAATTTTCCGCCCATTCGGCAAAAGCCCCCTCCTTGATTTGCTCCCGAAAGGCTGTCTCAGAGATAAAATAATAATCCACACCATTTTTTTCGCCCGGACGCGGCGGTCTGGTCGTGGAGGAGACCGAAAACCGGATATCCGGGCAAAGCTTGAGGAACTCACGGCAAATGGATGTCTTTCCCGTCCCCGACGGCGCCGAAACCACCATAAACAGGGAAGACCCTGGAGAATGGGTTGATCCCGCAGCACCCTGTTTTTCAGATTCATTCAAGATTCTGAACCTGTTCCCTTAGCTTTGCCAGTTCACTTTTTATTTCAATCACTTGCTTTGATATATCCGCGTCGTTGCTTTTCGAACCGATGGTATTGATTTCTCTGTTCATCTCCTGGATCAGGAAGTCGACTTTTCTGCCAATCGCATCTTCACTATTAAGCATTTCTAGAAACTGCCCAAGGTGACTCCGAAAACGGACAACCTCCTCCGTGATATCACTTTTCTCAGCAAAAATAGCAATTTCCTGATTTAAACGGGCCTCATCGACCATCAAACCGCTGGTCATCTCCCGAACGCGATCCGTCAGTCGTCTCTGATATTCCAAAACGACACGGGGCGTCTTAGCTTCAATCCCGTTTAACAGCAGCGCCATTAGATCGAGACGGGCCGACAGGTCCCGTGCAAGGATTTCCCCTTCCCGGCACCTCATGTCCATCAAGCCGGCCAGCGCTTCATCCAGAACCATTGCCAATCTCTGCCAGAGCGCCGACATGTCCTGAGACGGTTCCACCGGCAGGAACACATCTTTCTGAGCCGCAATCATCTCCAGGCTGACATCATCCTTCAACCCCAAGGACTGTTTCAATTGCACCAGCAGGTGAAAGTAATTCTGGGCCAGGGGCAAATTTAACGCCAGGAAGTGGCCATTTTCCGTGCTGCCCTGAGCTTCCCTGCGGATGGTCACCTCGATTTTGCCGCGCAGCAGTGGTTCCGCAATCTTTTTTTTTATTTCCATTTCAAGCGCAGACAGAGAGGCTGGAATCCTCACAGAGATTTCCAGAAAGCGATGGTTCAGGGACTTAATTTCCACGGCAATTTTCTGACCGTCCAAAATAGCCTCGGCGCGGCCATAACCGGTCATACTACGAACCATCCCCATCATCCCTCCGAATAGTCTTTAATGATATGATATACTTATCACGCATTTTATTCAATACGGCCATCACCTCCTGCCCCGCATAATCAGGATAGGTCCAGGAGAGGGTGCAAAACGCCCCGCCGGTATAAATCAGCGTCAGATCGGCGTAAATGCCGCCCCTGAGATAGGGGCGATGCGCATAACCCTTCCCCGTCGCCAGAACCAAGTGCGCCGGAGAGAGATAGCCTGGATCGATATTGACCCTTCTTCGCCCGTCGCTGGAAAACCGCTTCTCAACAAGGTTGGTCAGCAACTTGATATCGGGAAGAGATTCAGGCGGAATGAGTTTATCAAAACTGACCATGCGCCGAACCAAGGATCGCCCCATCTCTTTTTCATAATAACTCGTGAAGTCAAAGGGCATCTGTGCGCTGATGAAATCGGGTCTGCCGAAATGCGCCGCCAGAATTTGCATTGCATCAGGCACGACAGCCCTCTGTGAAAAAATGACGCTCATCATGAGCTTGACTGCCTCTGCCTGCCTAGGCCTGCTCATAACACCCGTTTGAGTTCTGCCTGCGAGACCGTTGACGTACCGACCTTGCCGACGACAATTCCTGCGGCATGGTTGGCCAGAAAAGCGGCTTCTTTGAAAGTTGCCCCGGAAGCCATACAGAGTGCAAATACCCCGATCGCCGTATCTCCCGCCCCGGTGACATCAAAAACTTCCCGCGCTTGGGTTGGAAATGAGGTGTGATGGATACTATCATTTTTTTCAAACAGGGACATCCCTTCTTCGCCCCGCGTAATGAGGAGCGCCCGATAACGATAGCGGCTCAGCAGGGTCGTTCCCACCTCGATCAGGTTCTCGCGGCTCACCCTCTCCACACCGACAGCCCGGCCTGCCTCATGATGATTGGGCGTAATAATATCACACCCTTCATAAAGCAAGAAATCACTTTTCTTCGGATCGACACAGACGATAATTTTTCGGTCTTGCGCCAGATCCCGGATGCCGTCGAGCAAGGCCTTCGTGATCACGCCCTTGCCGTAATCGGAAATCACAATGGCGCCCAGTTCATCCCGCAAGGCGCTGATATAGGAGATCATTCGCTTGATGCTGTCTGCGGTCACGGGTTGGCGGCTTTCACGATCAAACCGCACTACTTGCTGGCTGTGAGCCACAATCCTTGTCTTCAGCGTGGTCGGACGATTGGCTTCCACAATAACACCCTGTGTGTCAATTTGCCGCTTGTAAAATTCCCTGACCAGCTTTTTCCCCATCTTATCCGCGCCAACGACGCCCGATACATACCCCCTGCCGCCAATGGCATGAATATTATGCAAAACGTTGGCAGAGCCGCCCAGAAGAAGATGATCCGCATCAACCTCCACCACGGGCACAGGCGCCTCTGGAGAAATCCGCGAAACTTTCCCCCAGATAAAGTGGTCAATCATCAGATCGCCCACAACCAGAACCTTTGCCTGGGGAAACCGGTCAATAATTTCAAGAGCCCTTTTCTGATTCAGGATTTTCTTCACGTCTTCCCACTTCACCATGATGTTGATGCCTTGAGCTGCTGACGGCCAGTTTCAGATTTTAATTATTAACTTTATTCCTATTACGATTTTTTTGTCAATGCTTTTCTATATCAAATGATTGTCTCTGAACAAGAAAACCGGCATCCGTGTACAATCCTTATTGACTTCAACCACAGCATGGGTTAGAAAGCTACCGAACGAATCGGGTATTCCATATTCCTTCACGACTGAGGTGATTATGCTGCGTTCAATGATTATCTTGGCGCTCGGTGTGGTGGTCACTGGCTACCTGTCGGCATGCTGCATTATCTTCGGCCTGATCTCGCCCGGTGAAAATAAAATACACCATATTGCAAGGATCTGGGCAAAAATTCTGTTGTTGCTGTCGAGCACCCGTGTGAATGTGATCGGAGCAGAAAACGTACGGATCGGGAAACCGCAAATCTTCATGTCCAACCACCAGAGTGATTTTGACATTTTCATCGTTCTCGGTTTCATTCCCGGGCAATTCCGCTGGATTGCCAAAAAAGAGCTCTTTAAAATCCCCATCTTTGGCGGTGCAATGAGAAATGCCGGATATATTGAAATTAATCGGCAGGACCATGAAAAAGCCCTGAAGAGCCTCGATATTGCGGCACAGAAAATCAGAGAGGGAAAATCCGTCATGACCTTTCCCGAAGGGACACGAAGCGAGGACAGCGTCATTAAACCCTTCAAGCAGGGCATGTTTCATCTGGCCATCAAGGCCGGAGTTCCGATTGTCCCCGTCTCTATTATCGGCGCGGGTGAGATCATGCCCAAGCGTTCTTTGCGGATCAATCCGGGCAAAGTCACCATCATGATCGACAAGCCCATCGACGTGACCGGTTATACGGTTGAAAACCGTGCACTGTTAATTGAACGGGTGCGGAACGTGATCGTGAACAATTGCAACCGGGGAGCACAATCCGAAACGGTCAAGCGATCACCGGCGGCTGAGGATCCCGCAGCCTACCGCGAAACATAGCCAGTCTCATCCAGGCGATGCGATAAGGAACATGACACTCATGCCATCAGGTCTCAGAAGGTCAAGGGAAATCGCCGGGGTCATCAACCTTGCCATTGCTATATTTCTCTTACTTGCCCTGTCCTCCTACCATCCTTCAGACCCTTCTTTTACCCATTTTATTGCAGGAACCGCCAATAGCCATAACCTTATCGGGTCTTTCGGATCCTACAGCGCCGATTCCTTATTGAGATTATTTGGAATCAGCGCCCTGTGGTTTCCGATCTTCTTTGCGGTGATCGCTTTCAAATACTTCCTTGACGCAAATTTTCGCCTTGGCGTCACGGGCATCAACGCCTTTTTAGGGCTGCTGATGGCCACATCCGGCCTTGCAGCCCTGGCGCTGGCTGACATACCGATTTATGGTGTCAAGCTCCGCTCCGGCGGACTCCTGGGGTATCTTTTATACAGACTTTTAGGGGCCTTCCTCAGCCATATCGGCGCCTACATTGTCCTGGTCGTTGTTCTGATCATTGCTCTGATGATCCTGATCGATTTATCCATCGTATCCTTCATCACCCAATTAAAAAGACATGTGCTGGACCTGTGGCTCAGGGGCACAGACCTGTTGACGAAACTGTTGGAAAAGTTGAGGAAAAGAAAAATAATCCCTTCTGTGACGAAGAAGAAAGCAGCAGATCCGGTCATTGACGAACCGCCGGTCAAAACGGAAACCATTCGTCCTGTGAAGGCGTCACAGACGCATTTCGATTTTGTCCGGAGCAGCGGCGGCAAATTCAACCTGCCGTCTCTAACCCTCCTCGACCAGATCCCCCGCAAGGACATAAGGATGAAGCGTGACAGTCTCATCGCTACAGCCCGGATGCTGGAAACAAAGCTGGCGGATTTCAGCGTGGAGGGAAAGGTTGTGGAAGTCAAACCGGGGCCTGTGATCACCATGTACGAACTTGAACCAGCGCCAGGTGTAAAAATAAATAAAATTACAAATTTATCCGATGATTTGGCACTGGCCTTGCGGGCGCCGAGCATCCGGATCATTGCCCCAATTCCGGGAAAGGCGGCCGTGGGCATTGAAATACCCAACAACACCCGTGAGCCGGTGCAACTGTTGGATGTTCTCGACCATGAAACCTTTCTCCAGTCACCGCTCAAGCTCCCCATCGCCCTGGGCGTGGACATCGTCGGCAGCCCCGTGATCACCGATCTCATTCGAATGCCCCACCTGCTGATCGCAGGTACCACCGGCTCCGGTAAAAGCGTTTGCCTCAATGCCATGATCTGCAGCATCCTGTTCAAGGCGCCGCCCGACGACGTCAAATTTCTCATGATCGATCCGAAGAGACTGGAACTCTCTTCCTATGAAAGGATTCCCCATCTTCTCCATCCCGTGGTGGTGAACCCCAAAAAAGCATCTCTTGTGCTCCGATGGGCTGTGGAGGAAATGGAACGTCGATACGAAGTCATCAGTGAGCTGGGGGTCAAAGGCATCGATTCATATAACCGTTTCATCGATAAGGCCCGCAGCGGCAAGGGAAAACTCACGCCGTCGAAAAGAGATAAAAATGACGACGATCAGAATGATAACCGTGAGGGATTCAAGGTCGTTCCTCCCAGGCTCCCTGCCGACATCGTCAATCGTCAGAAACTGCCCTACATTGTCATCGTAATCGACGAACTGGCCGATTTGATGATGGTGGCTCAACGGAACGTGGAAGAATCTCTGGCCCGTCTTGCACAGATGGCCAGGGCGGCGGGAATCCACCTGATTCTGGCCACCCAGCGTCCTTCCGTGGATGTCATCACGGGTGTGATTAAAGCCAATTTTCCCACCCGGATTTCGTTCCAGGTCTCGTCCAAGGTGGATTCCCGGACGATCATTGACCAGCACGGCGCCGAAAAGCTGCTGGGGGCCGGGGACATGCTCTTTATTCCCCCCGGCATGTCCAAACTCGTTCGAATCCACGGGGCTTATGTCTCCGACAAAGAGATTGACCGCATCGTCGCCTTCATCTGCAATCAGGCTACACCCGCCTACGATCAGTCCATCGCTGAATATGAACAGGACGCTCCTGATGGAGAAAAAGCGGAAGCAGATCATGATGAAAAATACGACGAAGCCGTGGAGCTTGTTGCAGACCTTGGGCAGGCCTCTATATCTCTGGTACAGCGCTATATGAAAATAGGCTATAACCGGGCAGCCCGCATGATCGAACGCATGGAAACGGAGGGAATTGTGGGACCCTCCGACGGCGCGAAACCCCGGAAAGTACTGGTCAGAAAACACCCCAAGTGAAAAACCGTACACTGCACATCATCAGTCTCGGCTGCCCTAAAAATCAGGTGGATGCAGAGGTAATGGCCGCCATCCTCGTCGGTCAGGGTTTCCAAATCACCTCTAAGCCCCAGAACGCCGAGGTGATTCTGATCAACACGTGCGCTTTTATCCTCCCGGCCAAGGAAGAGACCATCAACGAAATCCTTCACATGTCCCGATATAAAAAAACCGGCGCCCTGAAGCATCTGGTGGTGACGGGCTGTCTTCCCCAGCGTTACGGCAATGCCCTGGAAAAAGAAATCCCCGAAGTGGACCTTTTCCTCGGCATGGCTGAAGCACCTAATATCATTCATCATATCAATAATTTAACCTCCATCTCGCCGATGCGTTGCCGCCTGGTTGTCAACAAACCCGATTTTCTCATGACCGCAGACCATCCCCGCCTGTTGCCCCCCTTCACAACGACAACCTATCTGAAGATCGCCGAAGGATGCTCCAATTGCTGTGCTTTCTGTATTATTCCGGCCATTCGCGGAAAAGCGCGCAGCAGACAACCAGATGACATCCTCCGGGAAGCGTCGCGGCTGGCCGAACAAGGGGTTAAAGAGATCATTCTGATTGCCCAGGATACCACCGCTTATGGACGGGATCTGAGAGAGAGACAAGGGCTCCCGCTGCTGTTGCAGAAACTTGCGGCAATAAAAAAAATCCAATGGATCCGTCTACTCTACACGCATCCAGCTCATCTCACAAATGAAGTCCTGTCCGTGATGGCGGCAGAGGAAAAAATCTGCAGGTATCTCGACATTCCCATCCAGCACATCGACGACGCCGTTCTGAAGGCTATGAACCGCCGCACAAGCAGCAAGCAGATTTATGCCTTAATTGAAAAAGCACGTGCGGTTATGCCGGATATCGCCCTAAGAACCTCCCTTATGACCGGTTTCCCCGGAGAGACAGACACCCGCTTCCATCGCCTTGTGGATCTTATCCGGGATATCCGCTTTGATCATTTGGGGGTTTTCACCTACTCGCGGGAAGAAGGAACGCGGGCCGCCGCCTTGTCATCACGTATTTCGGAACGAGAAAAACTAAGACGCAGAAACCTGCTCATGGAGGAACAGGCCGTCATCTCTTTTCAAATCAATCAGTCCTTGATCGGTTCCCGGCAGGAATGCATCATTGAAGGAAAGAGCGATCGGACGGATTATTCCTTCTATGGCCGCTGCCGCCGTCAGGCGCCGGAGATCGACGGCATAACTTACTTCAAAGATGAAAATTTGACCATTGGCGAAATTCTGACCTGCACCATCACCGACGCCACGGAATACGACCTTTTCGGGAAAATCGCATGACGAAACTCGGAAGGTCTGGATGACGCCATCCCTTGCATCATCGAACCGCGGGGAAACGAAAAGGCTTTCAGGAAAAATTGGGCCAGGCCGATCCAGAAGATATACGAACTCGATCCCCTGGTTTGCCCGAAGTGTCAGGGCGTCATGCGGGTCGGCAGCAGCATCGAAGACCCGTCGGTGATCCGGTCCATCCTCGCACACTTTTGACTATGGCTGGCAAGAGCCATGCCGCCGCCGGAAATCCCCCCAA
>JAZDIK010000080.1:0-3019 GCA_043805145.1 Pseudomonadota bacterium | reverse complement strand
AGCTCCGTCAAGTGGAGAGGATCCTTACGGCGAACGACATCGTTGACGGCGGCTGGCTTTCCTTGGGCTGCATCATCTTCAGCCAGTACTACGATTCGGTCCTCTGGCTGGGCCTGAATCTGTCGAAACGCATGCCCGACGAAAAGATCGGCGTCTATGCCAATGCCACGAAATCGGGGATCATCGAAAAGGGCGAATTCCGCCGTATGAACCGGGATGAAGTCAAAAAAAGAATTACGAACGGGGAATTGCGTTTGGTCATCGGAACGGACGCCGCGTCGGAGGGGCTCAACCTCCAGCGCCTGGGATCCCTGATCAATCTGGACCTCCCCTGGAATCCAACGCGGCTGGAACAGCGCAAGGGACGGGTCCAGCGTATCGGCCAGTTGCGGCCGGAGGTGCTGATCTACAACATGCGCTACAAGGGTTCCGTGGAGGATCGCGTCCATCAGCTTCTCTCTGAGCGTCTGGTGAATATCCGGAACATGTTCGGCCAGATACCGGATACCCTGGAAGACGTCTGGGTCGCCGCTGCCCTGAGGGACGAAGAGGAGGCCAAGCGGGTCATCGACGCCGTGCCGAAGCGCCATCCTTTCGAGATGCGCTACGACCGGATTGAAAGTGTGGATTGGGAGTCGTGCAGCCGCGTCCTGGATTCAGCAAGCCAACTGGAGGCGCTGCGGGAGGGGTGGTGAACAGGCCGGTATTTTACACGTAACTTCCTTGATGCCTCCATATTGTTTTTGGGGTGGTGATGGTATGGATCGCAAATTGGGACCCACAGCGCTAATGAATTTGAGTTAAGTTACCCCCTCAAACGCGGCAAAATTGAGTTAACTTTTTTCAAATCATCGACTTTCCGACGTTTGATCCCTCGGAAATGCAGCAAATTTGAGTTAACTTCGTTTTTTAACATTTGTAAGTAATAGTATTTATTAAACTAAAACAGTATTGAACAGGCTTTATTTGCAATAAGCGAATTGCGCTACGCGCAATTCCAACAATTAAATCAGGATTTGTTTGATCCAATACATCTGAAAGCCATTTTTTAAGATCATGATAATATTCAGAATCTTTCTTTCTATGAACAAAGGATGCCAATAAAAAATGGTTGTAAGTTGTTTTCATTTGATACCTCACAAGAATATCGATTCTCATCCTTCCTTGATGAAGATGTGCTTTTCTAGATATTGACGAACGGCACGAACGAAGGCATCTCCCTGTTCTAAAAGCGGCCCGACCTGTTCCGATGCAATTTCTTGATATTCCCGATAGTCTCCCCTTTGCCGCAGGTCAAAAGCCTTATGGATTGTGCGCCCCATCTGCTCCGGAAAAATTTTCTCGCCGATAAAACGTTTGTTGAAATATGAGAGAACACCGCTATGTTTGGACGAGGTATAAGGCTCATATATCAAAAGCCCCAGAATCGCGTAGAACATGCCGTAATAAACCCGGTTGATCACGGATCGCAGACTTTTCCCTCCGGCCAGCAAATAACGCGCTTCGTCCAAGCTTTCCTCCGCTTGGGTGAGCCGGTACAGGGATAAGGCTTTTTGCTTTGCCCTATCGGTCATAGAGACACTCCCTCTCGTTTGCACACTTTGTAAATTGGGGACTCCGATAAAGGGCCTTCCTCGATTTCTTTTTTCCCGAAGATGACGGCAGAGATGAATGAATCATGGGCAAGGTTGATATCGAAGATGATATCATCAATCTCCGAAGCGATGAACGAGTCGTATTCTGCCAGTTCAATCATGACATCAATATCTGAATCCGGCATATCCAGACCCTTGATTTTTGAACCAAAGACGCGGAAATCGAGAACGTCATACTTCTGCAAAAGGGCCTCTTTTAGGCTTTTCAGGGCAAGCGCCTCATTATCTTTTAATTTCAGAGCCATAACGATAACCTCTCTTAAACCGTTGCAATAGGCAGATGGTAACGGAAAGTGTTACTTTTTGCAAACGATAAACGGGTAACAAAAAAGAAGACCCTCTTGACATTTTCCGGCATAACCCGTAATTTTTTGATGGGTTGCTGTCTGTAACGTCAAGCGGTGTGCCGCGACTATGGCAGAATCAGTACGCTCTCCTCGCCTACGTTCAGCATGTACCCCACCTTGGGTCTCGTGAAGATCAGGGTTTCCAATTCGCCCGTCTCGACGGCGATTTTCCCTGCGACCCCCTTCCTGATCTGGGCGATGAGCTTGCGCTTATGGTCCGAGATCTGCCGCTCGTAAGGCTTGTTGTTCCCGTCGTAGCTCATCTCGCCCGGCCAGAGCCGGTCGTAGAGTTCCTGCCGCGTGATGATTTCCTTCGGTCTTTTCGCCAGGAGAAGCAGATAGCCGAAATAGGCAGGGCGCAGCGCGACGGGAATGCCCCGGTAGAAAAAGAGCTTCTGCCGCTCGTCCATGAAGACAGACGGCGGATCGGCGATCAATTCCCGGAGGTCCCAGGCGTCGGCCAGGCGTGCGCGAAGGATGGACAGCAGGGTTTCATCATGGAGGATGTCCGTAAGGGGGCGCGGAAATGAGATGTCGCCTGCCGGCGGTGCGGCGGTTGGCGACGCGGCTCCTGAGTCCGCCTTGGCGCGTTTGGCTGTCTCTTTGCCGGAATCGGTCGCCTCCTCGCTGATCGCGGCCGACACATCCCTCCCGGATGCCCCCTCGCGGATCCCGGATGTCGTTTCCTCCCCGGTCGCTTCCTCCCGTACCTGATATTCCCGATGAAAATGACGGTACAGCCGTCCCGCCAGGCGCTTAGGAAGGAGCCTTTCCAGTTCCGTCAGGGGCAGATCGGCTATGGCCTCCGGCGTGTCGTAGCCCTCGTCGACCAGGCAGTTGATGTATGTCCGGCCCAGGCCCCGGAGGCGAATCTTCGAGAGGGCGACGCCCTTTTCGGTGACGCCGTAGATCAGCCGCTGGGACAGGGCGCTGATCTTTTCGATGGTTCTTGGATCCCATTGGATGTCCCTGGCCAGGGCGGCGAGGGTCTCGGCCAACCAACTGAAGTCCTCGCCC
>JAZDIK010000079.1:0-3319 GCA_043805145.1 Pseudomonadota bacterium | reverse complement strand
ACAATCGGAACAATGATAGTGGCGGCAGCGGCGGTGCTCCTGACGGCAACCTTCAGCTTCGCGGAATACGCCCTGGCAGGCGTCGGCAACTTCCCCTATTTCCAGCTCGGCTGCCTCATCATCGGCGGGTTGATCATCATTTCCCTGAAGAACAAGTATGAAAAGATGTACACCAGCGAGACCGTCGGCGCCTTCGCGCTCTATACGGTCCTGATTGCCCTGTTCACGAATCCCGTGATCGACGCGATCAAGACGATGGTAGGGTAAACAACACATAGCAGGATTCGGCATACCAACGAATCATCACCTGCCAAGAGCCCCTTGCTCCGATCGTATCGGACAGGGGGCTTTCGAGTTTTCATTTCTGAGATCTTATCAACCTACTCCTTGTAAGCGACGCGCTGCGCGCATCGCTTACAAGGTCGTTCGAGCCGTTATACGTAACAATATCTTACTGACATACACACGCCCGCGTCTTCGTAAAACATTCAGGACAACAAGCTGATGAAACTGCATAGGCGATTGCCACTGGCCACACAAACCACTCTATGATTTCGTCTTTCGGTTAAGCAATCCTGCCGTCTCTGTACAGGCACGCTGCTTCTTCCTGCATGCGGTGATTGACGGATTTTGAAAAGTATGAAAGATTACAATCAATAATAATGGGCCTGCTGAGGTTGCAACGGAAATCACGGTGAGGAGATCTGCGAATACCATTGCCCGTTTGAAGTGCAAGGACGACGCTAACGAGTATCAAAATGAAAGTATCATATAAAGCTGCGCTTCTATCCACATTCGTCTTTCCTGGCGTTGGACATCTCTCTTTAAAAAGGTATTGGAGGGGTCTGGTGATCATGTTTTTTGTCTTTGCCGGATTGGGCTATATGATCTGGTCGGCCACGGTATCTGCACTCAATCGCCTTGACGACGTCATGGTCAAGATGCAGAATGGCACCACGAACCTGCAAGAGCTTTCGGGCATTGTCGGATCAAAAATGTTAACCATGATTCCTTACCATGACGTTGTTTTCTACGCTATTACTTGTTTTTGGATATTTGCTATCATAGATGCCTATAGAATCGGAAGGCAGAGAGAATTTCAAGACAAAGAGACCTCCCGATTGTAATTCCTTTCCCGTCCGGTCAAATGATAGGGGAGTGAAATATTGTTCCGTTTTTCCTGTGTATCAAGTAGGACACGACTTCCTCATGTCCCACTCAACAAGCCGCGGGCGCTGTCCATTTTTCACAGGTCTCAATTTGTCATACATGTATTGATTTTTTGCCATTGACTCGCAAGACCGTACATTCTATGCCTCCAGCACATAAGTAGACTCTTATCAAACAAATCCACAGGGAAAGTGTTCGCCGAAAGGCATCCTCATCGATAAAAAACGACGCATGCTGAAGAAGATGGGAACGTCGGGGCAGAAGATGGAATCCTTCTTTACCGCAAAGACTTATTGGAAGCATATCATGGGTCCCGTTTTTATGATTCCGCGACAAGCGCATGCTATGCGAATTCGGGTTTGTGAGGGAATAACGCCATGACCTGGCGGAATAAGATCGCCGATTTTTTCGGATTGAAAAAGAGCATCGTCGCCCTTCTTGCCATGGTCATGCTGGTGGGACTGGGCGAAAAAATGGCGGAGCGGTTTTTGCCCATCTACCTGTTGGCCCTGGGTGGCGGCGTCTTGTCCGTCGGCATCCTGAACGCCATGGACAACCTCCTGTCTGCCCTCTACTCGTATCCCGGCGGCTATATAAGCGATCGCTTCGGTTACAAGAAGGCCCTCCTGGTCTTCAATCTCATTGCCATGTTCGGATATCTGATTGTCATCTTTTTCCCCTATTGGCAAGCGGTGATCATCGGCTCCGTCTTCTTTCTCTCCTGGACGGCCATATCGCTCCCCGCCACGATGGGTCTCGTCTCCCGGGCTCTTCCTGGAGACAAACGCACGATGGGGGTCTCCGTCCATTCCCTCGTTCGGCGGATTCCCATGGCTTTAGGTCCCGTCATCGGCGGGGCAATGATCGCCCTCTACGGCGAGAAGACGGGTGTGCGCCTGGCTTTCGTCGCTGCCCTGATCCTGGGGCTCGCATCCCTCATCCTTCAGCAGGTGATGATTGAGGACGATCACCACCGGGGCAAACCGGAGAAACGACCCTCGAAACTCTGGCGTTTCATGAGCCCGGCCCTCAGAAAACTACTCGTTTCCGATATTTTGATCCGTTTCGCCGAGCAAATCCCTTATGCCTTTGTCGTCATCTGGTGCATGAAGATGAACAACATCAGCGCCGTTCAGTTCGGCATCCTCACCACAATCGAGATGGCAACCGCCGTCCTGGTTTATATTCCCGTGGCTTACCTTGCCGACCGGAGCACGAAAAAGCCCTTCGTCGTGATCACCTTCTTTAACTTCACAATCTTTCCCTTGTTTCTTCTCTTCTCCCGGTCCTTCCCCATGATGATCGTCGCTTTCATCATCCGCGGCCTGAAAGAATTCGGAGAACCCACGCGCAAGGCCCTGATCATGGACCTCGCCCCGGAGGACAAAAAGGCCGGGATGTTCGGGCTGTACTATCTCATACGCGATATTATTGTTTCCACCGCCGCATTGGGTGGAGCGTTTCTCTGGCAGATATCGCCGACCGCAAACCTTCTGGTCGCTGCAGCCTGTGGTTTTGCCGGAACAATTTATTTCTGGGTTTTTGGAAGAGACCTCAAGGAGGTATGAAAACGGCGGTCCATATTTGACAGAGTAAGCACAATATTATAAACTTGAATATATATTAAAAAACGATGAAGGGAGGATAAAGCCATGCCTGATCGTTCACGCATCAAATTTAATCCAGTGACGGAAGAGATGGCATCACTACTTCCGAATTGAAGAAAAAGGCCGGATTAAGTGACAGGCAGATATGGGGAATTGTTTATAAGGCTGAGAAACAGGGGAAGGTAAAGAAGGCAAAACGAGGCGTTTATGTGGCCGTGTAGATAAATTCCGGTTCGGCGAAACCTCTGAAAGCTCCTGTCCGGACAATGGATGGGGGTTTTCATTTTTCAAGAACCGACTGTTTCTTTCAAATGAATTTAAAGATTCTTTAAAATTCAAGCCGCACAAACAGGGAAGCGTCATGCCAAATCCCTGTATCCTACGCAATATTAATCAATATATCATACACTTACAGAATATCATGTCATGGTCTTTCATCCTGGCACGCTTCCCGCATTAGTAAAAGTCAAACAAAACAAACAAACTCCCAAGGAGGCAATGATCATGAAAAAGACAATCGGAACAATGATAGTGGCGGCAGC
>JAZDIK010000078.1:0-2091 GCA_043805145.1 Pseudomonadota bacterium | reverse complement strand
CTGCACCGACATCACCGGCTTTGGCTTACTGGGGCATGCCGCCGAGATGGTTGAGGGGACTGAGATAGGGATGGTGATCTATGCCGATTCGGTGCCGGTTTTCCCGGAAGCCAAGGATCTGGCGGCCATGGGAATGATTCCCGGCGGACTGTACCGAAACCGTGATTATCGCAAGTCCATGGTGGCAATAGACCCTGGAGTCAACGAATGCCTGGCTGATATCCTCTTTGATCCTCAAACTTCGGGTGGATTGCTCATCTCCGTATCTGAGGACAAGGCGCTACGGCTCATGGACAGGCTGCATGAGGCTGGGGTAAGGGAGGCCGCTATCATTGGCAAAGTGGTCGGCAGCCTGAAGGGCAGGATTGTCGTTGAATCCGCTCACTAGCCTGGAAATTTTTCTAGTGGTGGGGTTCGGCGAGCGGTTCTGCAGGGATGTCCTCAAGAGGGTTACTCACCGGCATTACTCTCTAAAGACCGGTCTTATCTGTTGCGGAATCTACGGTTTTATTGTATGGAATAACCCTATGCCCGGGCGCGGGCACAACGAAGTATGAAAATCCCCTCTTGCCCCCCTTTGGCAAAGGGGGGATGGGGGGATTTTCATATAAACTTCCGTACGCTCAGGTTGCAGTCCCAAGATTGACAAGATGGAGCGCCTATGAGTCGCCACAGATGTCTGATCTTGAAAGTCGCCGCCGCTGCCGCTGTCATCCTGCTTACTGCGTCATCGCCGGCCTCTTCCCTCAATGATCCTGACGTCAAGGTCACGGCTGAACTATTGACTCAATACGGCTACAGCCGACCGCCAGGGTGCAACTCAAAATAATCAATATATGGAGAGATACATGTCTGGTATTGCTGATATAATTCGCAAAGGAGAAGGCAAGACCCTTGAATTCAAGGAAACCTTGCTCGGCGGCGAAATTCTGGCCAGGACAGCCGTCGCATTTTCCAACATGGCGGGCGGCAAAATCATTATCGGCATTGAAGACAGGTCCCGTAAATTGATCGGCGTTAGTGAAAACGATGCCCTTGATTTTCCTGACCGGATTTATGGCATGATCTATAATCGCTGTTGCCCGGCCATCATTCCGGAAATTTATCTGGTAAGCGTGGAAGACAGGAATATTCTGGTTGTGGAAATCTATCCTGGCGCTTTGAAGCCCTATTATCTCAAAAGCAAAGGACGGGAGAATGGTATTTATGTCCGTGTCGGCGCCGTGAACAAACCTGCGGACCGGGAGATGATCAGTGAATTGGAAAGGCAAAAACTGAATATATCCTTCGACGAACAACCTCTCTACGACAAAACGAAAGAACATATTGATATTGAACGATTAAAGAAAGATTTCCAGCGGCTAAGCGGCCGGGAGCTTGAACCGCCGGATCTCTTGAATCTGAGAATCATCAGGGAAGAGGGGAAACAGCGCTTTGTTACGGTGGGAGGAATGATGCTTGCGGGAAGAGAAAATCTCTTTGAGTATGCCCGCGTGAAATGCGCCCGCTTCAAAGGTACGGAAATGGTTGAATTCATCGATCAGAAAGAATTTTCCAGCCTCCTCTATGAACAGGCGGAAGAATCAATGAAATTCGCCATGACCTATATCGCCAAGAGCGGAAAGATCGAAGGGCTCCAAAGAATTGACCGCTACGAAGTACCCCTGGAGGCTATTCGCGAGGCGATTGTCAACGCCATCGTTCACAGGGATTACAGCATCTCGGGCGCTGATATCAAGTTTGCCGTCTTTGATGACCGGATCGAGATAACCTCTCCGGGTTGTCTTCCCCGCTCCCTGGAAATTGAAGATATCATGGCCGGCAGGTCCGAGATCCGCAACAAGGTTATCGCCCGGTTTTTCAAGGAGATTGGCTTCATCGAACAGTGGGGGACAGGAATGAGAAAGATGGTAAACCTTTGCGCTTCAGCTAATCTTCCTAAACCGGAATTTAACCCAAGTTCATGGTGATAAAAATATTTACGTGTATAATTAGGAACTTGCACAACACCAATGTAGCGTTTAGGCACTACATGTTGATAAGTATCACAGGATTGTTTTGATCGTTTTCCCAGCTCGGTGTGGGAGTTTC
>JAZDIK010000077.1:0-2551 GCA_043805145.1 Pseudomonadota bacterium | reverse complement strand
GAAAACAGCGGGAGACCGGCGGCGAGATCGACCTCGACGGTGACGGGATGGGACTCGATGCCGATGACGGCGCTGCTGATGGCCTTGACGATCAAGCGTAATCCTCTTCTACATGATCCGATGGGCCGCCGGATGCGGGTGATTCGTATTGCAACCCGGCGTGATCATAAACAAGAAGCCGCTTTCACGCAAGCGATTTTTCTCTCCTTTTCTACTCCTCCCTTTTTCCTTTGACTATTGCGCCTTTCAAGATTGGGATGATCCGCCGATTGGGACGGGGCGACAGGAGACGGTATTCCCTCAATCCCGTGGAGAGGCCTTTATTGAATTTCTGCCGAAACTTGGCAAATCGTCATCCCTGCGGATCCCGGATCGGGGTCCGGGACAGGCGCAGGAATCCAGCCTTTTCAAAGCTTTCTGGATTCCCGCTTTCGCCGGAATGACAGCGTGGGTGAATTTTTCAAAGGTTTCAAGGCTATTCCGGGTCACGCGAGATGATCTTCATATCCTTGCTCCATCCGGATTTATCCGTGCTGACATTTCTGCATGACTGGCTATGTTGGAGTTTGAAGACAATCTTTCCCTGATACTCGCCATCCTGACGAACCCTGTATCCGAGGATCGTCCCTCCATAAAAAGAGGGTTCCTGCCGTTTTTTATGAAAATAGATTTCGCCCCCGACCAATTTCTTCGCTTGAATATGATCCAGCCCCCACGAACCGCTTTCCCACACATTGTCTTTCAGTTTCACAAAATGATTCAACGGTTCAACCAAATGGATATTCATTTTACCCTCCTTTACAGGCTTCACAGGAATTCAACGCCCTTCAATTTCTTGACGCCAAAAAAACAAAAGCCCTGTCACATCATAAGAGACAGGGCTGGGAGATTTTTTTCACTTCCCTATATGGGAAGGCCGATTATTCAATTTTACTAAGTCAATCATTATGTTGGTTGAAGCGTACTCCCATTTCAAACAAAGTCAAGGCATATTATTCAGGCATATTATTCAAAGAGACTTTCTTGACTGAGGGAAATGGCTGTGCTAAGTTTCCCCCGATTTTTGCAGTCAACACGATTCCGACACGGCAGGTCATGAAAGAACTATCCCATCTCGATGAAAAGGGCCAGGCGCGCATGGTGGATGTTACGGCCAAGGCGCCGACCCTCCGCCAGGCGGTTGCCCGGGGGAAGGTCCGGATGCGTCCGGAGACCGCCGCGCTGATCCAGGAGGGGGGTATCCCGAAGGGGGATGTCTTCGCCACGGCCCGGATCGCGGGGATCATGGCCGCAAAGAAGACCGGGGATCTGATCCCCCTGTGCCATCCGCTCGAACTCACCGGAATCGAGATTCGGTTTTCGTGCGATGCCGCTGCGGGCGAGGTGGCGATCGAGGCGAAGGTTACAACGGTGGGTCGAACGGGCGTCGAGATGGAGGCCATGACGGCTGTCGGCGCAGCAGCGCTCACGATTTACGATATGTGCAAGGCGGTCGACCGGGAGATGGTCCTTACGGATATTCGGCTGATGACCAAGGAGGGCGGCAAGAGCGGCGCTTTCGTCAGACGGGAACCAACGGCTTGAAAACGGGTCCGCTCCCGCAGGAGGAAGGGATGTCGCAGCGCATCTACCGAATAAGAAAGGCGTTTCTCATTCCACTTGGCGTCGACGCCTTTCTGCTTTGCGTTCTCTTCGTCATCTCCATGCTGACGCAAGGTTCCACAACGGAAAGGGTCGTCTTTGCCAGTTTTTTCGTTCCTTCCCTTTATGTTTTTTTCGCGTGCCTTCTCCGCCGGGTTACGGTGGATGGAGGGGGGATTGTGATTCGGAAGTTGTTGAGAGAAAAGGGAGTTTCCTGGGAAGGGGTCACCCATGTCGGCGGTCTCTGCATACATAAAAAGGTCTATCTGTTGCTGACGACCGTTAATGGGTTTTTCATCATCTCCAACGCCTATGGGGGATTTTCCGACCTGGCGGCGGAGATTGTCTCCCGTGTTGATCGCACCAGGGTGGAAGAAGAGGTCCACCTTCAGGCGGGACGCTCCCCGTCGGGGATCGTCCACGCCGCTTTGGCGTGGACCGCGGCGTTGTTCATGGTCGGCATCATCCTCATCAAAATGGTGCCATTTATGGCATGACGGCAAGGATAATGGCCTCGTAACAAGTCTTATAAGTCGTTAGCACCCGGCGGGCGAAAGGAATCCGGTGATTCATGACTCTCAAAAAGCAGCGATCCAAGGCTAACTCGGCAGTGCGGGAGAGGCGGACGACCCCGGCCGCCGTGGCCGAGGAGATTCTGGAGGAGAAACTCGAAGGCATCGCCACGATCCTGTGCAAGTCGGAGACGGACAGAAGCCACCTATACGATGAGGTGCTGGCCATGGTGGAAAGGGGGCTCGTCCGGATTGCACTGCGGCGGTCAAATCACGTGAAGAGCGCCGCGGCCGCCTATCTGGGGATCAACCGGAACACCTTTCAGAAGAAGATGGTCAAGCTCGGCATCGATAACGATCCGGAATGATGGAGAGGCCGGACGAACGGGGACATGATG
>JAZDIK010000076.1:0-116626 GCA_043805145.1 Pseudomonadota bacterium | reverse complement strand
ATTTGTGTTATATCCTTTGAGCTTATTCTTCTTTCGGACAATCGTGTTAATTGATCCGATAATGGTCGCACCCTCGGAGGGGGGGAGTATAGGGGACGTTTTAAACTTTTAAACTTGAATAATGTCTGTCGATCTATACATATTCCCTATTTAATAAATAAGTTTGTAAGATTACTACGTCCCCTATTTATACCCCTAAGAGATATTGATATCACATAACGATGCTAATCAGCCGACGCAAAAAGCGCGCGGCTGATTAGCATCGTTAAACAGAGAAAATATATTTGAAGATAGGTCAACGTATTGAGGTGATGAAATATGAATAAATTTAACCCCGATACATATTGCGGAATCTACTGTGGCGCTTGCTCAATATCTATGCATGAAAAAACCGGTCTCACTGATGAGTTTTCTGCCTGTCTCGGAAGTGTGCCGAAGGAGGATCTATCTTGCGGCGGCTGCAAATCCGACAATGTATACTATGGTTGCCGTATTTGTACTCTCCGTTTCTGTGCGCGTGAAAAAAACGTCGAGCATTGTATCGACTGTCCCGATTATCCATGTAAAAATTATAGAAAGTGGCAAGGGGTGGCAAAATTTCTCCCTCACATTAATGAAGCTGAGGATAGCCTGGGGGCTATCAAAGGCGACGGTGTTGACCACTGGCTTGATTCGCAAAAAAAAGAATGGTCATGCCCTACCTGCGGCAATCCTTTCTCATGGTATGCATCTATATGTTCAAAGTGTGGTCGTAGCCTTGTGTCAAAAGCATTCAAACTATCCGGCTGGGGGAAATTCTTGTGCCGCTTCGTGCTCCCGATGGTGTATCGAAAGGGAAAGGCGAAGTATAAGAGTGTTTAACAACGGCATTAAGGGCGACGGCAAAAAGCCGCCGCGCCTTATGCCGGCCGTTAGATCTATGAGGAGAGTCTGGTTAAAATGGGCAAGTTTTCAGAAGGTTTATTAAACGATGAAACGATACTGGCAAATTTGAATATATGCGCCGGCCACACAATTCTCGATGCTGGCTGTGGAAACGGTTATATGACCAAAAAATTCTCGGAGCTGGTGGGAAATACCGGAAAGATATATGCCCTTGACCCGGATAGAGGAGCTATTGCCAATCTAAAAAAAGATGTTGAAAAGACCAATATAGAAGCCTTTGTTGGCGATATTACAAAACCAACCCGGCTGAAAGCCGCTTCAATTGATTTAGTCTACCTTTCAACGGTGTTTCACATTTTTTCAGAATCTCAAATTGAAGCATTTGTAACGGAAGTAAAACGTATTTTAAAACCAAATGCTCAACTGGCTATTGTGAATATAAAAAAGGAAGATACTCCTTTCGGCCCCCCGGTCGAAATGCGTTCTTCTCCAGAAGAATTGAGACAAAAGGTTCCGTTAATTCCCAATACACTTGTTGAAGTTAGTGAGCATTTTTACATGCAAGTATTTGTAAATGCATAATAAATACTGATCTAACAAGGCGCTTCCAGCCGACGCAAAAAACCGCGCGGCTGAAGCGCAGCGTTGGGCCTTGGAATTGGAGAAAAAAATGGACGCATGCCTAATTTTGGTTGACCTTCAGAACGATTATTTCGTTGGTGGTAATATGGAGCTTGTCCTTATCAAACAAGCTGCTGAAAATGCACAACAGCTATTGGGGAAGTTTCGAAGCAAGAATTTGCCGATAATTCATATTCAACATATATCAGCTCGGCCAGGTGCTACTTTCTTTTTGCCAAATACAAAAGGCGTAGAGATAAATGAAATGGTATCTCCTATAAAAGGAGAAAGCGTAGTAAACAAGAACTATCCAAACAGCTTTCGCGAAACAGAGCTTTTAGAAATATTGAAAAAGACTGAAAAAGATACTGTTGTCATTTGTGGAGCTATGAGCCACATGTGTGTTGATGCGACAACTCGCGCCGCGTTTGATTATGGTTTTAACTGTGTTGTTGTTGAAGATGCCTGTGCAACAAGGGATTTAGTATTCAAAGACAAAACCATAAAAGCATCAGATGTTCACGCATCATTTATGGCCGCATTAGCTGTACCTTACGCACAGGTGCTTACTACCAATGAAACATTAAAAAATATGGCATAACCAGGGCATTAAGGGCGACCGCAAAAAGCCGCGGCCGCTGAAAAGCGCGTTGGAGGGAAAACAATGAAAACAATAATACTTATATTCACAGCTACGCTTTTGACAGCTTGCGCAGCCCCGCATCAGATCAATGTCGTTCGGGAGGCTGTCGATACCGGACGGATTCAGGGAATGGATAAGGAAACCGAATTTTCGTACAGCTTTGGTATCCCCTATGGTGCAACCCATCCCGGCCCATATAGCTCGGTAGACGACATCAAAGTAAAGGTGGAAACAGGGAAATTTATGGGCAAGAATGCAATATTCTTTTTGGGCAAATCCCGGGCAACCGGACAATGGGAAATCTTCAGTGCGATGGTCGAGGAAGAAGGCAAATGGCGTTCGATTCCTCTGCGCTCTGATGGAAAGGAATAGACCTTCACAAAAGAATCCACCGGACAGCTTTCAGCCGCCACCCGTTGGGCCTCAAGGTGTCTCTTTTTTATCAACAACAGATGAGAAAATCTTTGCAAGAAGAAGCCTGACAAGAGACAAAACTGAGAAAACATTAGTATTTGTTGGTGAAAGAAATTGGCATGACAGTGCGTGTAACGTGTGTTGGGGATTTAGGATTGATTGAAGTGGCTCCCGCATTGGGCAGTGTGACCTCAAGACGTTCCGGATGGACAGGATTTTCTCAGGCAACCGTCAGTTTTTCCGGATCAGAATATAAATGTCGCCCTTTTCCTTGAGGCTGCCCGCCAGTTGTTCGGCGTTTGGTCCGTCGCCGCAGAAGATATCCACTCTCCCCGGCCCCTTGATCGCTGTTCCCGCATCCTGATTCAGGACAAACCGTGAAACAGGAACCCACTGCCTGATTTGCCCGCTATCGTCAAAGAGAGGTTTTTGTGTCCTGATCAAAGCCAGCGCCCCCTTGGGAAACACATTGGGGTCAGTGGCGATGGTCCGGCCGGATGTGACGGGAAACTGCAGTGCGCCCAGGGGGTCCCGCTCAACCGGACGGAAGAACACGTACCGGTCATTGTAACTGAAAAGATTTTCTATCTCACCGGGATTCTTGCGCAAATAATTCTGGATGTGTGCATAAGACGTTTCCTGGGCGGTTACTTTTTCCTTTTCAATCAGTGTTTTTGATAACGACCGGAACAGCCGGCCGTTGGACTGGGCATAGCTGACCACGATGATCCGACCATCGGGCAATCTGATTTTTCCGGATCCCTGCACGTGGAGGGAATAAAGCGCAACGGGATCGTCCACCCACAGGAGTTCAAGATGACGGCCGCCGAGGACGCCTTTCCGATCGATATCGTTGCGCGGGTGATAGGGAATCAATTCGCCGTGTTCCATTCTGCCGATTAATTGCTCGCCTTTGTATTTGCCATCGAATTTTCCGAGATTGACGACAATCAGATCATCCGGTTTCCGGTAGAGAGGGTAGCGATAACGGTCCGTCCTGACCCGCGAGCCTTCCAGCATCGGCACGTAATAACCGGTAAAAATCACCATACCCGGGTCATTCCGTCCCGGCGGCGGAATAAATTCAAATGTTTCCCGGATTCGGTTCAATTTGACCTCGACCGGGTCAGCGCTCCGGATGATCTCCCGAAAGGCCAGCAGCGACGCCCTCAACTCCGCGATGGCAATTTCATGGTCTCCGTAACGGAAGGAAGGATCCTTAATCTTTTCATAGTACTGGAGGCTCCTCTCAATGGCCGTTTCCAAGGACGGCAGGTCAAGATCATCGATCCCGATCGCCGTGCCCGTCATCTCCGTCGCCGAAACATGAAGGTCCGGCGTCAGCCGCGGGACGATGCGCGGCGGCTTCGGCATTCCTATCCAGGCCGTGCAGGACGACATCAGCAGCGTGATGCAGATCAGTGCCAATAAGCGATAGGCATTTCCAGGAGGCGAGCTGCCCGTCATAACTCAATCACCATCGCCGTTTCATCACAGTAGTCGGGGTATTTGGAGCACCGGAAACAGTCAGAATAAATCTTTTCGGACAGGCTTGATCGCTCCACTTCCTTGAAACCTAAATAGGCGAAAAATTCCTTGCGATAAGTCAGGGTGAATATTCTGTAAAGCTGGAGGGTAATGGCTTCCGAAATACAGGCTTCGACCAGATTCCTGCCGAAGCCCCGGCCCCGGTAGCTTTCTTCCACGTAAAGGGACCGGACCTCAGCCAGATTTTCCCAGATAATGTTCATGGCGCAAACACCGCCGATCGCATCCGCTTCTTCATAGATGAAGAAATCCCTGAGACTTCCATAGATATCCATCAGGGATCGCGGCAGCATCTCCCCTTTTCCCGCCGAAAGGTTGATCATGCGATGAATGGTTTTGACGTCTCCGATTCGCGCTTTTCTCAACATGGCTTACAGTCCTTTCCTGCCCGCTTTTTCCAGCATTTCCCGGGCGTGATCCCTCGTTTTTCTTGTCAATTCAACCCCGCCGAGCATGCGGGTGATTTCGTCGAGCCGTTCCTCCCCGGGAGAGAACTTCCATACAGGTTTTGGCCTTGCCGTCGGAAACCCTTTTGATGACACGGTAATGGCGGTCTCCGAAACAGGCGATCTGGGGCAGATGGGTGATGCACAGCACCTGGTGATGCAGGGCCACTTCCTTGAGTTTCTCACCGACGATTTCAGCCGTAGCGCCGCCGATACCGCTGTCAACCTCGTCAAACACAATGGTGCTGACGGCGCCGGAGCGGGCCAGGACTTTTTTCATGGCCAGGATGATCCGGGACAACTCGCCGCCGGAGGCAATACGGTTCAACGGTTTCAGCGCTTCGCCGATATTGGTGGACAGATAGAATTCAACGTCATCCCGGCCCCGCTCGGTAAAGGCGCCGGCGGCAAGACCTTGATCCTCCCCCATTTCTTCGAATCGCACCTGAAACTGTGCCGTTCCCATGTTCAGCGCCCGGATCTCCTCTTCAATCGCCTTTCCCAGCAGGACTGCTTTTTCCCGCCGCTTTTGCGACAGGCCGAGAGCCTTTTCTCTCAGGCGACCGGTCTGGACCTCCAGTTCCGCAGCGACCCTTTCCATTTCCTCATCTGCGTCGCCGATCTCATGGAGTTCCGCTTCAAGGGCGGCCTGTCTTGTCAAAACCGACTCGATCGTGCCGCCGAATTTTCGCTTGAGACGTCCGAGTGTCTCCAAACGGTCATCGATGAAGGCAAGCCGGTCCGGATCGCAGGATAATCTTTTCACATAATTCCGCAGCGTCAAGGCTGCATCCTCAAGCTGGAAATAAAGCGCGTCGAGGTCCTGCTCCTGCAAATTCAACTGATGATCGATTTGGCGGATTTCCCGGATTTCCGTGATGGTCCGCTTGAGTTCCTCCAGGATACAGCCGTTTTTCCCATAAAGCCGGTCGTGGGCTTGATCGGCGTAATCCATCAATTTTTGAACGTTATTCAAGCGTTTCTTTTCGTCCGAGAGCGCGGCGTCTTCACCGACTGACGGCCCGGCGTCGGCAATCTCCCGGATCTGGAAACGCAGGAAATCCTCCCGTTCTGCGCGCTTCTCCCTCAGGCTGGCCAGAGAGCGTTGTCGATCCCTCAAAATCTGCACGCGGCGAAAGGTTTCTGCGTAGTCGGCTCGCAACGGCAATAGTTCACCAAATTCATCCAGAATATCAATATGATGATCGGTGTTCAGAAGCGCCTGGTGTTCGTGTTGGCCGCAGATGTTCATGAGGGACTCTCCGACGGTGGACAGGGTGGCCAGCGTAACCGGCGAATTATTGATATAGACGCGGTTTTTACCGGAACGGGGGATGACCCGCCGGATCGTTAACTCTTCACGCGCATCCAGGCCCAATTCGTCCAGCTTCATCCGGACGGACGGGTTTTCCCGAAGATCGAACAGAGCTTCCACCACCGCCGCATCCTCATCGGTTCGGATCATGTCGGCGGATGCCCGGTCGCCCAGAAGCAGGCTGACAGCGCCGATGATGATGGATTTGCCGGCGCCGGTTTCACCCGATATTACGGTGAAACCCTCTGCAAAGGAGATGTTCAACGCGTCGATAATCGCAAAGTTCCGGATGGTTAATTCAATCAGCATCGTTTGGGTATCCCGCGGGCAATCCCCCCCAACCTAACTTTGTTCTGAGAATCTCGAGATAATCCCGGTGCGGCGAGGCGACCAGGATCGTGACAAACCGGGATTTCCTGACCTCGACGGCGTCGCCCGACGTCAGCGTGAAGGCCACCTGGCCATCCAGTGTCAGCGTTGCCCCTGTCTCCTTCGTCCAGAGGATCACCTTGACGACGACCCCTTCCGGCAGAATCACCGGACGGTTTGTCAGGGTATGCGGGCAAATGGGATTGAGGATCATGGCCTCCTGTTCGGGAAAGACGATAGGTCCCCCGGCGGAAAGAGAGTAAGCGGTCGATCCGGTCGGGGTCGCAATGATCAGGCCGTCGGCCTTGAACGTCGCCAGGTGACGGTCATTGACGGCCGTTTCCAGTTCCACGATGCGCGAGAGATTGTCGCGGTTGATGACCATCTCGTTGAGCACGCTGCCTTCGCCGACGGGTTCTCCCTGTCGTGTAACCAGGACATCCAGCATCATGCGTTTTTCCATCCGGAAATTGCCGGCGAGAATCCGCTCCAGGGCCTTGAGCATTTCGTCCAGATAGACTTCCGTCAGATAACCCAGCCCCCCGATATTGATGCCCAGGATGGGGATGTTGAATTCGCAGACGGAACGGGCCACTCTCAACATCGTGCCGTCCCCGCCGAAAACGACGATCATGTCCGTCGAGGCGGCCAGCGTTTTCCATTCCAAACCGCCGGCGCTGCCGGTCCGGAAGGCAATCGCTTCATCAAGGAAGACATCGATCTCCTGGCGGAGAAGCCATTCTCTCAGTTTCAGAGCGTATTCGGGAGATTTTTCTTTGGCGATATTGGCGATGATGCCGATTTTTTTGATGCGCATGACCGTTTCCGACAGATTCCCGTAAAATTCAAATTTTATGAGCTTTGCACAACCGGTGAAAAATGGTTCACAAGCGGCGAATCATCGAGGGGGACATGACGAAGCCGTATCCCCCTCAAAACGCAGATGGGACGAAAGCTTCTACCACAAATATACAGAGGTGTCCATGTGTATTCATTCCGAACCGCCTATGTTCATCTGTGCCATGCTTCATAACGGATGCGACCGGATCCTGACGGTGACCGAGGAGGGCATCAGCAGTGCCATGAGAATGATCTGGGAGCGCATGAAGATCATCATCGAACCGTCCTCCGCCGTGCCGGTTGCCGCAATCATGGAACACCCGCCATTCTTTGCAGGAAAAAAGGTCGGCGTGATCATATCGGGAGGAAATGTTGATCTCGACAACCTTCCTTTAAAAAAGCCATCAGGCCTTTTCTCCCTCAAACAGAACGAAAACGTCCCTGTCTTCCTGAAACAGGGACGAAAAACTATCCCTCGCTGTAAAAAACGGCTCATCCGGTTCATGCTTACTTCTGATTTGATTATCTGGTTGAAAGAGGCCTTGTCTGAGTTACATCTACGAGTCCTTGAAATTGATAAAAACCTAAAGGTGACGATTACCGTTTGAAAACATCATTGGGTTATTATAAATTGAGGTTGCCTCGATAAAATTCGGATGAGGCGGGAATTTCATGCACCTACCGACAAACGCACTGGGGCTGTTGAAAGTACTGAGAACAAATCTCTATATTTGTACGTGATTGCGCAGCAAATCGGCAAACTGGTCAGGCGCAGCGGGCCTACTGAAGAAATAACCAGACATCTCGTCACAGGCGTGTTCCTGTAAAAAGTCCATTTGCTCCTGCGTTTCCACTCCTTCGGCGACAACAGTGAGGCTTAGAGTCTTACCCATCGCAATGATCGCTTCGGTAATCTCTTTTTTATCAGTGTCCTGCAGGAGGTTGCGGATGAAGGATCGGTCCACCTTGAGCGTGTCGATAGGGAAGTGCCTAATCCGGGCAAGAGAAGAGTAGCCCGTACCGAAGTCGTCTATGGCAAGTCGCACGCCCATGCTCTTGATTTTGGTCAGCGTAGCGCTCACGCGCTCGGGGTTGTGCATCAACATGCTTTCGGTGATTTCGAGTTCCAGTAGATTTGGCCCCATCCCGGAATCCTTCAGCGCGACACCAATATCTTCTAACAGGTTGTCGTCAGTGAGCTGTTGAAGCGACAAATTTACCGCCATACAAACGGGGGGAAGTCCCTGACGTTGCCAGGCAACATTTTGTGCACACGCGGTCTTCAGCACCCACCGACCGATGGGCACCATCAGCCCTGCTTCTTCGGCCACCGGAATAAATTGCGTGGGACTCATTGAGCCAAGGTATGGGTTCTGCCAACGTAATAATGCCTCCACACCGGTAATCGCACCCGTTTTGAAGTCCAGCTTGGCCTGGTAGTGCAGGGAAAACTCATTACGCTCCAATGCAGAGCGCAGGTTTGTCTCGATCGATAGCCGTTCGATTGATTTTGATTGAATCTCTTTGGAGTAGAACTGATAGTTATTCTTGCCTTCCTCCTTGGCTAAATACATGGCTATGTCAGCAGTTTTCATCAAGGATTGTTCGTCCTCTGCATCTTTTGGGTATATGCTGATGCCGATGCTCACCGTTACGCGGCATTCTTCACCCATAAGAACCATCGGTTTTCTAACGGCAGAAAGAACCTTATGGGCTACGGTGACAACTTGACTCAAATCGTTTGCCTCGTCGACCAGTATAACAAACTCATCTCCTCCCAAACGGGCGACAACATCGACCGACCGCAACGCTTGCTTCAACCGCATGGCGATCTCCTGCAGCAGTTGATCGCCTGCCCCGTGGCCCAGGGTATCGTTGATCATCTTGAAGCGATCCAGATCGATGAAGAAAACGGCGAACTGCCGATGATAACGCCGGGCGGATTGGATTGCCCGGTTCAGGAGTTGGCTGAACATCATGCGGTTGGGCACGCCCGTCAGGACGTCATGGGTAGCCAATTTGTCCAGCTCGGCATTGACTTTCATAAGTTCTTCAGTGCGCTCCTTCACGCGTTGTTCAAGCGAGCGGCGATGCTCTTCCAATTCCTTCGTTGTCATCCGTAACCGCGCCAGCGTATCCCGCAGGCCCTTCATATTCAGGTAGGTCAGGAGACCGACGGTAGAGATGAACATGAGCATCAGGAAGGATATGTTGTAAATATCACGTCCCGCCCATCCAAAAGTGAGCGGCGGTGTGTAGAGGCCAAATTGATAGAGGGAAAGAAGCAGCAGGAAGTAAGCCACCACCCCTCCCGTCATCCACAAGGCGTAAGCCGGAGCCAATAAGGTTCCGGCAATGGTTATTGTCCAGATATGAAGTGACCATACAGGAGAGTAAATGCCGTCAAATATCCAGGAGGCCAGGCAGAGGGCAAATAGATTCACCCAGACATAGAGTAGAATCGCCGACCGGATGCGCCCCCGCCGAGCCCGGATAATGCAAAAGATATAGAGAGGGATATATGATAGTGAAAACGCTGAGGCTATCCGGGCCACAGAGGTTTCTGTCATTCCGAGAAGGTTCATCGACAGAAGTAAAAAAGAAACGGATGTTGCTTGCACGATACCGATCATCATCAGGATAATGAAGAGACGTCCCTGGCGGGCATCTTCCTCGTCGAGCGCGTTAACGGCGATCAACTGTTCCCAACGGCCGGAAAACCATATCCGTAGTTTCATTTTCCGCTCACCCATGGCTATTCCTTATCGTTACCAATCTATATCAGTCTGAAAAGACATTGCTTTTTTGTGGAAGAAGCATAGGACAAGGCGGTCTTGTATGTCAATGGAAGAATAACCCCATAATGCGGGATGTTGTACCAATGATTGCGCAAGGGATATAGGGATATGTTGAGACGAATCTTGCCTTGAGAATTTTGAAAAATCGACAGTCATTTTGGCTGATTCACCCGTTAGGCAAACCTTTTCTGTGAAATTCAGACAGACCTTTCCTGTGTGCCTCAAGTTCTCAAAGCGTTATGCCTGAATGTATCCATCCCAGGAATATTCAGGGTTCCGATAGAGGTGATCATTACGCATTGAAGTCTTGCATCCATTCAAGAAAGGCAGGTCTATTGAGTACAGGGAGCTATCAATAAAAAAGCCGCATTAACATTTTTCAAGATCTGCCAACCAGCTGAATCGCTGTCTACACATACTAATGTTCGCTCTGAGTTACCTCAAAGAAGTAACGATTCCTGGCAGCGGGCCGCAAAAATTCCGGATGGTGATGCCGGAAATATGATGAAGTGTCCTTCAATCAATCGCTGGAAGTTCTGAGTCATTTTGTGTGAGGATTCTTTGCGAAATATAAGATTCCTCCCTTGTCCATATTGGTGGATGATCAGTTTTGATCAGGGCAAGGGGGGATCAGTTATTCCGACTTTTCAGGATTATTATCTTCCTTCTTTTTCTTTTTTTCTTTGCCCTCAGCAGAGGCTTCCTTTGATTTCTTGACTTTCCCGCCCTCCTGATCTTTCTTGGGAGCGGCCGCCTTTTCCTTGCCCTCAGCAGAGGCTTCCTTTGATTTCTTGTCTTTACCGCCCTCCTGATCTTCCCGGGGAGCAGCCGTTTTTTCCGCCTTTATCTTGGCCAGTTCTTCGGTCCTCTTTTCATTGTCGGTGATCCACTTCAGTCTGGTATTTACGGCATTAATATCTGCACGCAATTTTTTAACGATAACGTCTTTGTCGATCTTAGGAGATTCAATACCCTTTTGAGACAAGTAAGACAGGCGACCTTCCAGCCTTCGTTCAAAAGATGCTTTTTGTTCCATTCGCGACCGCTTGTGCTTTGATTCCATATTTTTTTCTCCCTCTCCAATTTACTTGTTTTTCTCCGTCAGTTCATTGCGACTGCAGAGCTTTCTGCTTCCCTGTCGGGTTGACAAATACTGCGCATACATATCAGGGATTACGTTGGAAAGCTATCACGTTTCAAATATTCCTCGCTTCGCGTGAATTATTTCTATTTACTTCAGGAGCAGAAACCAGAAGACAACCAGGACGATGCGATATAACCCGAAGGGGCTGAGGGTGTGCGTTTTGATAAACTGGAGCAGAAATTTGATGGTCAGCAAAGCCACGACGAAACAAATCTAATAGCGTTTTACCGAACCGGCGAAAATTGTTTCACAGGCGTCGGATGATCGGAAAATCTTCACCTTGACATCCGTTCTGAAAGTTCGTATGAGTCACGACCTTTCAAGGAGAGATTTGTGGGATTATTGAATGGCCCCCTGACATTTTCACGGTTCATGGTCGTCGGCAAGTTGCCGTCGGACTTCTCAGCGTTTATCGACCAGCAGATCCGAAGGCATGCCTTCCAGGATATCGCCGCAAACGCGCAGGAAAAGATAATGGGCTGGACCGGCATCGAGAATGTTCTGGACACGGATTTCCGCCATGCGTCCTATGCCTGGGGGAATTATCTCCTGTTTTCGCTGCGCATCGACCGGCGGACGCTTCCCCCGTCCCTGATTAAGCTCCGTGCGCTGGAAGCGGAAAAACAGTACCTCAAGGAAACGGGACGGAAAAAGGTTGATAAAATAGCCCGGGAACAGATCCGGGACGGAATTTGCCAGGACCTGCTCGGCCACACCCTCCCGACGCCTTTTATTTACGAAATCTGCTGGTCAGTTTCGGACGGCAGCCTCCTGTTGACGAGCCTGTCCGAGAAGGTCATGCAGGATTTTCAGGACTTGTTCAAAACTTCCTTTGATTTGGCGCCCTGTCCCTATGTTCCGTGGGATCCACAGGTGATGGATAAGGAAACCGCCGGCAAAATCGAAGCGTTGGAGAAAGCGACCCCCGGGGAAATCGACCAGAGGTCGCTGGGCCGTGAATTTCTGACCTGGCTGTGGTTCAAAAGTGAAGAGCGAAACGGCATGATCCTTATTCCCGGGGTCGGCGAGACGGAGATCCACATGGTGCGCCGGCTCGTTCTGGAATCGGGGGACGGCGAATATTCGGAATCCGTGATCTGCCAGGGGATGCACGCCGATCTGAAGGAAGGCCTGGAGGCGCTGCGGCGGGGCAAGAAGATCAAGGAGGCGCGCTTGCAGCTCACGCGGGATGCCGCCACCTGGGAATTCACCTTCAAGGCGGACCGTTTTCAGTTCCAATCCATGAAAATGCCGGTCGTCATGGATCTGGATGAGGAACAGGACAACCGGGACGGCCGTGTCCTGGAGCGCATCTACCTTATTGAGACGGTTGTCCGAATCATGGATCGGCTCTTTGCGTTGTTTGTATCCCTGCGCCTGCCTGAGAACTGGCAACAGGAGCGGCTGCGGATGGATAAATGGCTGCAGTCGTCTTCCGAGCAGAGATAAGCATTGACATCGCCGCTCTTTTCAGGACGATGATCACGTTATAAGAAAGGAATCGGGATCATGAAAAGAAAATCTGCATTTATCATTGTCGCTGTCGTCTGCCTCTTGATGTCCGTCTCCGTTGTGTTTGCCCTGAGTCCGCAGGAATCCCTCAAGAAAAATTTTCCCACAATTGTCGTTGACAGTATAACATCATCCAATATTCCCGGCCTTTATGAAGTGATCGCCGGCCAGCAGATCTTCTATTATGCCCCGGATGCGGAGTGTATCGTGGGCGGTCCCATTGTCATGAAAGGGGGACGGAACCTCACAGAAGAGAAATATCAGGAACTGGAGCAGAAGCGGCTGTCGGCTATGGTTCAGAAACTAAAAGAGTTGCCGCTTGACAAAGCCTTGAAAATCGGCAGCGGGAAAAATACCGTCATCGAAATCACCAATCCGGACTGCTCATATTGCCGCCGGGCCGCACAGTTTTTTCAGGGACGGACGGATGTGACCAAGTATATTTTCTTTTCCCCGCTCGCCATGTACAAAAACGCGGAACCAAAAATCCGCCATATCCTCTGCGCGAAAGACAAAGTCAAGGCCTACCAGGATGCCATGGCCGGAAAGCTGGATGATATGAAATTCCAGGTGTGCAATGACAGCAACGTGGACGCCCTAATCAAAATGCACAACGAGGCGACCATGAAGCTTGGGGTGACCGGCACACCGCTGTTTTTTATCAACGGCCAGCCGGTCATGGGGGCGAATATTCCGCTGATCGAAAAATTGCTGAGCGGCGGCAAGTAATTCATGGGCCGGTCCGTTGCAGCCCCTAAAGGGCGCGGGGAGGATTGAAGGCCTGCATGGCTTTCTGGAGATCGCCCCGGGCGATGGCATTTCTCAGCAGTTGCAGACCCGCCTGAAGCTGCGTCTCTTTCTCCACTTCCAAGTCCTTGTTGTTTTTAACTTTCGCCTTTATCTTCGGATCCGCCAGGTCCCCTTTCAGGTAGTGATTGAGGTCTTTTTCTCTGAATCCCTGCGTTTTACCGACGAGGACATCCGGTATGATCCCGTTTTCGTGAACCACCCGTCCGTCAGGTGTGTAATATTTTGCCGTCGTTAGTTTTACGGCCGAACCGTCGTCAAGAGGCAAAATAGTCTGAACCGAACCTTTTCCAAAGGTCTGAGTGCCCAGAACGAGAGCCCTGCGGTTGTCCTGAAGAGCGCCGGAGACGATTTCCGCGGCGCTTGCTGTGCCTTCGTTCACGAGGATTACAACAGGGTATACCGGTTCATCCCGGTGGTTGCGCGCCCTGGCCCGGCTCTCGAAAAATCTCGTTCTCCCTCGCGTCGTAACGATTACACCGGATTTCAAGAAATGGTCTGAGACCTTAATGGCCTGTTCCAGCAAGCCGCCGGGATTGTTTCTCATATCCAGAAGGAGTCCTTTCAGAGGCCCTGCTTTTTGTTCCATCTCCTTCAGGGCCGTTTTCAGATCATCAGCCGTATTCTCCTGGAAAGACGACAGCCGGATGTAGCCGATAGGATCGTCATAGAGTCTGAACTTGACCGTCTTGATATTGATCATGGCGCGGGTAATGGTGAATAGTTGCGGTTTTGTCGCCGGTTTCCGCACAATGGCCAGCCTGACACCGGTGTTTTCCGGCCCGCGAATTTTTTTCACCGCCTCCCAGGCGGTCATGCCCTTGGTCGGGACATCATCGATTTTGACGATCTGATCACCGGGTTTGATGCCGGCAAAGAAAGCCGGGGTGTCATCAATCGGCGAAACCACCGTGATCACGTCGTTCTGCACGGTGATCTCAGCGCCAATGCCGCCAAAACGTCCCTGCATGCCTGTGTTGAGCACCCTGTACATTTCCGCGGTCATAAAGCTGGAGTGAGGGTCCAGCGATCCCAGCAGCATGTCCAGGACGATCTGTTCGTCACTGAATTCGCTTTTATGCATCCTTTTCAGGGTATCGTCCGGGATACAGTTCCGGATGACATTCTCCATCTGCCTGACATTGGATACCTGATCCCGTCTGGAGATGCGGAAATCCATCGTCTTTTCTCGACAGGAGATACGGAGCGCTTCTGCGCCCAGATCCTCCATCACGACCTTGCCGGGGAAATTTTTCTGCATCTGGACCAGTGTTTTTTTATAGATGAGCGACGGATTGACCGGTTCCGCATAGCGTGTGTCGATGTATTCGAAGACCTTTCTGATCGTAGCCGGACTGGCATCCAGGGAAAACGCCGGAAAGAAAATGAATATCCATAAGATTATATTGATTTTTTTCAGCATGGCGGCAATACGGACAGGATCCTTTTATATCAAATATCATTACGACAGGGGCGTCAGGGTTCCGTGGTCATGATCGTGGAGACATTTATCGATCGCTGATTCGGCAGGGCCCATAATTCATGGAACCCCGCTGAATCGTTTTCGGGGAGCAAGCGACCGCGCAAACGTCATTCTCGGTCCATGCTCGGGTATTCAGTTGAAAGATAGGTCTTTTTATTCAAATGCGTTTCAAACGAGCTGATGTATTCCACAATGTCCTTATCCACGGCTATTTCAAAATAAGACCAGCCGGGCACCACGAAGGTGGCGCCTGCCTGATATGTGACCCATTGTCCTTCGCCGGCTTGACGCACGCGACACGTCCCGGATGTAATATCCATTTTTTCAAGATCATCGGTTCTGAATTTGTATAATCCCGGACGAATCACACCCAGTCTCTTTTGTCTCCCGTCTTTTAACAAAATATTATGGCTGATCACCTGTCCGTCATAGTATATATCGGCTTTACAGGTTACGCTGACGTCGTCAAATCGTTCCGGAATTTTTCCTGTCATTGTCTACCTCCGTACTCAATCTCTGTTGCATCAGCATGCCCTATGATTTTCATAAAACACGGCCATTTACGCTAGTATAAGCAAAACCACCCTGTGTGTCAATTCAATAATGATCATGAAAATCAAGAACATGTTTACTATTTATAGAATCGCTTTCAATGTCTTGAGTTTTTTATCGAAAGAAAATGGTTCGCATACGGCAAGGTCGTTTTTCAAGGGGCTCGGTTCAACCTTTTTTTCGGCATACGACGAACACGTAAAGAATCTCATGAAGCAGGAGGATCTTTCTTGAGTGCCAGGATCACGAACGCTGCGACAGTCAGCATGATCATGTCCAATTGCCAGACACGGGTGTAGGATCCGAAGGCGTCAAAAATAACGCCGCCCAGAATCGGACCCACGGCGCCGCCCATCCCAATCAAAAATGTCAACAGCCCATACACCGATCCCATGACATGCCGCCCGAAACGGTCAGCTGTCAGGATCGGCATCATCGGCGCGAGGGAGCCGTAACCGAAACCGAAGATGATCGCATAGAAATAGAGGCGCTCGGTCGTCGTTACCTGCAGGAGAAGGAACATCCCGACGGCCATGATGATCAGTCCGAGGCAAGCGGCGTATTTGGCGTCTTTGATCCGGTCGGACATCCATCCGAAAAAAAATTGACCGCAGAATCCCGCCAGGCCGATCACACCGAGCGACGAAGCGGCCACGACTTTTTCGATCTGGTTATCCAGCGCATATGCGACCTGATGAACAAAGACAGACATCATGGCCATGACCGCTAGGCTGAAGGATATGCCCAAGATCCAGAAACGGCGATCGGTCAGTATCCGGGAGACCGGCAGCCGCGTCGGATGATACGGTTCCGGTTGAATTTTGACAACCAAGGCCGGATCTTTTTCTCCGTCCGGCAGCATTCCGTAAGCCTCCGGACGTGTCTTACCCAGCAGCAACTGGGAAAGGCTGACGCCGATGATAAAGGTGACGGCGCCCAGAAAGAGAAACCCGCTTTGCCATCCGTAATCTTTGACCAGAAAACCGGCGGTGGGTGTCAGCATGATGGTGCCGAAACTGATGCCCATGGTGGTAACGCCGATGGCCAGTCCGCGTTTGCGTATGAACCACTTGCTCACCGAGGGATTGGTGACTACAACCCCCATGCAGGCCGAGCCTGTGCCGAGCAGCAGGCCATAGACCAGGTAGAATTGCACGGGGGTTTTGACGAAGCTCGTGAGGATCAGGCTCATGGTGGCAAGCAGGGCGCCGCAGGTAATGATCCAGCGTGGAGCCATCTTATCCAACAGCCGGCCGATGTAAATGGCGCAGATCGAATAAACCAGCATGTTGAGAGAAGCGCCTAAGGATATCACGGACCGGGACCACTGATAATCGGTCACCATGGGTTTCACGAAGACGCCGAAACAATAACGCGCACCGTAGTTGATGCTCAGCACCAGAAATGCGCCCGCGACGACAAACCATCCCCAGTAGATATTCCTTATCCGGCCCATCTATTCCCTTCAGGATAATATCTTGCGATTTGCCTGTATGGCTCCTTGCAGCGTGGAAGCGGAGCTTATGACGATTCGACGGCAAAGTCAATGACCGATGAACCATGGGCCAATGAATATATATGAGGCGATGATGCCTTCTAACGGGATGCCCCATTTTGAAAGTCATAAATGGAGCCCTTTAAGTAATGGACAATGCCCGCGGCTCAAGATCTTTTCTGTTGGGGGGAACACGACTTCGTCATGTCCCCCTTGATCCTGCTTAAATATGTTTAAAATCAATAATGATCTAATTTCTTGAAAGTCAATAAATCTGTGATTCGCCACTTGCGAATCATATTTCACCGGTTATGCAAAGCTCTCAAATGATAGATTTCGATCGTGTTTCATCCTGTGTAATCCTGATCGGCACGAGAGGTCAAAATCTTTACGGCCCGCACCTATTTATGACCGATCTTCCTTTGTGAGGTCATGTCGTTTATTCGTCTGTCACGTGAATATCGACTTGAGGTTATATTTACATTCTGCTAAAGAACCCGACTCAGTGAATATCGTGATGACGAAGACGGTTCCATTGGGCCGGGGCTTTTATCTGATCCTGATGAGTATTTTTATTGCGACCGGCTGTGCCGCACGAAGCGGAGACCATCCGCAACCTGCCGTGAAAAAAGCAACCGAAGCGGCGGCCGGTGCGCCGCGGGCGAAGAAAGGACTGGCACGGCTGGGTTACGCCATTCAGGCGGGTGCATTTTCAAAGGTTGAAAATGCCGCGCGGCTGACGGAAACCCTGCAGGCAGGCGGCCTGAATGCCACCTATTTTGTTGCGGATAAAGGCGTCTACAAGGTTCAATTCGGTAATTTTCCATCCCGCCAGGAAGCACGCGAGCGTGCAGAGTTGCTTCAGGCTGTCGGTGTCATTGATGAGTTTTATATCGTCGCCCCGGGTGAGTACGCCGCGGCCAGGCAGGCACAGTTCGGCGATGCTTACCTCCGGCAGGAGTTGATCAAAACAGCGAGGCATTTTGTGGGTGTCCCCTATCTCTGGGGCGGAACGTCCCCGGAGGAGGGTTTCGATTGCAGCGGTTTGACTATGGCAGTCTACCAGCTCAACGGGCTCGACCTTCCACGCGTGTCGCACGAACAGTTTGAAGCCGGCGCCCCCGTTGAAGAAAGAAAATTGGAAAAAGGCGACCTTGTGTTTTTTTCAACCTCCGGAACCGGCAAAATTTCCCATGTCGGCATTTATGTCGGGGACGGGCAGTTCATCCACGCGCCCGGCAGGGGCAAAAAAATCCGCGCGGACAAACTGTCCAAAGCCTATTACCGGAGGCATTACCAGGGCGGTCGGTCTTACCTGTAGCCGGAAGATGACAATATGAAAAATGTGTAAAAAATATAACAGATAACCAATGATTATAAGAGGATGAACATGCTTGAGATTAAAAATCTATATTTTTCCGTGCCCGTTGCGGATGCAAACAACGGCGAGTCTGTGCGGACCATCATCGACGGCTTCAATTTTACCTTTGAAAAAGGAAAGTTTTATGCCGTCACGGGTCCCAACGGCAGCGGGAAGACAACCCTTGCTAAACTGATCATGGGGATCAACCCGGTGACCGCCGGTGACATTCTGTTCGATGGGAAAAACATCAACGGACTTTCGATTACCGAGCGTGCCGAAGCGGGCATCAGCTACAGCTTCCAGCATCCGGCGCGGTTCAAGGGGATCACCTTCCGGGATCTGCTGGCCATCGCGGCCGGAACCGATGACGAGACGACGCTGCTGGCGCTGCTGCGGCGTGTCGGCATCTGTTCGCTTTCCTTTCTGGACCAGCCCGTGGACGCCAAGCTCTCCGGCGGGGAAATCAAGAAGATCGAACTTGCCACCACGATTGCCCGGAATCCCAAACTGGCCATCTATGACGAGCCGGATACGGGGATCGATCTCTGGACCATCGGCCCTATGGTCGGTTTATTGAAGCGGGAACAGGAAGAACATCACACGACGACGATTGTGGTCAGCCACAACCGCGCCTTTCTGGAGGCGGCGGACATCGTTTTGCTCGTGAACCATGGACGTCTGGCGTATGTGGGCCATTTGAACGGCGCCCTGCCCATGCTGACGGACATGAGCATCTGCAACTACAAGATATGCGGGAGTATCGATAATGTTAAATGCTTTAGATAAAAATTTATTGAGGGCGGTTGCCGATCTTGAAGGAATCCCAAAAGGGGCCTACAATATCCGCAAGAACGGGAAACTTCTGGCCCGTGAAATCTCCGCCAACATCAATATCGAAACGAATGCGGAGGGAACGGGCATCATCGTCACCATCAAACCGGGGACGGTTAATGAATCCGTACATATTCCGGTAATCCTGAGTCAGGCCGGCCTCTACGACGTCGTTTATAACCATTTTATCGTCGGGGAAGGTTCCGATGTGACCATCATTGCCGGTTGCGGGATCCATTGCGGCGGCCCGGATCCGGAGGGGCATGCGGGCATCCATGAATTTCAGGTCGGACGGAAGGCAAAGGTCAAATATGTAGAGAAGCATTTTGCTACAGGGAAGGGACGTGGGAGGCGGACGCTTAACCCGACGACGAAAGTCTTTCTGGCGGAGGGCGCCCAAGCCGAGATGGAGCTGACTCAGATCGGCGGGGTGGACGAGGCCGACCGGATCAATGAGGCGACCCTGACAGCCGGCAGTCTCCTGATGATAACGGAGCGCGTCATGACCGAAGGCGCCCAGACGGCCGTTTCGCGCAATGAAATCATTCTGTCCGGGGAAAACAGCCGGGCCAACATGATTTCCCGCTCCGTCATAAAAGGGGACTCGAAGCAGATTTTTTATGCCACGATTGAAGCACTGGCCAAATGTTTCGGCCACATTGAATGCGACGCCATTATCATGGACAACGGCACAAACGAAACGATTCCCTCGCTGAAGGCGAAACATTCCGACGCCGAGTTGACCCACGAGGCCTCCATCGGCAAGATTGCCAGCGACCAGATCACAAAGCTCATGAGCCTGGGGCTGGCCTACGATGAAGCAGTCAACCGGATTATCCAGGGCTTCCTGAGGTAAGTCCACCCGGAGGTAGAGACAGTAATGAATATTAAAAATCTGATGGTGACAGGCGGCTGCGGTTTTATCGGGTCCAATTTTATATACCACTTGCTTGAGAAGCAGGGGTTCCGCGGCCGGATTATTAATGTGGACAAACTCACCTATGCGGGGAATCCGGAAAATCTTGAAGGCGTGGAAGAGCATTATTCCGGGCGCTATGTATTTCAAAAAGCGGATATCTGTGACGCGGAAGCCATCAAGGCCATTTTCACGGAATATAAGGTGGATGCGATCTGTCATTTCGCGGCGGAGTCCCATGTGGACCGATCCATCAAAAATCCGGAGAGCTTCATCTATTCAAACATCGTCGGGACCTTCAACCTTCTCGAGATCGCCAAGGCCAGCCGGGCCCATTTCGAGCTTTTTCACCATATCAGTACGGACGAGGTTTATGGAAGTCTCGGTCCTGAAGGATTGTTTACAGAAGAGACCCCATACCGGCCCAACAGTCCCTATTCGGCGTCCAAGGCCGCTTCCGATCACCTGGTCCGGGCCTACCATGAAACCTTCGGTCTGCCCACGACGATTTCCAACTGTTCCAACAACTACGGTCCCTACCAGTTTCCGGAGAAACTGATTCCGCTGATCATTATAAATGCGGCGGACTGGAAGCCCTTGCCCGTATATGGTGACGGGAAGAATGTCCGCGACTGGCTTTACGTGACCGATCATTGCGAGGCGATCTGGACGATCATGCAGGCGGGAAGGCGAGGGGAGACCTATAATATCGGCGGCGACTCGGAAATGGAAAACATTGCCATTGTTAAAATGATCTGCGACGTGCTGGATGGGATCATCCCGTCGCCGGACGGACGTTCCCGTCGGGAGTTGATCACATTTGTGACGGACCGCCCTGGTCATGACCGCCGTTATGCGATTGATTTTAGTAAATTACACAAATCGCTCAGATGGCATCCGCAGGAATCTTTTATGACTGGCTTGCGAAAAACGATCCACTGGTACCTGGATCATCGCGTCTGGTACGAACGGATCAAGACGGGGGAATACCGGCAATGGCTCAAGGAGCATTACGGACAAGCATAACCCGCTGTGAAGCCATTTTTCAAGGATCTAATTTTCTATATATCCTTGACGTCCTTTTTGATTTTTAGTTTTCCCTCTCTGATCATCGCTGCCTTGGTTCCTTCAAGCCAGGATTGGATCGCGTTATTTTTACGGACCTGTAACAGGGAATTTCTCAGATTTTCTTGATTCGCGGCTAAATCACCACCATCCGGCTTGGTCCTCTCTTTCAATTGCAGAACCACATATTGCCCGTCCACAAAAAAGACGCGTTCCGGAAGGGGGTTTTGATTCGTCAATTGAAAAATGGCTGCACTCAGTTCACGGGAGGTCCCTATTTTTGGAGTTCCGTCGCTGGTTCGGAAAAATCCTGTTTCGGCGAGTTTCAGTTTCTTTTCTGCCGCGCCGGCAGACAGGGTCTTTCCCTTTTTCAGGCTATCCAAGAGAGCCTCCGCCTCCTGTTTGGCCAACCGGTTGGCTTCCTGATCGATCACCTTTTTTTCAACCTGTGTCCGGATATCCTTCAGGGGCGGCGTGTGTGCGGGTCGTTTGTCCGTCACTTTGAAGACATAATAACCCCTCTGATCGGACACGACCCTGCCGATTTCGTCCTTATTGAGACTGAAGAGGGGCTGGATGGCATCGCCGATTCTGCTCAGTTCTCCGGGGGGGGTGCCGGCTGAAAAAAAACCGGTCGTATTAACCGTCAGGCTGTTTTTCGCCGCATAACCCTCAAAATTTTCCTCCTGATAGATGGTATCGTGAGCCTTCTTTGCGGCTGTAGCCGCCGCCAGCATGCCGCCGCTCTGACGGATTTGGGCCGCGATCTTCATCTTGACTTCAGCCAGGGCCTGCCGCTTGCCGCCGGTCGTCTTGAATTGATCCGCATGCCGGTCATAATAGTCCGTGATATCCGCATCGGTCACGGTCACGCCCGGTGCAAAGTCCTCTCCCTTGAAAAACATATACTTGACCTGGACCCGGTCGGGAGAACGGAAGGCCTGGCCATGCTCACTGAGATACGCTTCCAGGTCTTTATCCGTGGGCGTAATTTTTGTGCGGAAGGTCCCGGGCGAAATCTGCACGAAGTGAAGATTGACCTTTTCGTTCTGAAAACGGTAAAGATCGTAGACGTCCTGATCTAAAACTTTGACGCTGTCCTGGATGAGACTTAAAAAAAGCGACATGATCATCCTATCCTTCTGTATCCGTTCGAAATCTTCAGGCGTTACCTTGTTGGAACGCAGGGTCTGCTGATAGATCTTTTCGTCAAAGAACCCCCCCCTCTGAAAAGCCGGCATGGCGAGGATCGATGCCCTGACTTCTTCGTCTGAGACCGTCAATCGCATTTCCCTGGCCTTCTGCAATATAATAGTCTGCTGGACCAAATTATCCAGAGCCTGCTGTTTCAGGTTGAGACGATTCAGGGCTTCGTCATTCAAAGCAGGACCGAGCCGCTGGCGGTAAAATTGGATCAGGTTTTGATATTCTTTAGCCACGTCCACATAGGCAATGGTTTTACCGTTGACTGTGGCGACAGTTTCCGCTTGCTGTTTTCCTCCAATCGAACCGAAATAAAAGATAAAGACGACGATAATAATGCCGAGCAGAACCTTCATGAGCCAGTTCCGAGCATGTTTTCTCATCAGGTCAAGCATGCCAGCCGTTTCCTTTCAGATATTTTTCGAAGGGCTTTTCTATTACACGCCCCTGTAAAATGCAATCAATTTTAAAAATTGCGTTCCGGAAAAAGGAATATGAATCGTGCGCAATCCCATTTCAAAAAATGTATTGCTTAGGTCCGGCAAATACGATATAGGACTTTCGCCGAAGCAGTTATTTTTGATAGTTATTGAAATTTCATGGGAAATTTGAGGAGGGCGGGGCGTTGCTGTTCGATTTTATTTTAGGGAAGTTTTCCAACGATCTGGCCATTGATTTGGGTACCGCCAATACGCTGGTTTATGTCAAGGGGAAGGGAATTGTACTGAGTGAGCCTTCTGTGGTGGCGGTCCATCTGGACTCGCGGGGTGTAAAGAAGGTGCTGGCCGTAGGAATGGAGGCCAAGAATATGCTGGGCAGGACCCCGGGAAATATCGTTGCCATCAGGCCCTTGCGCGAAGGCGTCATCGCCGATTTTGACATCACCGAAGCGATGCTCCGGCATTTCATCCTGAGGGTCCATAATCGCAGAGCCCTTGTCCGTCCCCGGATCATTGTCTCTATTCCCTCCGGGATCACCCAGGTCGAAAGACGAGCCGTGAAAGAAACCGTCGAATCTGCCGGTGCCAGGGAAATTTTTCTGATTGAGGAACCCATGGCGGCGGCCATCGGGTCCGGCCTGCCCATCACGGAACCCATCAGTTCCATGGTTGTCGATATTGGCGGTGGCACGACGGAAGTGGCGGTCATATCCCTGGCTGGCATTGTTTACTCGAAGTCTGTGCGGGTTGCAGGGGACCAGATGGATGAAGAGATCGTACAGTATATGCGGCGCAGATTCAGCCTGCTGATCGGAGAGAGGTCGGCTGAAATGATCAAGATGACCATTGGCTGCGCCTATCCCGAGCCGGAACTGAAGAAAGTGGACGTTAAAGGAAGGGATCTTATCTCCGGCATTCCAAAAATCGTGGAGATTAATTCGGAAGAAATTCGCGAAGCCATCCTTGAACCGGTCAGCCTGATTGTGGGCGCCATCAAGGACACGCTGGAGAATACACCTCCAGAACTGGCCGGCGATATTGTTGACCGTGGGATCATGCTGACCGGCGGCGGCGCCCTGTTGCGCGGGCTTGACATCCTGATCAGGGAGGAGACGGGGCTGCCGGTGACGATCGCCGAAGACCCTCTTTCCGCCGTGGTAAGAGGGGCCGGCATAGCCTTGGACCAGCTGGATATTCTCAGAGATGTCACGGTTCAAATGTGAAGAATCTGTTTGGTCTGTTGACGGCGTTTTTTTTCAACCCATTCTCATTTTGTCCTGTCGATAAAACCGTCGTTTTCACTTACGATGATATTTCCTAAAAGATATTGGACCATTACCCTCGCAGTGCTGCTGATCTTGGCGGCATTGATCATGATTTCCTACCATGCTGCAAAAAAAGATTCCGATACCGGTTTTTTCCGGAAGCTCGTTTTGGAAACGGCGTGGCCGCTGGAAAGCCTGAAAAACAGGTCCCTCAAAGCGCTCAGGGAAAGCTGGGACCGCTATTTGTTTCTGATCGGCCTGGAGGAGGAGAACCGGCGGCTGAGAAAGGAGAATCACCTGCTTGAGAATCAGCTTGTGCAGTATCGGGAAGGGTATCTCGATGCGTTGCGGTTGCGAAAAATTCTGAAGCTTCAAGAGCAGTTTGATACAATACAGGTTACTGCCGAAGTGATTGACCGCGAACAGTCGCCCGTATTCAAGTCCATCCTGATTGATAAGGGAACCGCGCATGGGCTGAAGGTAGGATTGCCGGTTTTGAGCGATCAGGGGATCGTGGGGCGGATTACGGAATGCTCCTGGCACATCTCCCGGATCATGTTGATCGTGGACGTAAACAGCAATGTTTCTGTCCTGCTTCAGCGGAGCCGTACCCATGGTGTTCTGCAGGGCGCCGGCACCGCCGGTTGCCGGCTGAAATATGTTCCCAAGACGGAAGAGGTCAAGGTCGGCGACGCCGTCATCTCTTCCGGTCTGGGGGGGATTTTTTCGAAAGGGATCATCATAGGTATGGTCGCAGCAGTGGACAAGAAGGAAGGCGGGGGCTTTTTCCAGAGGATTGATGTTCATCCATCCGTCGATTTTGGCAAACTTGAAGAAGTCATTGTCCTGATTCCCCAGAGGGATCGCAAGTCATGATATACCCGCGTCTTTTTTTACCGCTTGCCGCCCTGATTCTGGTTATTTTCCAAACATCCGTCCTGAACATTTTTTTCATGGGCCGGCTTAATTTCGAAATATCATTGATTCTGGTCATCTATGCGGGATTCCGCATGGATATCCTGCATGGGGCTTTGTTGAGCTTTCTGCTTGGTTTTTTTCTCGATTGTGCGATGGGTTCGATTTCCGGGCTGTTTACCCTCATTTATGTCTGTATGTTCTTTGTTTCTGTCCTGGTTTCCATGCGGGTCTATGTCGAACAGATAAGCCTGATCATTGGTTTCTCTTTTCTGTGTTCGATTTTCGAGGGTCTGATGATTGTCATATTTTTTAAAATCGTATATGATATCAGCATGATCGATAGTATTATCCAGGTTTTTCTTCCCCAGGCGCTTCTGGTCAGTGCGTTGAGCCCCTTGTTTTTCAAATTATTTCATTTTTTTGAGGTCTCATTTCATGACGGAAATCCGCAACAAGCTAAATAGTCATGAACCCGGCCCCTTGCACAGGCGGTTTAAAATCATGCTGATCGTCGTGACGATTGCACTGTCTGTTCTGGCTCTACGCATGTGGCATCTTCAGGTGATCAAGGGGGATGAACTCAAGCAGAAATCGGAGAACAACAGTATCCGCTTTAGGAAAATAAAACCTGTAAGGGGCCTGATTATGGATGCCCACCGGGAGGTTCTGGTGGATAATCAGTGTTCCTTTGACATTCAGTTTGTGCCCGCTCATACCCGCGATATTCAGACAGTCGCCGACCGGTTGGGGTTTTTATACCGGGAGGCTTCCCTGAATTTTACCCATGAGGCCTTCACGCAGGGAAAGCTCAAGCCCTTTATGCCGGTCAAGCTCGAAAAAAACGTCAGCCGGGAAAAGCTGGCGATTGTGGAGACGCACACCTTGGATCTGCCCGGTGTCACGGTTGAAGTGGTCCCGATCAGACAGTATCTGGGAGGCGAAATGACGGCTCATCTTATCGGCTATACGGGTGAAATCAGTCCGGAAGAGTTGGATAAGGATGAATCAGACGTCTACTCTTCCGGCGATTTGATCGGCAAGTCCGGCATTGAAAAATATCTGGATGCTTATCTGCGCGGCGAAAGCGGGTTTGAGCAGGTCGAGGTCAATGTCCTGGGCAAGGTGCAGAGGGTCCTTGGTAAAAAAGATCCGGAACCTGGATATAACGTGGTGCTGACGATTGATGCCTTGCTGCAAAAAATTGCCTGGGAAGCCCTGGCCGGAAAACCCGGTGCCGTCGTCGCGATGGATCCCCGGGACGGCTCCGTCCTGGCCCTGGTGAGCTCACCGGCTTTCGACCCCATGCTGTTTAGCGCAGGAATCTCCCAGGAACACTGGAGAAAGTTATCCGGCGATTCCGCACATCCCATGGAGAACAGGGCCATCTCGGGACAATATCCCCCGGCATCTACCTATAAAATGATTGTCGCGGCTGCGGCCCTGCAGGAAGGTTTGATTACGCCGGAGACGTCTTTTGTGTGCAATGGTTCTTATGAGCTGGGGAACAGGACATACCGGTGCTGGCGCCGAGGCGGACATGGTCGGATCAGCTTGCATCGGGCGATTGTCGAGTCCTGCGATGTCTATTTCTACAATGTCGGGAAAATGATCGGGGTCGATAAATTGGCGGAATACGCACGCCACTTCGGGCTTGGAGCGCCGACGGGAATCGTGCTGTCCCGGGAAAAAAACGGTCTGATTCCCACCCGGGACTGGAAACAGATGCGACTGAAAGAACCCTGGCAGATCGGAGAAACTATCTCTGTGTCTATCGGCCAGGGATATAATCTGGCCACCCCTCTGCAACTCGTGACAGCCTATAGCGCCCTGGCCAATGGTGGTGTTGTCTGGCGCCCCCGGCTGGTTAAACAGATTGAGGCCGTCGATGGCCGGATGATTAAAACGTTTGCGCCGGAAAGGAAGTCGATTCTTCCTCTGAGTAGGAAAATCATGGAGCAATTGAATAAGGCCCTCTGGGGGGTGGTCAACGAGGAAGGGGGCACCGGTCGCGCCGCGAGGCTTAAAGACATCGATGTGGCCGGCAAAACCGGTACGGCCCAGGTCGTCGGTCTGCCGGAAAATGAAAAGGCAAGGAAGATGAAATTCATCTCTTCCCGCTACCGTGATCATGCCCTTTTTGTGTGTTTCGCACCGGTCGGCAATCCGGAAATTGCTATAGTGGTCGTGGTGGAAAATGCCGGCCACGGGGGATCGGTGGCGGCCCCGGTTGCCAGAAAAGTCCTGGAAGCCTACTTTGAGCGCAATAAATCAACCGGGAAAAGACCGCCCCTTGTCATCAGCGATCACCGCACAGGCGGCGACGGGGCCGCACGTCAACCTTGACGCGCATGTTCATGCTGCCGGTTTTGTTCAAGCGGGATAATCATGAAGTTTGATCGACGATTATTTGTTAACTTTGACTGGATGCTCCTGCTGGTTGTCCTGTGCATCAGCCTGATCGGCCTTTTGAATATCTACAGCACGGGGTTCAATCAGATAACCGCAAGGCAAGATTTCATTTTTGTCAAACAGATCCAGTGGATTGTCGTCGGGGTCGTGTTCATGACGGCCGCTTTCTGCATCGATTACCGGTTTGTCAGCCGATACGCCTATATTATTTACGTGCTTTCCATCCTCCTGCTGCTGATCGTCTTATTTTATGGTTACGCCACACGGGGCTCCCAACGTTGGATATTGTTCGGGGGGTTTTCATTTCAGCCCTCGGAGCTGATGAAGTTGACGCTGATCCTCGCCTTGGCGAAATATTTCGATCATCATCGCCGCATCGAGCCCTACCGACTGAAAGACTTGACGATCCCTTTCCTGATCATGCTGGCCCCTTTTCTACTGGTTCTGAAGCAGCCGGATCTGGGAACGGCCATGATCCTTTTCATCATTTTCAGTTCCATGATCCTGTTTATCGGCGTCCACTGGAAAGCGCTGGGCTGGTCGGCTCTGGTCGGACTGGTGCTTATCCCTGCCGGCTGGTTATTTCTCAAAGATTATCAAAGAGAACGGGTCATGACCTTCGTCAATCCCGACAGCGATCCACTAGGATCAGGCTATCATGTGATTCAATCCATTATTGCCATCGGATCAGGCGGTCTGACTGGAAAGGGATTTTTAAAGGGGACGCAGACGCAGCTTCGCTTCCTGCCTGAAAGACATACTGATTTTGTGTTTTCGGTATTTGCCGAGGAATGGGGGTTTATGGGCGGCATGGTCTTGCTGATCCTATTTATGAGTTTGATCATGTGGGGGCTTAAGATTGCCCTGCATGCAAGGGATTACAACGGGACACTGATTGCCGTAGGGATCGTGGCGCTGATTTTCTGGGAGATTTTTATCAACATCGGGATGGTCCTGGGGATCCTGCCCATTGTCGGGATACCTTTGCCGTTTCTCAGTTACGGGGGATCTTCCATGGTCGTCCTAATGACCTGCGTGGGCCTGCTGATGAACATCAGCATGCGGCGATTCATTCTGCAACCTTGACGGCTTCGAAAAAAGTCCGGATGCTGCGTTGCGCTGCATCCTTCGTCATTGCGGCGTACACCAAAGTACGCCTCATTCCTCAGGATTTGCGCGCCTTGCCTGCGGATCTTTTTACGAAGCCGTTCTAAATTTGAAGCTTTGCAATTTGTTACGAGTTCGTCAACCTTGACAGGGACATGATCCATCAACCCTGACCGGCGGTCAGCGAGCATTTTGTCCGGCAAAAAATGCTTGACAGGCGCTCATAGTTGTGATTAGGAAACCGCGCTTTTGAATACTGAGTGTCAGGGTATTTTGTGAACAGTTTTCAGCGTAGAAGATATGTTAATGTCGTTTCTAATGCAGATGCAAAAGAAGCACTGGTTATAAAAGACGCAGAGATATGTTTCATCAAGCCGAGTGGAAAATGATTTTTCCCTCGGCTTTTTTGTTGAATCGTCCTGAAATGAGGTTTAGATATGGTTAGTCTTGATTACACCATCCTGATTCAGATGGCGAATTTCATCCTGCTGATTGTCATCTTAAGGAAACTGCTCTATGTCCCGATTCTGGACATTTTGAACGAGCGGAAAAAGCGCATGGAGGAGTCTGACGGGGAGATTAAACGCCTGAAACAGGAAGTCGAACGGAAATTTTCAGAATACGAGGAGAAGGTCCGCCTGGCTAAACTCGATGCCATGGAGCAAAGGAATGCCATCGTCAAAGAAGGTGCAGGCTTGGCCAAAAGCATGATTGACGTCGTCAGGAACGAGATTCCAGCGCTGATGGAGCAGTTCAATGCCAGAATCACCAAGGAAGTTGAAGCGGCTAGAGCTGTTTTACGCAGTCAGTCCCAGAAAATATCTTTGGAGATTGCTGAAAAAGTTCTGGGGAGGAGGATCCAATGATTTCAAGGGATCATCAGGGGCGATTGTCCGTAAAACCATTTGTGCCTGTTGTTGCGCTTGTCTTGCTGACGGCCCTGGATGTTCATGCCGCGACAGGGGGCGGCGAGGGCCATGGCAGGGACTGGGTGGATTTTGCCTGGCGCGTTGTCAATATGATTGTTCTGGTCGGGCTGCTTTACTGGTTGCTGGCCCAGAAAATCAAGGAGTTTTTTATAGGCAGGCGGGATGGAATCAAGTTGTCCCTTGAACAAGCCAGAATTGCCAAGGAAGAGGCTGAACAGAAGTACAAAGAATATACGGATAAGCTGGAAAAGGCCACCGAGGAGATTGCCGGCATCTCCGATATGATCAGAGCACAGGGACTGGCGGAAAAAGAACGGATCATCGAAGATGCCCGGAAAGTGGCGGAGAAGATGAAAGAAGATACCCAGACCAGAGTCGAGCAGGAACTGAAACAGGCCGGTAACCTGCTGCGGGCCGAGGCCGTTAAGCTTTCCGTTGAAATGGCGGAAGAGCTTTTGAAAAGAAATATCAAGGCCGCAGATCACGATGCCATGGTGAAAGATTATCTGGATAAGGTGGTGAGCAAACATTGATCGGTAGCAACAACATCGCAAAGCGTTACGCGCGGGCATTTTTTGAGATTGCCGAAGAAGAGAAACAGTTTGAGAAGTATTACCACGAACTGCAAAGCTTCTCAGATATCGTTGACGGCAATGAAAGTCTTAAAGAGTTTCTGGCCAATCCCATCTTCGATCAGCATGACAAGCGGGATGTTGTGGATGCTGTTCTGAATAAAATCGGCATGACCGGCATCACAGCGAATTTCCTGCGCCTGCTTGCCGATAAGCGCAGAATCGGTATCCTGGCCGATATCGTTGTCCTCTATCGCGAGTTGATGGATTCAGCCCTGAAAAGGCAGCGCGTTCAGGTAATAACCGCCTTCCCCTTGTCTAGCGATTTAGCGGAGCACCTCAAAAAGGGCATGGAGGGACTGACCGGCAAGCAGATCGAACTGAAGATTGAGCAGGATGCGTCGTTGCTTGCGGGCATTGTTGTCCGGGTTGGGGATATCCTTTATGACGGAAGCATCAAGACGCAATTGAATAATATCAGGAATCTCTTAGGGGAGGAAATATAGAACATGGAGACAATCAGGGCAGAGGAAATCAGTCAAATCATATCCAAGCAGATCAAGGATTATGAAAAGAAGCTGGATGTCAGTGAAACGGGAACCGTCCTGTCCGTAGGAGATGGTATTGCCAGGGTCTATGGCGTGCAGAATGCCATGGCGATGGAGTTGCTGGAATTTCCCGGCGGTATCCTGGGGATGGTGCTGAACCTGGAAACAGATAATGTCGGTGTGGCGATTCTCGGAGAAGTTACCCATATCAAGGAGGGCGACATTGTCAAGAGAACGGGCAAGATTGCCCAGGTTCCCGTCGGGGAAGCGGTTCTGGGACGCGTCATTGATGCGACAGGCGCTCCGATCGACGGCAAGGGTCTCATTGAAGCCACGGAATTCAGGCGCATTGAAATGGTTGCTCCCGGTGTGATTCAACGTCAGCCCGTTAACCAGCCCATGTACACCGGGTTGAAAGCCGTGGACGCCATGACGCCCATCGGCAGGGGGCAGCGCGAACTGGTCATCGGCGACCGACAAATCGGGAAAACCGCAATCTGTGTGGATGCCATCATTCGTCAGAAGGACACAGGCGTGAAATGCATCTACGTCGCCATTGGCCAGAAGCGATCGACGGTTGCCCAAGTTGTGGAAAACCTGCGTAAGCACGATGCCCTCTCCTACACCTGCGTTGTCGCGGCCTGCGCCAGCGACCCGGCAACATTACAGTATATATCGGCTTATGCAGGATGCAGTATCGGCGAGTACTTCCGCGACCGGGGTCAGGACGCGCTTATTATCTATGACGACCTATCCAAACAGGCCGTTGCTTACCGTCAGATTTCCCTGCTGCTCAGGCGGCCTCCGGGACGCGAAGCGTTCCCCGGCGATATTTTTTACAATCACTCGCGGCTGCTGGAACGGGCAGCCCGCGTGAGCAAGGAACTGGGCGGCGGATCCCTGACGGCCCTCCCGATTATTGAAACGCAGGCCGGAGACGTCTCCGCCTATATTCCCACGAACGTGATTTCCATTACAGACGGCCAGGTTTATCTGGAACCGAGTTTGTTTTTCTCCGGCATTCGTCCGGCCATCAATGTCGGTCTGTCGGTGTCCCGCGTCGGCGGCGCCGCGCAGGTCAAGGCGATGAAGCAGGTGGCCGGAACCCTGAAGCTGGATCTTGCCCAATACCGTGAACTGGCGGCCTTTGCCCAGTTCGGAAGCGATCTGGACAAGGCAACGCAGGCCCAGCTCGATCGCGGCGTGCGCCTGGTGGAACTCTTGAAGCAGCCCCAGTTCAAGCCCATGTCGCTTGGCGAGCAGGTGACGATCCTCTTTGCCGGAACCCGAGGATTTCTCGACAAATACCCTGTGGACAAGCTCAAAAACTATGAGCCTCAACTGCTGGATTTCGTGAAAACGAAATGTCCTGAAATCATGAAAGAAATTGACGATCAGAAGGTTATCAGTACGGATCTGGAAAAGAAGATGAAGGAGGCGCTCACCGAGTTTGATTCTGTATATATTGCAGAATAGCAGATGTCCGTACGGTGTGCAGATGAAGCCTATAATGGATAAAGGGAGCAGATTTAAATGGCCGCGCTAAAGGACATTAAAAGAAAGATCACAGCGGTCGCAAAGACCAAGCAGATTACCAAGGCCATGAATATGGTTGCGGCGTCCAAGTTCAAGAACGCTCAGGCAAGAATGGATAATTTCCGTCCCTATGCCGGTAAATTCATGGATGTCTTAAACAGCCTGGCCTTGCGCGTTTCGCCGGATACGCATCCGCTGCTGGCGGTCCGGGAGCCGAAGCGTATCTGGGTCATCTGCATGACCTCCGACCGGGGGCTCTGCGGCGGCTTCAATACCAATCTGGTCAAGGCAGCAGAACGATTCATCGCATCGAAGCTGAAAGAAGGCAAGGAGGTTGCCCTGATTCCCGTGGGACGCAAAGGTCGGGATTTTCTCAGAAAAAAAGTCAATATCCTGAATGAGCGGACGGATGTGTTCGGAAAATTCGATATTTCTCTGGCCGTTCAGATTGCAAGGGATGTCATCACGCCTTTTGTCAGGGAAGAATATGACGAGTTGTATCTCATTTACAATGAGTTCAGAAACGTATCCGTGCAAAGACCGGCGGTCGTCAGGCTGTTTCCGCTTCCGTCCATCGGACAGGATGAAGATGTGGACCCGGACAAGCGCATTGACTATATCTATGAGCCAAACGATGAAGCGCTGCTGGAAAAGCTTCTGCCCATGTATGTTCGTGTCCTGATTTTCAGGGCGCTCGTGGAAACATCTGCGGGAGAAAACGGCGCCCGCATGGCGGCCATGGATAATGCCACCCGTAACTGCGAGGAAATGATCGGGAGTTTGTCCCTGAAATATAATAAGGCGCGGCAAGCCGCCATAACCGCGGAGTTGATGGATATTGTCGGCGGAACAGAGGCTTTAGCAAAAGGATAAACCACCGAACAGTGCGGGGCATGATAAACAATACTCATAGGGTAAGGAGACGGGTATGAATATAGGAAAGGTTGTACAAGTCATCGGACCGGTCGTTGACGTGGCGTTTCAGGAAGGACAACTTCCCAGCATCCTGAACGCAATCATCATCACCAACCCGGCGATTAATGACGAGCCGGATAACCTTATCGTCGAGGTGGCGCAGCATCTGGGTGATAATGTGGTCCGGTGTATCGCCATGGATATTACCGATGGTCTGGTCCGGGGAATGGATGCCAAGGACCTGGGGACGCCCATTATGGTGCCGGTCGGACAGGAATGCCTCGGGCGGATTCTGAATGTGGTCGGCAGGCCGGTGGATGGTCTCGGGTCGATTCAGGCGCAGAATCATATGCCGATTCACAGATTGTCGCCCTCATTTATGGAGCAGGATACGTCCGTGCACGTTCTGGAAACGGGGGTCAAGGTGATCGACCTGCTGGTACCGTTTCCGCGCGGCGGTAAAATGGGGATGTTCGGCGGCGCCGGTGTGGGCAAGACCGTCGTCATGATGGAGATGATCCATAATATCGCCATGCATCACGGCGGGATCTCCGTGTTTGCCGGCGTCGGCGAGAGAACCCGCGAAGGCAACGACCTTTACCTTGAAATGAAGGAATCGGGTGTTATCAAACAGGCCGCCCTGATTTACGGGCAGATGACCGAACCGCCCGGAGCGAGGGCGAGGGTCGCCCTGACGGCTCTTGCCGCGGCAGAATATTTCCGTGATGTCGAGGGGCAGGACGTGCTGCTGTTCGTTGACAACATCTTCCGCTTTACCCAAGCCGGCTCAGAAGTGTCGGCCCTTCTCGGTCGGATGCCCTCGGCAGTGGGTTATCAGCCGACCCTGGCCACCGACCTCGGCGAACTTCAGGAACGCATCACATCCACCACCAAAGGCTCCATTACGGCTGTCCAGTGCGTTTATGTGCCCGCAGACGACCTGACGGACCCGGCGCCCGCCACAACCTTTGCACACCTTGACGGGACCGTCGTTCTGTCGCGGCCTATCGCAGAGCTCGGCATTTACCCTGCCGTGGATCCGCTGGATTCGACATCGAGAATTCTCGATCCGAACGTTCTGGGTGTCGAGCATTATCAGGTTGCCCGGCAGGTGCAAGTGACCTTGCAGAAATACAAGGACCTTCAGGATATCATTGCCATTCTCGGGATGGACGAACTCTCCGAAGAGGATAAGGTGACGGTCAGCAGGGCCAGAAAGATCCAACGGTTCCTGTCTCAGCCCTTCTTCGTGGCCGCACAGTTTACCGGAACCGAGGGCAAGTTTGTGTCCGTGCCCGATACCGTCCGGGGATTCAAGGAAATCCTCGAGGGCAAACACGACGATCTGCCCGAACAAGCTTTCTACATGGTGGGCGGCATTGAAGAGGTGATTGAAAAAGCCAGAAAGCTTTCAGAGTAAACCGGAGGATTGTCATGGCCGACGAATTGATCTTGGAGATCGTCACCCCCGAAAAGATGGCCTTCAGCGGCAAAATCGAAGAGGTCACCATTCCGGGCACAGAGGGCGAATTCGGTGTGTTGAGGGGTCACGCTTCATTGCTGAGCAGCATCGAAACAGGCGAACTGAGTTTTTTCCGGGACGGCAAGAGGACCCATTATGCCGTCAGCACCGGCTATGCAGAAGTGACGTCCGGCAGGGTGACGGTTCTTGTGGAAACAGCCGAGCGGTCTGACATGATCGATAAGGAACGGGCTAAACGAGCCCGTGAGAACGCCGAAAACAAAGTCAACAAGCTGTCTCAAGAGGACGATGAACGCGAAGCCGCCAAAGCCGCCATGGCCAAAGCAAATGTGCGGCTGGATGTGGCCGAGAAGGGCTGATCTTAAAAAACCGAGCAAACAGATCAAGAGCCAGGCCTTGCTGAATGAAGATTTATGCAGGCGCCTGGCTTTTTGCTTATTCCAATTCTAAATCAAATCGCTATCTTTGTTGGCTGCGTCGTCGGCTTCCTCAACGTATGTAAAATACGCCTCGTCGCCTCCTCCTTGCCGCCTCGATATCATCTTTGATTTAGAAACGGAATTACAGGATTTCCTCGATCCGGATATCGACGATCTGGAATTCCCTGATTCCTCCCGGCGCCTTGACCGTCACTTCATCGCCGATCTCTTTGCCGATCATGGCCTTGCCGATGGGGGAGGTCACGGAGATTTTGCTATTGCCGATGTCCGACTCGAAAGGACCGACCAGTTGATATTTGGTTTCCCTGCCGGTGTGAACATCTTCGATCCGGACCGTCGATCCAAAGACAACCCGGTCACGACTGAGTCCCTTAAGATCAATGACTTGAGACGACGCCAGGTTGTTTTCAAGTTCCTGCATTTTGCCGTGGATAAACGACTGGCGTTCCTTCGCGGCGGCATATTCGGCGTTTTCTGAAATGTCCCCGTGAGACCGAGCCTGTTCAATATCGCGGATATTTTCGGGAAGAGACACCGTCTTCAGATATTCCAGTTCTTTTTTTAATTTATCATATCCCGTTTTGGTAATGGGTATTTTTTTCATTCGTTCCTCTTATGCCGCCGATATTATGGGTCACACCAGGACACAGGCTGGATTCTCTAATAAAGAAATCCGACAATGTCAAGCAGGATTTATCATTTTTTCTTTTTCCGGCCACAACTTGCCATGACCTGCAAGTTATGTTAGAACGCTTTTCAGTCCATGCATTTGTTATTGTTATAAGGGTTTTCGGGACTGAAAGGAGATAAGACCGCTGAATGATCGATCAGTACAACCGCGACATAAATTATCTCAGAGTGTCGGTAACGGACCGATGTAACCTTCGCTGCAAATATTGCATGCCGAAAGAGGGCCTTTCTCAGATCGGGCATAATGATATTCTGAGATATGAAGAGATCTTGAGAGTCATCCGGGCCGGCGTTCGGCTGGGGATATCCAAGGTTCGGATTACCGGGGGAGAACCCCTGGTGAGGAGCGGGATCGTGGATTTTATTGCCCGTCTCAAGTCGATTCAGGGGTTGGCGGACATCAGCCTGACGACAAACGGCGTGCTCCTTGAACCGTTTGCCGAAGATCTTTTCAGCGCCGGCATTAAACGGATTAATATCAGCCTGGATTCGCTTGATAAAGCAAAATATGCCGACATTACCCGAGGCGGCGACCTAAGTGCCGTGCTCGCCGGCATTCGCGAAGCCGACCGGATGGGGTTCTCGCCGATAAAAATCAATACGGTTGCCATCAAGGGATTTAACGATGATGAAATCCTCACCTTTGCCGCGCACACCATCAACAAGCCCTACCAGATCCGCTTTATTGAATTGATGCCTCTGGGACACGTCGGTGGTGACAATTGCAGCAAATATCTATCAAACGATGTCGTAACGGGTATTATCCGGCAGGTTTATCCCTTGGAAGCCGTGAACGGCCGAAGAAACGATGTCGACGGTCCGGCTCGTCTGTACCGGATTGCCGGAGGTCAAGGGATCATCGGCTTCATCAGTCCTGTAAGCCATCATTTCTGCCATACCTGCAACCGGCTGCGGCTGACGGCCGACGGCCACCTTCGGGCCTGTCTGCTGCGGGATGAGGAAGTGAATCTGAAAGGTCCCCTGCGGGACGGCTGCAGCGACGGGGAACTGGAAGACCTCGTCAAACAGGCGATTGCCAAGAAGCCCTGGGGGCACACGATGATCAAGGAGGAACGACATCTGTGGAAATGTGTCAAGGACATGGCGACGATCGGGGGGTAAAAAAGGGCTCCGTGCTCATTGCTTGGGGTTGATGGCTCTAAGGTCGTGCTTCTTTAGGGGATCGGGATTTTGATGAAAGATAACGCCGTCATTTTTAATGAAGAGACTGCCCGCAGCCATGAAAGCTGGTTGCAAACGCCGGCAGGCCGTTACATTGACGGGCGGGAAAAGAGCTTGATTCTGGATCTGATCGCCCCCCGGGGTGGAGAACGCGTTCTGGATGTCGGTTGCGGCACGGGAGATCATATGCTTCTGTTCCGCAGAAAGGGTTGTGATGTCGCCGGCATCGACCCCTCGCCGGCAATGTTGAAACTGGCACGAGAGAAGCTCGGAACCCGTGCCGATTTCCATATGGGATACGCTGAAGACCTTCCTTTTTCGGATAATGAGTTTGATATCGTGACGCTGATCGCGTCGCTGGAGTTTACCAATGATCCGGACAGGGCCATCGCCGAAGCGATCCGGGTCTGTCGCGGTCGCGTTTTTCTCGGAGTATTGAATAAATATTCATGTCCGGGGCTGATTCGCAGAATTCGGGGAGCGCGGCGCCCGTCTGTCTATAACCACGCCTGTTTCCTCCATATCGTTAAATTGAACGCCATGATCCGGAACAATCTCCAGGGTATTCGCATCCGCTGGGGAAGCGTTATCTTTTTCCCTGATGGCTGGTATGGTTTTGCCCGGAGGTTCGAAGAGGCGGTTCCGGTAATGAAAAATCCTTTCGGGGCCTTCTTCGGCATCTCTTTTCCGGTGACATTCACTTATGCGACGATTCAGGAACCTGTTCATCAAGGTGTCGCGATAAGCGCCGAAACCCGCCAGCCTGTGCCAGGCGCCGTCAGGGGGATGAAATGATGCGGGAGGCCATGCTTTATGAAAAACTTACGGATCAGGGGGTGCGGTGTCATCTCTGCGCTCATCGGTGCCGCATCAATCCGGCAAAACGCGGGATCTGCGGCGTCCGGGAGAACCGTAAGGGAGTTCTTTACGCGCTGACCTACGGGCAGTTGATCGCTGAAAATGTCGATCCGATAGAAAAAAAACCGCTTTTCCATGTCTATCCGGCATCGAAGTCCTTTTCCATCGCCACGGCAGGCTGTAATTTCTCCTGTGAGTTCTGCCAGAATCATGATATCTCCCAATTGCCGCGGCAGGGCCTTGAAATACCGGGGAAGCCGACGGCTCCCGCCGCAATTGTGGAAAGGGCTATCCGGACAGAATCCAGAACGATTTCATTTACCTATACAGAACCAACTATTTTTTTTGAATATGCCTATGAAACGGCCCGTATAGCCTGTGAGCGGGGTCTGAAAAATGTGTTTGTCACCAATGGCTTCATGACGGACAAAACACTCGAAACCATTGCACCGTACCTGCTGGCAGCCAATGTGGATCTCAAGTCTTTCCGGGATGATTTTTACCGGAAGCGATGCGGCGCCCGTCTTGCGCCCGTGCTGGAAAGCCTTAGGATAATGAAGGATCTGGGAATTTGGGTGGAGGTGACCACGTTGTTGGTCCCCGGTCTGAATGATGGCGAAGATGAACTCCATGACATCGCTTCCTTCATTTTTTCACTGGGGCCCGAAACACCCTGGCATATCAGCCGGTTTCATCCCCGTTACCGCATGTCGCGATGGACCGCAACGCCGGTGGCGGCGATTCAACGGGCGGTAGAAACCGGCAGGACGTGTGGACTGAAATATGTTTATAGCGGCAATATTCCCGGAGATGAAGGAGAAAACACCTTTTGTTTCCACTGCGGTCAGCTCCTGATCGGCCGCTATGGCTTTCATATCGAACAGATGAATCTAAATGGTTCGGTCTGTTCACGGTGCGGGACGCCGCTGGAGGGGATATTTTAAAGAACTCGCAAAAAGTCAAAAAATGAGCCCGAAAAGACAGGCGTCATTTTTAATCACGGGTTTCAACTTCTTCCCAGTCCAGATCCTGTTCGTCATAGGATCGGTTCAGGATGGCGCCGGCACTGTCCAAGTCTCCCGCCGGAACAAGAATTTTAACTTCTCCCAGGCCATTGATCGTGATGGCATAAATGGTTCCGGCCGCTTCATATTTCAGCCGGGTCGGGATGCCTTCGGTCTCCAGACGACCGGCGATGATCTTTGCCTGCGTCATTCCCGATGCCGTGTAAACGACGCTCCATGATTCATCTGTCATGAACTTCTCCCTGATTTCTTTCTTCATCCGGTATATTTATCATAGCACATGTTTCTGCAGCAAAACATGAATATATTCATTATGCTTGTTTTCAGATACAATATATTGTGGTTCATGGAGATCGAAACACATTCTGTTGTATTTTTTCTTTACAAGCCCGATTTTTTCTGTTAGGTTCTGCGAAAAATATTACAACTCTGAGAGCACAGCGCCGATGAAATTGAAAAGGATCGAAATTACTGGGTTTAAAACTTTCCGGGATAAGGTCGTTCTGGATTTTTCTGATGGGATTACCTGTGTCGTCGGTCCCAACGGTTGCGGGAAGAGCAATATCGTTGACGCCGTTCGCTGGGTGCTGGGCGAGCAGCGCGTCAAAACCCTGCGCGGCAAAAAGATGGAAGATGTCATCTTTAATGGCGCACAGGGCGCTAATGCGATCGGGGTGGCCGAAGTGTCCATGGTTCTGACAGCGGATGCAGGCGGATTTCCTGGACTCTACGTGGAATGCAGTGAAATCATGGTTTCCCGAAAGTTATTCCGGGACGGTGAAAGCGAATATACCCTCAATAAGATTCCTTGCCGGCTCTTGGATATTAGAGAGTTTTTTATGGGAACCGGTGTCGGCGCCAGGACCTATTCACTGGTCGAACAGAACAGCGTCGCGATGCTGGTAGAGGCAAAACCGGAAGAGCGAAGACAATTTATCGAGGAAGCGGCGGGAATATCCAAGTATAAAAGCCGCAAGGAAGCGGCGTTGCGCAGGATGGATCAGACGCAGCAGAACCTGGTGCGGGTCCATGATATTACGCGCGAAGTTAAAAGCCAGCTTAACGCGGTATCCCGTCAAGCCAAGCGAGCGGAACAGTACAAGGCCCTCAAGCAGGACATCCGGGAAGCGGAGTTGGCGCTGGCGCTGCAGGTTCATACCGAGTTGCTTCAGGAAAGGCAAACACGGGGAAGGGCTCTGGCTGCCGTTCAGGAACAGGAAACGGCGCTGAAAACGCAGATGGAAACCGGCGAGGCGTCCCTCCACGGCCTGAAGGTGGAAATGCTGGACGGAGAGGCCCGGCTTGCTGAGGCGCAGGAGTCGCTCTATCAGATCCGGAATGCCATCAGCGTGAAAGAACAGGGGATCGAACATGCCACGCAAAAGGCAGCGGAACTGTCTGCCCGAAAACAGAAAGATCTGGCAGAAATAGAACTGATCCGGCTAAAGCAGGAGGAGAGCGTCCGTGAATTGCAGCACCTCAGGACATTGACAGGCCAATTGCAGGCCCGGATCGGAGAACTCAGGCAAACCGTAACCGATCAGCGGCAGAGGCTCGAGGAACGCAAACAGAAACAGCAATCTCTTTTCCGGGAACTGGACGAAAAAAAGATTCAATACGTTGACATTGCTGCGGAAAAAGCAAAATTTAATAATATGCTTGTCGGTTTCCAGAAGGGGATTGAGGATCTGCAGCGACGGGATGAGCGGGACCGTCGCGAGCTGTCTGAACACGGCAAGAGGCGGGATGATCTGGGACGACTGCTCGTCAAGCTCACCGGCGAACGCCAGACCGCAGAGGAAGCCTTCGCATCTTTCACACATCAGGCCGGTCGGGCCGCGGATGAGCAGCAGCGGACACGGCAGTTGCTGCAGGAAATCGACGAGGAGATCGCTGCCATCAAGGAAGACGTCGGCCGAAAATCGTCGAGGCTTACCTCCTTGAAGGAGTTCCAGGAGCGTTATGAGGGCTGCCAGGACGGCGTCAAGTCCTTGATGGCGGAGGACAAAGAGGACATGATGGAAGGGCTTTCCCGGGACGTTTTCTGTGGGCTGGTGGCCGATCACATGGACGTTCCCCAACAATACGAGACCGCCGTCGAGGCCGTTCTGGGTGAAAAGCTGCAGTACATCATTGTAAAAAGACAGGAGGACGGATTAAAGGCGATTGACTATCTGAAGAATTATTCGTTGGGACGCGGGAGTTTTGTCCCACTGGAAGTCCGGCAATATGTATCCGCGAATGATCCTGTTGATTACAATCATCTCAAAGGCGCCGTTCGCCTGATGGACCAGGTTCAAGTCGCTGAAGATTTTAGGGCGATTGCCGACTATCTGCTGGGCGATGTATTGCTGATCCCCAGCCTTTCGAACGGCATATCTCTTTGGAAACAAAATGGTTTCAGAGGAACGTTCGTCACACCGGACGGCGATCTCATCAACCCGCAGGGTGTGCTGACCGGCGGCAACGGGAAAAGCAGTGAAACTAGCCTGCTGCGAAACCGGCGCGAAATAACCGAGTTGCAGGCGGAACTGAGTGAACTGGAAGCATCCCTGAAAGAAGTGATGGAAGGCAAGAAGAAGACGGGCGCGCTCATTTTTGAATGGGAAGAGGAGCATCGCCGTCTGCAGGCCGAACTTCACCGGACAGAACTTGACATGACCGGGAAAATGAAAGACCTGGAGCGTTTCGAAGATGAGATGAAACGCTTGGAGCAGCGCATCAGTGTTCTTGATTTCAACCGGGAACAGGCAAGGACAGAAGAAAACGATGCCGTGCTGCGGATCCAGGGCATCCGGCAGGAGCTTGCCGCGCACGCAGAGCGTGAAAAATATCTAAATGAGCAGATGACAGCCCTGCAAGCGCAATGGGAAGCCATGCAGACAGACCTCGAAAAGGCGTCCGCGTCGCTGACGGCAGAACAGGTCTTGCTCGGATCTCTCGAAGAAAAGAAAGAGGCCAACCTCAGGGCAGGAGAACGCCTCGATCAGGATCGCGAGCAACGGACCGCCGAAATGGAGACCCGGATCAGGGACGTGCAGGGACATGATGATCAAATTCTGGCCTTGAAAGCATCTGCGGCCATTGAGCAGGAAGCGCTGGGCGGTCTTTACCGGGAATTTCGTCAACTCGAAGGTGTCTTGTTGCAGCGGAAGGCCTCTCAGCAGGCGCAGGACGCTTCCCTGCGCCTGCAGGAGGCCCGGATCGGCGAGCTGAAAAAAGCCCTCGATCAGGCGGCCAGGGAGGTCCATGAATTGGAGATGAGCCATCGGGAAATCTCTGTAAAAATGGAAAACCTGCGCCAGAATATTCAATCCAAATATCATGTGGATATTGAACCGCTCCTGAACGAATTTGACGGTCTTGGCGAGGCAGCGGCAGAATCGCTCAAGATAAAACTCGACAAGGACCGGCACGCTCTGGAGCAGTTTGGGGAGGTCAATCTGCTGGCCCTGAGTGAATATGAAGACCTGAAGCAGCGTTTTGACTTTCTGACGGCACAGGCAGCGGATTTGCATCATTCCCTCGAGACCTTGCAAAAGACTATTGCCCGGATCAATGCCATTACCCGGGAACGGTTTGCCGAAACCTTTGCGTCGGTGAATGTCTGTTTCCGCGAGATGTTTACCAGGATTTTTCCCGGAGGCAGAGGAGAGCTCAGGTTGACGGATGATGCGGATATGCTGGAAACGGGTGTGGATATCGACATTCAGATTCCCGGGAAAAAAGCGCAGAATATCAGTCTCCTTTCCGGCGGTGAAAAATCATTAGCCGCTATTGCACTTATTTTTGCCATCATTCTATACCGCCCCACGCCTTTTCTCATCCTGGATGAGGTGGACGCGGCGCTCGATGATGCCAATATCTTGCTTTTCAACCGGTTGATCAAGGACATTTCCGCCCGTTCCCAGATCGTCATGATCACCCACAATAAGCGGACCATGGAAGCGGCAAGTCATCTTTTCGGCGTCACCATGCAAAATGATGGCATATCCACCATTGTTTCCGTAAGCATCAACTGACAGATTGGGTTTGGACATTTCTTGTTATGTCTCTTGGCGTGCATTTCCGGTCAACAGGGAGAGAACTTTGAAATATTGACAACGCACGCACCAAAAAACTCTTCCACTTTCAATCGTTTATGCAAGACGTTCAGGGAGTGAAGACGCGGCCGTGCGGAAAGGGTTTTGAATGACCAGCGACATCAGAAAAAAAAGTTTTTTTGATAAACTGAAATCCGGCCTGGAAAAAACCCGGAAACTGCTGCTCACCAATGTGGACGACATCATTCTGGGTGAAAAAGTCATCGACCAGCGTCTTTTCGAGGAATTGGAGGACGCGTTGATCATGGCTGATGTGGGTCCCGCCTTTACCTGCGACCTGATTGAAAAAATGAAGGAGAAGGTTAAGCGCCATGAGCTGGACAGGCCGGAACTCCTGAAGAAGGTCCTGCAGGATACCATGAAGGACATATTGCGGGGGAATGACCGGTCCTTTGTCATTCCCCGTGATCGTCTGCATACCGTCATGATGGTAGGCGTCAACGGGACCGGCAAGACCACGACTATCGGAAAGATGGCCTGCCAGTTCAAACAGCAGGGTCATGATGTCCTGGTCGCGGCTGCCGACACCTTCCGGGCAGCGGCCATCGAGCAGATAGAGATCTGGTGCCGGCGCGCCGACGTTCCCCTGATCAAACAACAGATTGGCGCCGATCCGGCGGCTGTCGTCTATGACGCCATGCAGGCGGCCACGGCAGGGAAAGCCAATGTTCTGATCATCGACACCGCCGGGCGCCTTCATACCAAAGTGAATCTAATGGAGGAACTCAAGAAGATGAAACGGATCATGGAAAGGGAGGTTCCCGGCGCCCCCCATGAAGTCCTGCTCGTGATCGACGCCACCACGGGCCAGAATGCCATTAATCAGGCGAAAATATTCAATGAAGGAATCGGCGTGACCGGCATCGTCCTCACCAAGCTGGATGGAACCTCAAAAGGCGGCATTGTGATCCGCATTGCCAGAGAGCTGCAAATTCCCATCCGTTATATTGGTATCGGGGAACAGCTTGAAGATTTGCGGCCCTTTCACAGCGATGATTTTATTGAAGCCCTGTTCGATTGAAGGACTCATTCTAAAAAATGTGCCGGAGGTTGCGATGGACAGCAGGATGCAGGAGAGTCGCCCCGACAATCATGAGCTATTGTCGCCACATTTTTTTAAGCATCGGCATCTATTGGATTCATTCGAATCTGCAAAGACTCTATCCCGGCAGGAACTGACCAATCTCATTAATTACATTCACTTTTCGGATCGCTACGTCTTTGCCCTTCTCCAACATCCGGATTACGATGAACATATCCTCATAAAAGTCTATCCGGAGCCTTGCCTGGAGAGTGAGTTGACTTGCCGGTGGGATGAAATCTACTCCCGCTATCCTTTGGCGTCTTATCAGTTAAGACACCTCGTTATCCCTCACGACCAATCCATTATTGTTGTTCCCCTGCAAATCATGGAAAGCATGGATGGGACGTTTAAACTGCAATTACCCGAAAAAAGTTATGTTTTAAACGAACGCCGCCCTTCACGCTTCTTTTGTTATGGCGTGTCTGTTGAACTCATGCAAAACGGTGTCCTTGCCCGTGGCGAACTGATCGATTTCAGCCCCCAGGCGTTCCGCATTTATACGAAACCGGAAACGTTCAAAATTAAAAGCTGGTTCAATCCCGACATCCCTGCATCGGTTCGCCTGTCTTCCGGGCGGGCCATCATTTTTTCCGGCTCGTGCCGATGTGTCCGTCGGCAGGAAAACCACCAATCGGAGAATATTGTTTTTGCGGCGGAGAATGACCATATCGTCCGGTTTCAGCCGAAGAAAATCCGCAATCCCCGGCGACAGATCATGCCGTCCCCGGCGGCTGTTTTTGAGCATCCTCTTTTGAAAAAAAGAATCCATCGAGACATTTATGACCTTTCCACGACAGGTTTTTCCATCCGTGACGACACCGAAGAGGCTGTCCTGATGCCGGGAATGATGATTCCCCATCTTGCCATTGTTCTTACCGGGATTACGATTGCAAACTGCAGCGCACAGATCATCTATCAACGGAAGGAAGAGAACGCGACGCATTACGGGATCGCCATTCTCGATATGGACATCCACGCCTACAGCCGCATCAATCATCTTCTTGGCGTACATATAGATCCGCATATATCCGTTTCCACAGAGGTCGATATGGACGCCCTGTGGGAATTTTTCTTTCAGACGGGATTTATATATTCCAAGAAGTATGGTTCTTGCCAAACTCATCGTGAAAATTTTAAAGAAACTTACCGTAAACTCTATCAAGAAGCTCCAGAGATCGCCAGGCATGTTACATACGAAAAGAACGGGCGGATTTATGGGCATCTGTCTATGATTAGAGCCTATGAACGGACTTGGCTTGTTCACCATCATGCAGCCTCGCCGATGGAAAGCAAACTGCCCGGTTTTGTTGTACTAAGGCACATGATGCTTTTTGCTCATGGCATGTATCAACTATCTTCGGCACGAATGGATTATTGTATCTGTTATTTCCGTCCCGAAAACAAATTTCCCAACCGTGTCTTTGGTGGATTCTCAAGAGACTTTAGCAATCCTCAGGCTTGCTCGCTTGATCTTTTTGCATATCTGACTCTGCCTGTCCCATCTTCCAAAACAGACCTTCCCGATGATTGGCTTTTAAGGGAAAGTTCACCCATTGACCTGTGGGAGCTGGAGCAATTTTACAGACGTAACTCCAGAGGTCTTTTGCTGAATATACTATATTCGGACCCTGATCTCGGGGATGAGTCTTTGGAGAAAGTTTCCGAACGTTGTGGTTTTTTAAGAAAGTGGCGGATTTATTCATTGATTTATCAAGATCATCTTAAGGCAGTCTTTATTGTTGATCAATCGGATTTGGTGATCAATATGTCAGATCTCCTCAATTGCATCAAAATTATAGTTACTGATTCCACAGGGCTGTCAGCGGAGCTGCTATCTCTCGCTGTCACAAAGCTGGGGAGTGTGTATAATCTTGACAAAGTTACTATCCTCATTTACCCTGCCGCATGCGTCGAATCCGTCGGTATTTGTTATGAAAAACAATACCAGCTTTGGATCCTGAATATGCATTGTATGAATCATTTCATGTATTACGTGCAAAAAAAATTTCGGATGAAGTACGACTGACAGTAGAGTTAGATTGGAGAGAAATGGAAGACAGTCCCTTATATAATACAAGAATAATAAAGAGTTATGATGAATATATAAGTAAATATCATCCAGATATCGATATGATCAAAATTTTGGATTACGCTGGAATTGCGACTTACCAGTTGGAGGATGAGGGACATTGGCTTACGCAAACGCAGGTTGACCGGTTTTATGAAATCCTTGTGAAAACGATAGGTGATGAGGGTATTGCCAGAAAGGCCGGGCAATACATGATTTTGTCTAAAGCGGCAGGGACCGTGTCACAATACGCCTTGGGCTTTATGACACCTTCCGCTACCTATACCGTTCTCGGGAAAATTTATCCTCATCTGAGCCGGGGGTCGTCTATAGAAACAAAAAACATCGGGCCGAATCAAGTCGAAGTGTCCGCCATCCAGAACCCGGGCGTTACAGAAAAGCCTTACCAATGTGAAAACCGGTTGGGAGCGTTTGAAGCGATCACAACATTATTCACAAATAAGTTGGCCACAATTGAGCATACCACATGTATGCATGTTTCCGGGGATCGCTGTGTTTACAGGATCAGTTGGGAAAAAACGCCTTCTTTCATCTGGAAGAGGATCGCCAATTACAGTTTCCTGGTGTTCATCTTTGGCCTTTTGCTTTTATTTGTCCTTCCGGGCGGCTACAGCGCAGTGAGCGCAGTGGCCATACTGTCCATGATGCTGGGCGTCATAGTTGTTTTTTTCTATCAGATGCATCTGGAAAAGGATGAACTGACGCTGGCTTTTAAGAATCATGGTGCTCTGGCAAGAAATCTTCTGGATGAGATCAATGCAAGGTATAATAACGCCATGCTGATCCAGGAGATCGGCCAAGTCTGCTCCAACATCCTCGACATTGATAAACTTACGGAATTTACGATGGAAACGGTCAAGAAACGACTGAATTTTGACCGCGGATTGATTTTGTTTGCGAATCAGGAGGGAACCCGGCTTGTCTATAAGGCCGGCTATGGATATAGTCATGATGATGAAGCTTTCTTAAGAAGAACGGAATTTCATCTGGATAATCCGGGATCAAAGGGCCCATTTGCGGTCGCTTTCAAAAAGCAAAAACCTTTTCTTGTTAATGACGTCAAGAACATTGAAAATGATATTTCGAACAGGAGTCGCGAATTCGCGAAACAACTCCATGTTGAATCCTTCATTTGCGTTCCGATCATTTGTGAAGGAAAGTCCGAGGGGATTCTGGCGGTCGACAACCATCGCTTAAAGAGGCCGTTGAATCAAAGCGACGTCAATCTCTTCCTGGGAATCGCGTCCCAGATCGGGATCAGCATCAATAATGCCAGATCGTATCAGCGGATTCGGGAAAGCGAAGAGCGATTCAGGGCGCTCAGTGAGAATGCTCCTGATATCATTTACACGACGGACATTACCGGGGCGTTCACATATGTCAATCCGGCCTGGGAAAGGCTTCTCGGACATGCCAGGGAAGCTGTCTGCGGAAAATATTTCGTGACTTTTATCAAGCAGGACGACGGCCGACGATTCAGGAAATTATTTGAAGAGATCCGCGACAGCAGGGGGCATTTCAACAGTGTCGACGGAGCCATCCTGCACAAAAACGGTTCGGAAAGGTTGTTTAATATGAGTGGCGCCCCCAATCTGGATGCACAAGGAAACGTCATCGGCGCTGTTGGAACATTCAGAGACGTTACAAAGCAGCGCATTTTGGAAAAACAGCTTCTCCATGCGTCGAAGATGGAAGCCGTCGGGACGCTGACAGGCGGTATCGCCCATGATTTTAACAACATCATTCAAGCCATCAGCGGTTACAATCAACTGTTGATGATGCGAAAGGATGAGACTGATCCGGACTGGAAATACCTTGCCAATATCGATCGATTGAATCAAAGAGCCACCGATCTGATCAAGCAGCTTCTCATTTTCAGCCGGAAGGTCGAGATCAATCTGCAGGCAATGAATCTCAATGAAGAAATTAAAGAATATTACAACCTTCTCAAGGAAATCATCCCCAGAATGATATCTGTCGATCTCCATATGGAAACCGATCTCTGGCAGATCAAAGGGGATCCGGCTCAGCTCGGACAAGTTTTTATGAATTTGTCGGTCAATGCGAGGGATGCCATGCCTGAAGGCGGCATATTACAGATAAGAACAGAGAATGTAATCGTGGAAGAAAAGATAGTGAGACATGGCATGGAGTTGAACCCGGGTTATTTTGTTCTATTGCGTGTGTCGGACACCGGCCACGGAATGAGTCAGGAAACCCTCGCTCATATTTTTGAGCCTTTTTACTCCACGAAAGAAGCGGGTCAGGGAACCGGCCTCGGTCTTGCCGTTGTTTACGGGATTGTCGCCAATCACGGCGGTCATATCTGCTGTGAAAGTGAACCTGAACGGGGAACGACTTTCAATATTTATTTCCCTGCCTTGAATGGACCATTTCAGATGGCGCCCGTTGTGGACAAAGGATCGGTAGAGGAAAAGTTTCCTGCCGGCGAAGAAATCCTTTTACTGGTGGATGATGAAGAATATCTTTTGGAAACGACCAGGGAGTTGCTCGAGCAGTATGGTTATCGGGTATTGACGGCCGAAAATGGGGAAAGGGCCATTGAAATATTCAACAGCGAAAAAACGAAGATCTCGCTTGTGATCCTGGACCTACTGATGCCCGGAATGGGCGGCCTCAAGTGTCTTGACGCGCTGCTGAACATCGACCCTCGGGCAAAAGTCATTATTTCAAGCGGTTATATAACAAGCAGCAAGCAGCATGAAGTAATGGATAAAGGCGCTGTCGGTTTTATCCAGAAACCCTATAGGCACCAGGATATCATAAATCTGATCAGAGGGATATTTGATAAGAATACCCATTGAGATCATATGCTTCTCCCCTTGCAGAGAATCAGCGGGGTGTAAGTGAAACGTCTCGGATCAAGGAAAAATTTTCTGAAATCGGAAAAAAATGCCTGATATCCGCCGGGATGACTATTTAATAAATCATCAAACCTGTCTGCATTCACCTCGATTTTTTTCATCCAGTTGAATGCGTCTGCATCCCTGATCTTTCCATGGATCAAATGGTGCGCCGTCATGTGGACCTGAATATCCGCAAAGCCGTGGTCATAGAGATAGGCGTATAATTTTCGTCCGGCATAGATGTCGAAATTATGTTTCTCCTGTAATCTGTTCATGAGCTTGGGCAGAAGTTCCTCGATCAGGGGAGGCAGCTCATAATGGCTGAGGCAATTGTAGTCAAGATCGAGAAGACAGAGTACGCCGCCCGGCTTTAAGGCATTTTTCAAATGACCGACAATTTCAAAACTTTCTGCCAGGTAATACTCCAAAACAAAGCGAACCCAGATAAAATCAAACTTGCCGATCGAATCTAGGGCCTCCCGCAAGTCAAAGACAGAAAAATCGATTCCGGGTTTGCCGCCATAATGCTTTTTGGCATGGGAGATTCGTTCCTCGGAATAATCGATGCCCATAATCGTGCCTTCCGGCTGGATCATTTTATGCAGGATGGACGTCGTCTTCCCGGGCCCGCATCCCACGTCAAGGACGCGCAATCCGGGCCTTATGCCGCACCAAAGAGCTTGGCTGCGGACGTCATCTGGTGTGGTTTTAACCTCCAAACGAAATGTTTCTTCCGTGCCTTCCATCAGATAAGTGTCGGGTTTTCGCATTAAATTAACTCCATGAATCCGTGATCAACATATCGTTAATGTCCTGTTTTTTTCTACATGAATCATCTGTCTCTGTCAAAATATTATAAAGTTAGGGGAAGCATGCCATGAAGACGAAAATCAATTGATAAAATACGATTCTTTATGTTAGAAGCGGTGGCATGTTGAATGTGGGACTGACAGGCGGTATAGCCTGCGGAAAATCAACGGTGGCCAGGCTGTTCGCGGAAAGGGGTGCTTTTCATATCGATTTTGACGAACTGGCGCATGTGGTTGTTGAGCCGGACAAGCCCGCTTGGCAGCAAATTGTCGACTGTTTCGGGCCTGAAATTCTGCATCCGAATCGAACGATTGACCGCACAAAACTGGGAGCTATTGTTTTCAGGGATAAAAGAAAACGGGCCCAACTGAACAGCATTGTTCATCCTGCCGTCTTTGCCGCATGGTGTTGCCGGACTCAGGAAATCAAAGAGATAAAAAACGATGCGATCATTCTGTCGGACGCTCCGCTGTTGATTGAAGAAGGGATGCAGCCCCTGTTTGACCTGGTCATGCTCATCTATGTTTCTGAGGAAGAGCAGACGGACCGCCTCATAAAGCGAAACGGCTTAAGTCGGGAGGAAGCTCTGCAGCGGCTTAAATCTCAAATGCCCATAGACGACAAGCTGCCTTTTGCGCAAATCGTAATCAGGAATCATGGGATACTGGAAGAATCCCGCCGCATCGTTGATCATATCTGGCAGGAGCTTTTGCAGCAGGAAGAGGCAAAAAGGCATCTATCATCAATTGAGAGGTAATATATGATTGAAAAGAATGTATTGGCGGATTTTTCGGCAAAGGTGTTCGATCCGGTTATTGACCAGACGGCTTATGTGCATCCTTTGGCAGCAGTCATCGGCCATGTTTTCATCGGTAAAAACGTGATGGTTTCACCGACTGCCTGTGTCCGCGGCGATGAAGGCCAGCCCCTGCATGTGGGAGATGATTCCAATATTCAGGATGGTGTTGTGATCCATGCTCTGGAAACGGAAATGAACGGCAAACCCATTGAAAAGAATCTCTTTGAGGTCAACGGGGGAAAATATGCGGTCTACGTGGGGAATCGGGTTTCCCTGGCCCATCAGGTGCAGATTCACGGGCCGGCAGTTGTCCTGGATGACACGTTTGTGGGGATGAAAGCCCTCGTTTTCCGTTCATTTGTCGGGTCGGGCTGTGTGATTGAGCCTGGGGTCATTCTAATGGGCGTTAAGGTCCAGGATCGTCGTTATGTGGCGGCAGGCTCGGTGGTCAGCACACAGGAGCAGGCCGACAGGATGCCTGAAATCACGGAGACGTATCCTTTGAAAGACTTGAATAAGGGGGTGGTCCATGTCAATACTCACCTGGCCAAAGGCTATCTGGCAATTAAAAAGCAAGGGCAAGGCGCTTATCCAACAAAGGAGGCCAATTAATAACCGGCTTCCATTTCTCGCATCTTTTTATTGTTTTTTGCGGATAAGGCAATAACCGGCCTTCCAGCTCTTGACAAAATTCAAAAAATAGTCAAAATGCCCTCCGGAAGCGCTCAGAATCTGAAACGATGTGATCAGAAAACGCGATGAGACAACCGTTTCTTAAAAAACAAATCAATTCCGCCCGTCCCGCCGCATTAATCGGACTTTTACTGATCCTTCTCCTCCTTCTTTCCACCTTCGCGCTGGCCTATCTTCATGTGAAGGATAAAAAGCAGCAGGATCTTCTTCTGAACCAGATTCAGGAAACCAGAAAATCGCTGGATCAGATTCACATTGCCATGGCCCGGGGGGATATGAAGAAGGCCTTCACGGAGCTGGCTCAGACTCAAAAAAACGTGGATGACTTTTTGCCCCTCGTCATGAAGCCCTTGGCGAAACCGGATCTTGCCCTGAAGCAGCGAACGGCAATCCCTCCGACCGCCGCCATCCCCGGATCAAAACCCTCCGCAGCGTTGCCTGCGCCCGTCCGGCCCCTGCCGGAAACCACAACAGTGAAACAATTGCCTGCCGCTATTCCTGCCGGCCTGACCATTGCCGCTGATGAAAGCCCATATCCCTTTATTTCGGCTGAAGCGGGCGAATATATGCTCGTCACTGAGAAGGACCCGAAAGCCCTGCACCTGTTCCGTTATACCGACAACCGATTCGCACTTCTGAAAAGCTACCCCTGCATCGTCGGCGCCAATGGTCTAGACAAAAAAAGGGAGGGGGATCTCGCCACACCGGTGGGCAACTACTTTTTCCTGCGCTACATTCCTGGGAAGAACCTTTCGGAAAAATACGGCCATGGCGCTTTCGTGCTTAATTACCCGAATTTCATGGACCGCAAGGCCCGGAAGGATGGGACTGGAATCTGGCTGCATGGTCATGTCCCCACCAAGAGCCTCGGCGAACAGGAGCTTCAGAACACCAGCGGTTGCATTGTGGTCGGCAATGATGTGCTCAAGGAACTGTCGGAATTGCTTAAAGCCAGCGGCACCCCCATTGTCATCGTCAACCGGTTAGAATTATCCAAACTAACCCGCCAGCGGCAACTGGCAGAGGAACTTGGCACATTCATGAAATCCTGGGGCAAGGCCTGGGAAAGCGGAAATACCAGTAAATTTATGAGTTATTACGCTTCCGATTTTATCAACAGCGATGGGATGAATTACCAGTCCTTTAAACGGCAGAAAGAAAAAGTAAACCGAGGCAAGAAATTCATCCGTGTCGCAGTCGAAAACCCAGCGATCCTGCTCCCCCAGGAAAAGAGCGGGCAGATCGCCGTCGTCCGCTTCACACAGCGGTACCGCTCCAGCAACTTCACCAGTGACTCCAGGAAGCTCTTTTATCTGAGAAAAGGAGAGGCGGGATGGCGAGTTATCGGCGAATCACGGCTATAGTTTTTTTCTCTATCCTAGCCGTTTTTCTCTTCCTGACGGTCTGCCAATTTCCATTCTCTGAAAAAAAGGCGTCCCTTCCTGCTCCCGTTCACCAGCAGGAGACGTACTTCGCGCAAACCAGCCAGGAAGTAACGGTCCACTTTATCTCCGGACAGGGGAAAGGCCCCACTTTGCTTGTTTTTGGCGGTATTCATGGCGATGAGGCAGCCGGTTACCTGGCTGCCGAACGGTTCACCCGTCTAAAAATCAGGGCGGGGAATCTGATTGTGGTGCCGCGCCTCAATGCCGTGGCCATCGCCAACAAGAAAAGAAGGGGACTGGGGGGCGACATGAACCGCCTCTTCGATCTGTCGGAAGAGCTGTCGCGGCGCAACCCGGATGCGAAGGTGGCGGAGTTGGCAAAATCTCTGATCCAGCGCGCCGATTACATCATCAATCTCCACCAGGCCTATGATTTTTACGCCCCCAAATGGATTTCACGACAGCGGAATCCTTCGAGATGGGGGCAATCGAATGTCATTGACACGCCTATTTATCACCTGCCAAACGGTGAAAAACTGGAACCGGGACGTTTCGTAAAAGCGGTCTGCCGGCGGTCCAATGAGCGGATTAAAAACAGAAGCTACCACTTTCTTGTGAATGATACGGATACGGGCGGCCGCAAATCCCGGCACGTGGAACAGAGGGGATCCCTGACCTATTACGCTCTGACGAAGCAACACAAGATCGCTTTTGCTGTTGAGGCCACGAAAAACTGTTCCCTGCCGGAAGCGATCGGTTTCCTGACCATTGCGATCAATGCCGCCCTGGAGGAAGCCGGTATCCTATCCGACCTATATCCCTCGGAGGACTATCGGATGATCAGCCGGGAAATGGAAGAAAAAACACAGAAATCAAAATTCAGTGAAATTAAAGGAACAGCCCTCTCGCCTTCCTGAAAAGAGTCCCGGTTCCTGCCATTTCGGAAACCGTTGTTGCAAGTAAATCGTTTTTACCTTGACGATGACCCCTTTTTCAGCTCCTGAATGAGCTTCGGCGCTGCATCGTAGAGATCGCCGACAATGCCGAGATCGGCGACGCCGAAGATAGGGGCGTTTTCATCCTTGTTGACAGCCGCGATCACCTTGGCGTTGCGAATGCCCGTGACATGCTGAACCTGACCCGATACGCCGAGACCTAGATAAAGATCCGGTTTGACCTGTACGCCTGAAAGCCCGATGCAGATCTCTTCCGGAAGCCAGTGATTTTCCTCAGAGATAGGACGCGTACAGCCGATTTCGCCGTCCAGTGCGTCGGCAAGCTTTCGGGCCAGGGCCAGATCTTCGGGTTTCTCAAATCCCCTGCCGACGGCAATAACCACTTTGGCCTCTGTAATATCACTCGTTTCCCGAGTTCTCACCTTCCGTTCAAGAACCTTGACGGCAGAAGGCGGCGGCGACGGAAACTTTCGGATCTGGCCTTCCCGCCCGGCATGTGCCGCGGCCGGCTCAAAGGTCCGGGGTGGTATCGTGGCCATGACAGGTCGCCCGATGCAGGTCACCTTCTGGAGAGCGACGCCGCCGTATGCGAGACGTTGCATCCGAACGACTTTGCTGTTCTCATCATAGTCCAGGGCAATGCAACTGCTGCAGAGTCCCGTCTCCAGGCATGTTGCAATGCGTGCGGCCAGCTCCTTGCCTCTTGCTGTGGCGGTGCAGAGAAACACGTCGGGATCGGTTTTTTTTGCTTCATCCACGATCACCGGGAGATAGGCGTCATGGGACTGGTCTGCGGCCAGTTCGGGCATAAGCAGAACGCTGTCGGCGCCGTGGGCGATATAATCGGGCGCAGCGTCAGGATTTCCCACAACCAGGGCGGATAGGGTCGTTCCCATTTTAACGGCGAGGCGTCCGCCAATATTGAGAAGCTCCAGAGATTGTTCACGACTTTCTGCAAAGATCCAGATTCCAGCCATTGTTTTCTCTCCTCAAGGGATGATCGCTTTCTTGCGCAGCGCATCAACAAACCTTGTGATCTCGGCTGCGTCCGTCGAGAATTTTTCGCAGCTCCGGCCCATACGCGCCGCCGTCATGCCGATGGTTTGCAGGCGGGCCTCCACGAGGGGCGCCAGGTCTTCCTTATTAATCATGACGACCGGTTTTTTTGAAGCCATTAGCGTGTCCTTGACGCCGGGGATGCGGGGAACATTGATTTCCGGCAGGACTGTCACAAGCGCCGGCAGTGGGGCGGCAACGACTTCAATTCCCTCTGCAACACGGCGCTCAGCAATCACGCATTCGCCGTCGAGGTCCACCTTCTGTGCGAAAGAGATGCAAGGGATCCCCAGATGTTCCGCCAGACGCGCACCAACCTGTTGCGCATAAAGATCGCTGGAACCCTCGCCGCAGAGGATCAGGTCGTAATTTACGATTCGGGAACGGATTACGTCGGCCAGGATGGCGGCCGTCTGGGAAGGCTCAAGATTGTTATAGGCTGCATCGGCGATGAAGCAGGCCTGGTCGGGTCCTCGTGAGAGGGCGTCCTTGAGGCCTTTTGTTGCTTCAGGCGTCCCGATCGTTATGGCGATCACACTTCCCCCTTGATTGCCCTTGAGGCGGACCGCCTCTTCGATGGCATTGCGGTCATAATCGCTGATCTTGTAGTCTACCGATGAGAAATCCAATGTTCCGGATGATCCCTGCCGGATATAGGCCTCATCAATAACCCATTTAAAACACGCGATGATGGTGGGCATTGTCGAAACCTCCATGTTTTCAAATTTTGGTTACCGCAGGACATTTCCAGAGATCACCATGCGCTGGGCTTCCGAAGTGCCTTCGTAGATTTCTGTAATCTTGGCGTCCCGCATCAGGCGTTCCACCTTTGCGCCTTTGCAATAGCCGTATCCGCCCTGAATCTGTACCGCCTTGATCGTGTGTCTCATCGCCGCTTCCGACGCATAGAGTTTGGCCATCGCCGCTTCCTTGCTGAAGGGCTGATTCTGGTCCTTGAGCCAGGCGGCGTGGTATGTGAGAAACCGGGCGGCGGCCAGATCCGTTGCCATGTCGGCGATCATCCACGAAATGGCCTGCTGTCTCGCAATCGGAGCGCCGAATTGCACGCGTTCCTTGGAATAACGGATGGACTCGTCCAGGGCGGCCTGTATAATCCCGACGGACTGGGCGGCAATTCCGGTCCGACCGTGATCGAAGCCCGTCATAGCCATGCTCATGCCTGCGCCTTCCTTGCCCAACAGATTTTCTTTGGGCGTCCGACAATCCTTGAAAACCATCTCTGAGGTCTGGGAGGACCTCAGACCCATCTTGTTGAAATGTTCGCCGGCCTTCATGCCCGGGGTATCCCGCGGGATGATGAAGGCGCTCATGCCCTTGCGGCCCGCCGCCTTGTCCGTCCATGCAAAGACAAGATAAGTTCCGCCCGTCGGGCCGTTGGAAGTGAAGGTTTTCGTGCCGTTGAGGACGTAGTCGTTTCCGTCGCGGACCGCCGTGGTCGTGGCCGCCATCACGTCCGTCCCGGCGCCCGGTTCGGTCAGAACAAAGGCTCCGAGATTCTGTCCCTTGGCCAGCGGTACGAGGTACTTCTGTTTCTGCTGCTCGTTGCCGAACAGCAGGATCAGCATGGCGGCGATGCCCACGTGGATCGAAACGGTGAACCCCGTGGACGCGCAGGAGCGGGAAAGCTCCTCCACGGCGATGACATGGGTCAGGTAATCCGCCCCGGCGCCGCCGTATTCGACGGGAATCGGCATCCCCATCCAGTCCCCTTTGGCCAGCCTTGCAAACAGATCAGCAGGGTGGCGGCTGTTCTCATCGATTTCCACGGCGATGGGGTCCACGTACTTTTCCGCAAATTCCCGCATGTTCCTGCGAATGAGCTCCTGTTCTTCGGTCAGCTTGAAATCCATAATCACCCTCCCTTGGTTTGATATTCAATGAGTCTCGTGAAAAAAACTTCGCCGGTTGTGAACCATTTATTATCGACCATACAAAGCGCTGGCCATGTTTTATCCGAAGCGGAACTGGACGCCCGTTCCCCCTTCTGGATAATGCCATTCCAGAACCTCGCCTCCACAAACGAACCGGCAGGTTCCGCATTCCAGGCAGCCGTCGATGGTCAGCGCAATATCGCCTGCCTCTGTCGTGCTGTACAGACCGGCGGGACAAACCTTGATCGCTTGCCGCAGGCGGGGGTCTTTCTCCCTGCCGGGTCTGATTTTAATATGAGGTTCGCCGCCTGGCTTGAAGACGTCGAGACCGAGCTTCGCTTTTAACAATTCGGCATCACTCATATTTTAGTAACCTCCCACAGATCTTTGAATTGCGACCACATCTCCGACAGTGTCAAGACCTTTCTGATCGTCGGATATAAGCGGTCCTTGGGGCCGGGCGGCACGCGATAGATATCGGCCATGAGGTTGCCGGCCAGTTCCGGGTAATGACGGAAAAATCTCGGATTGGTCAGCACTGCAGGCGTCTCCTGGAAGTTCTTGAAATCTTTCAGGACAAAACTTTCTTCAAGAAGCTGCTGGTAGATCGAAAGGCTTTCTCTGCTGAAATTTCCCGCTTCCTTCGCCTTCATCACGGCTTGCGCAGCATAGTAGCCGGAGGCCAGCGCGTATTCCATCCCGCGCACCGTGAAGCCGATATTCAGCGCCAATCCCGCGGCGTCCCCCGCGACAAGGATGCCGTTTCCATACAAAGGCCCAAGTGTCTTGAATCCCCCTTCGGGAATCACATGGGCGGCGTATTCCACGGTCGTTCCGTCCTTGATCAGTGGGGCGATTTCCGGGCGCTGCTTGAAGGCATCCAGCAGAAACGGTGCGTTCGGCTCTGATGCCGCTTCAAGGAGCGACTGGATGCCAATGACGATGCCAAGACTGATACTCTCCTTGTTCGTGTAAAGAAAACCGCCGCCGAAAAGGCCGCCGGTCGCTTCTCCGATAAACAGACGTGCCGCGCCTTCATTTCCTTCGAGGTGGAAACGGTCGTTGATCACCCCGGGGTCGAGAGCAATGACTTCCTTAATCCCCACACCATAATCATGGGGAGAGCCGTATGTGCGGAGACCGGCCTTTTCGGAGACCAGGGAAAGGACGCCGTCGCAGGCGATGACAACATCCGCCCGCAGTTCGTCGCCTCCGGCGAGCACGCCGACGATCCTCTCATCTTCATGAATCACTTCATCGACCCGCACCTTGGTCAGCAGCATCGCGCCTTTTGCTTCGGCCTGTTCCGCCAGCCAGCGGTCGAACTTTGCCCGCAGGACACTGTAGCTCTGGTGGGGTTCGGTCCGCAGTTCATTGCCGGAATAATTGATGGCGATAGAGCGTTCTGTGGCCATCAGGACGGCGCCCTCATGAACGATAAATCGCTCCAGAGGGGCCTTGTTCCAGAGCCCGGGAAAAAGATCGCGGACCGGGTTCATATAGAGGCGGCCACCCGTGACATTCTTGGCGCCGGGGTAATCGCCCCTTTCAAGGACCAGGACTTCCAGACCGCTTCCGGCCAAGGTATAAGCGGCAGCCAAGCCGGCCAGACCGGCGCCGGCGACGATCACATCAAATTTTTCCATCTCCGGAGGGCCCTCTCAGATGAGACCTGAAAAACTATGTAAATATACTCTTTTCCCGCTGGAGGCGCAACCCAAAAGAGGTAACTCTTTTTCTACCGAATGCGACTGTGTAAGGCAAAAGATTTCTTGCACGATTCCACTTTGAAGTCTGAGAAGAATGTGGTAGACAGGCACGGTTCAAATGGTTCGATTTTACTGATGTTTACAAGGAAGTCATGAAAGATCATCACGTATTTTTGGAACCCTGGGGCGAGATTCGGGTACAGGACTGGCACGACTGGAAATGGCAGTTCAAAAACAGCCTTGCTACCTTGGTCCCGTGGGCTGACGGTGCGAATGGTTCTGTAACGCAGTACAAAAGGCTTCTGGCCGTCATGAGAGCCTATCCTTTTCGCGTGACGCCTTATTATCTTGCGCTGATGAATGTCTCTGATCCAGAGGATCCCCTGCGACGTCAATGCTTTCCAGATTTGCAGGAAATCCGTTTTTCGCTGGGCGGTGTGGATGATCCCCTAGAGGAATGGCGCAATATGCCGGTTCCGGGGTTGCTCCATCGCTACGCGGACCGATGTCTGATCATGGCGACGCATGTCTGCGCCGTGTATTGTCGCCACTGCAACCGCAAGCACTCTTGGGAGAAGAAGCCATCTGCCGGCACTCAGGCTTATCTTGAGCCCATGATCGCTTATATCCGGCAGAAAAAGGAAATTCGAGAGGTGATTATATCGGGCGGCGACCCGCTGACCCTGAATGATCGCGTGTTGGCCCGGATACTTGAACCCCTACGCGCCATTCCGCATGTGGAAGTCCTGCGGATCGGCAGCCGGATTCCCGTTGTCATGCCGATGCGCGTCACGCCGGCGCTCTGTAAAATGCTGCGAAAATATCGCCCCCTCTGGTTTAATACCCAGTTCAATCATCCCCGGGAAATCACCTCCGACGCGGCCCGGGCCTGTGAGAGGCTGCTCGATGCAGGAATTCCCGTGTCTAACCAGTCTGTGCTGCTGCGCGGGGTCAATGATTCCCATGACGTCATGCGAGAGCTGCTTTACGGTCTGCAGCGCATTTCCGTGCGGCCCTATTATCTGTTCCAGTGCGATCCGGCCCGGGGGACGGATCATTTTCGCGTGGATCTTCGGTGCGGCGTCGAAATCATGGAAGGACTCCGGCGCACTATATCGGGCCTCTGCATGCCCCGGTATGTCGTCGATCTGCCTGGCGGCAAGGGAAAATGGCCGCTTCAGCCGTTTTTATCGATGCCTGATGAAAATGATGATCGCCCGGTCGATCAACAATTTTTTGACAAGATTTGCTAAATGTTTTAAAAGTGCGACATTATCTGGCAATCGGCCAGCACAAGACAAAAACAGATAGAATTCGATGGCTTCGTAATAAGCTTCTTGAGGCAAAGCGCGCAAATCCTGAGGAGTGAGGCGTACTTGGCCGTACGCCGCAACGACGAAGGATGCAGCACAACGCGGCATCCGGACTTTTAACGAAGTCGTCATCATTGAATCATTACCAACAGGAGAGGAAGACCCTATGTACACGGCCAGTGACCTGAGAAAAAATCTGCGGATAAAAATGGATAATGAGCCCTTTATCATTACAGAGTTCAACTTTGTCAAACCCGGAAAAGGCCAGGCCCTGTACCGCTGCAAGCTCAAGAACATGATTACAGGCAGCCAGTTCGAAAGGACTTTCCGCTCTGTGGACACATTCGAGTCCGCCGACCTTCAAGAAAAGAAAATGCAGTATCTCTATCAGGAAGAGGGAAAGTACTGCTTCATGGACAACGTCAGCTTCGAGCAGGTCTTTCTGACGGCGGAGCAGGTGGGCGATGCGAAGAACTTCATGATTGATAACATCGAAGCCTCCATCCTCTTTTTTGAAGACCGACCGTTGGGGATCAGTCTTCCCAACTTTGTGGACCTCGTGGTGACGGAAGCGGAGCCCTGGGCCAAAGGGGATTCCGTTACAGGCAATACCAAACCGGTTACGGTACAGACGGGCTACAAGATTTTTGTGCCGACCTTCATCGGAGAAGGTGAGAAGATCCGGGTGGATACCAGGTCGGGAGAGTATTTGACCCGTGTCAAAGAATAATGGATCGCATGGACGAATCCTGGCGGTTGGCTGGAAAACAGGGCGCCCTGCGGCGTCGGGCCATGATGATCCGGGCGATCCGCCGGTTCTTCTGCGACCGCGACTATCTTGAGGTTGAAACGCCTGTCCGGATCCCCGCACCGGCGCCGGAGGAGTACATCGACGCCGTACCGAGCGGCGCCTGGTTTTTGCAGACGTCACCCGAATTGTGCATGAAACGCCTGGTTGCCGCAGGTTATCCTAGACTCTTTCAAATCTCAAAGTGCTTTCGCGCGTGCGAACGCGGCCGCCTTCATTTGCCGGAATTCACGATGCTGGAGTGGTATCGCAAGGGAGGCAATTGTGAGACGCTGATGCAGGAATGCGAGGACTTGATTCTATCTGTTGCCAGGACGCTCGACGGGAACGATACACTTGCCTATCAGGGGATGACGATCGCATTGCAGCCCCCCTGGGAACGCATCTCGGTGGCGGACGCCTTTGCTCGGTATGCCTCTTTATCCATGCAAGAGGCACTGGAAAAGGACAGCTTCGATGAGATGATAGCCTGCCGGATTGAGCCTTGTCTCAAAGGCGGCCGCCCTGTTTTTCTCTATGATTTCCCGGTGGCGCGGGGAGCGCTGGCCCGGGCGAAAAGATCGGACCCCGAACTGGCCGAGCGATTCGAGCTTTTCATGGGTGGTTTGGAGCTGGCCAATGCTTTTTCCGAACTGACGGATGAAAAAGAACAACGTTTGCGCTTTGAGAAGGCGCAGCGCATTCGCCGTGCAGCTGGCAAGGCCGCTTATCCAATGCCGGAGCCATTCCTTTCATCCCTTCGTTACATGCCGGAAGCGGCCGGAATTGCCATCGGTGTGGATCGTCTGGCCATGCTTTTTACCGATTCTGCCTCTATTGATGAGATCATCGCTTTTACCCCGGAGATGTTATGAAATAAAGAAGATTCGAATTATCTGACTGAGAGAAATTCAAAATGGTCCGCTATATAGAAATTATTAGAATCATTGAAAAAAATGGTCTGATGCTTATTGCCGTGGCCATTATCCTGTTCTATTGGGTTTTCGATATTATGACGGAAGGCCAGATAACAAATCGTATGCTGATCACCCTTTCCATCTTTGCTTATGGGATTTTTACACAGTTTTTGATCAACACACAGAAAACAGCGAAAGAATCCCTGCAGCAGGCTCATATCGAACTGGAAAGGACCAACGAGAGATTGGCGCATGCAAATGAGAAGCTGGAACTGGCTTATGCCTGGATGCGGGACAACAGGGATGAGTTGAGACAGCAGATGTATGAGGAGGATATAGGGTTTCTGGTTGATCAGGACGGTAGGATTGAAGGGGTGACGGACCGGGCGCTGGTGGTCATGAAAAAATCCCGGGACGCCCTGTTAGGAGGCAATCTGACCCGGTTGATGCGGCAAAACACACAGGAGGATTTCTCAATAGTGCTGAAGCAGGCATGGAAAGGAATAACGCATCATCTGACGGGAAGCCTGATCATTTCAGGAGGTGCTGAAAGAGAATTCGATATGAAATTTACCCGCATCATGGTTTCGGGGAAAAGACTGCTGCTGGTCATCCTGAGTTAAATCGTTGTATTTTAAAGCAACTCCTTGAGTTCCTCTAATGATTTTATCATGCCTAATGTCCAGGTTATCATGGCAATATCTTCATCGCCGGCCGTCTCGGCGACTTTATTGTATATAAATAATTCAATGTCGATGTGCTCCGGAATGTCCGCGTCCAGTATATCACTTTTCTCAATTTTGTATTCAAACCATTGTAATGCAACACACTTGCTCATGGTGTAAATGTACATCTCTCTATTGTTTTCATGCTTAAATTTACGCGCAAACGAGGCTAGCTCAATAATATTGTCTCTGATAATTTCTCGCGGCGTCGCCATGATTTTTAATTTGGGCCGGGTCTTCACGAATGTTTCCTTTGAACGGTTCCCTACACGTTTATCCCATTTTCAGTTTGAGTTCTGCGGCGTCTCGACCTTCAAGGCTGAAGCTCCTATCAGCCTGTTCGAGCAACATTTTCATGAATTCTTTCCCTCAGCCTCAGTTTTTCGGCATGACCCGTCAACGCCTGACAGATCATCTCGTCATCATCCGTCTCCCATTGCCTGTCACAGCGCATGCCAGTCAAGTTTAAGAGATGCATCCCATTTCCCGCAAGCAGACCACGATGACGATTTGGAGACTGATCGATTACAAAAACACTGAGTAAATAGCATATACCACATAATCATTGCAAATCAATCAATTTTTTCATAAGCTATTGTTTTTTATAGGGGTAAAATAGACAAATCCGCTGAAATCGACAATTCAAAACCAACCGGTTCCTGGATATCCGTAATCACCGGCAGGACCGAATATCTCAATCATCCCTGATCCGGACCGGTCGATGAGGATATTGTCAAAAGCCGACCGGCTCTGTCCCGAGAAACGGGGTTCGGCCCTATTGATCATTTCTTGAGACTGAACTCAACCGGTTAGCGAATGTACCGAGTCTTTTCCTTTGCGTCTTTCCGCGGGGTTTGAAAGGCGGAAGCGGCCGACTGACCGATGCAGACCAGAGCCAGCGGCTCCCCGGGTGGATTGATGCCGAGCGTTTTTTTCATGGCTTTCCGGTCAAACAGCGTGAACCAGAGACTACCCAGTCCTTGCGCATGGGCCGCCAAAAGCATGTTTTGAATTGCCGCCGCACAGGCATGCTGATAGGTATCTTCGGTTCCTTCAAGAAATTTGTGGGCCCCGGTCTTTTCTGAGTCCCCGATGACGGCAATCAGAACCGGCGCTTCCAGAAGAAAACCGGCCTGATATTTGTCAACCCAGCCCCAGCCGCTCTTTTCGTAGATCTTTTTCTTGCATGCCACCGATTCATCATAAATTGTCTTTTTGATGTCCGGACTTGTGATGACGATGAATTCCCAGGGCTGATTATTGGCCGGCGACGGGGCCCAGACGGCTGCCTCAAGAATCTTTTCGATCAACGCTTCGCCGACGTCATCCGGCAGAAATTTTCTGCAGCTTCGCCTTTCCTTAATTGCCGTAAAAACCTCCATAAGTTTCCTCCTTTTGATTTGAAGACCGCACACGCTTATGGTTGCATTGCCTCCCGGGTGACTTCCTGAAAGGCAAGCATCGCCCGGGTCAGAAACATCGGCGATTTTTTTGAGTCATGGTTTATCCATGGAAGGGAGTATAGGCAACGCGGTCATGTCTGTCAATGGGAGAATTATCACAGTCTTTCTTTCCCGTTGACACCCATCCGTCAGTAACTTATATTGCACCCTGCCGCGGGGGCAATCATCACGAGAGGCCTCTATGCGCCGCCTTACTCCGGCGTGTGGGACCCCGTCCACATTGCCGCCCGCAAGGCTGCGGCAGCCTTGCGGGCGTTCATAGCGAAGCCATTTTTCAAAGGTCTTGGAAAATAAATGCTTCACTGATAATCATGCAGATTGCGGTTGTACATACGGTCGGCGCTCCCTGCGGCTGCGCGGCAGCGGTTGAGAAAGGGCTTCATGCCCTCGGCCATGACGTTGCTCTTGTGGATTCAGCAGAGATTGTACTCATAGCTGGAGAAATCTCTCGTAGTTGCGACCTCGTGATCGACCATACAGACACCTTTCGCGGGACCGGGTTTCTGCGGCCCTTTGTGAGAGGACTGCTGGAGGCCCATGGCGCGCGGATCGTCGGCTCCGACGCCGGGGCCTGTTTCCGCGCCGATGACAAGATTGCCGCGAAGATGTTTCTGGCAAACGCCGGCATTCCGGTGCCTCCGGGTGTCGCCGTGACGTCGAAAAAGCAAAAATTACCCGGTTGGCTCAAGGCGCCTGTCGTCTTGAAGCCGGCTTTTGAACACATGAGCCGCGGCCTTCATGTTGCTGCAACGGACGAAGAAATCCACAAGGGGATTGCAGCGCTCATAGATCGGTACAAACAGCCGATCATCGCGGAAACCTTTATCCCCGGGCGCGAATTTGCCGTCTCGTTGTTGGAAGAAGAAAACGGCTTGTGCGTGCTGCCGCCCCTGGAGTGGCGGGTTCATCCCGGTGAAGCCGCCGTGCTGACCGAGGCGTTCAAACGGGTATACGTGACGAGAGAAAGACAAGATGTCTTGCGGGCGGAGCTGCCGTCCGATCTCGCGGCAGATCTGGAAACCCTCTCCATTCTTGCCTTTCGCACCCTCGGGTTGCGGGATTATGCGCGTTTCGATATCCGTCTTTCTATTAGCGGCACGTTTTACTTTCTGGAGGCGAACACAACACCGAGCCTGGAACCGCTGGAAGCGCTGGCGCTATCGGCACGGTGGGCGGGCTGGGACTACCCGGCCCTCGTAGAAAAGATGCTGTCTGCAGCCCGGAGACGTTATGGCCGGCGCCCATTGCATCGGGACGGAAACATGAACATCATGCTTCCGACCGGTCCGGTTGATTTACGCATTCCGGAAGGGGTGCATCATCCCTCGCCATCGACCTTGGAGCTTGCCGTGCGTCTCGATGTGCGGGAAGGAGACCGTGCCCTCGATCTGGGTTGTGGAGCAGGCCTGCTTGCCATTGCGGCGGCGAGGCTGGGCGCCGGTCATGTCGTGGCCACCGACATCGACCCCCGCGCCCTTGAGGCGACGAGGCAGAACGCGCTGGCAAACGGCATCGCCGACAAGATCGAAATCTGCGCAGGCGCCTGGTATGAAGCGCTAAATGGCCGTTCTGCCGGCGATGCGGGATTGTTCGATGTGATTGTTGCAACCCCTCCCCAAGTACCAGGCCATCATGCCTTTGGTCCCCGGTACGGCGGACCCGATGGAACGAGGCACTTGTTCAAAATCCTTCAGGGCGCCGCTGCTTTTCTGAAACCGGAAAGCGGAAGGCTATGGCTGATGGCTATCTCCCTGGCCAATCCGTCGGAGCTTCTACGTGAATTGCGAGACCGTTTTCATCACGTCTGTATTGCACACGAGACCGAGCGGTTTTTTACAGGCGATGAGTACGAATCCATTGAAACAGGACTCATGAATCATTTTCTCGCGCTGCGTTCATCGGGGCGTTCGGACTTCAGCGAAGCGGGTGAGGGTGGATATCGATTCAAAAATCTTTTCATTTGTGCCCGCGGGGTGAAGGCGCGTTGAAGCGGCTGATTATCCATGCAGATGATTTGGGAGCGGATGAAGCCCGCAATGCGGGAATCATCGAGGCCATCGAAGCGGGTTCCGTGACGGCCGTAAGCGTTCTGGTCAATGGTCCCGCCTTTCAGGGTTGCCTTCAGAGGATCGCTTCCATGAACGGCAGGCAGTTTTCAATCGGCGTCCATCTGAACCTGACCGAAGGGAGGCCGCTGAGTCCGGGGTTGGAAACCATCACAGGCGCGGACGGATGTTTTTGCGGCAAGCAGGAAGGCCATCGGCGCCTGATGAACGGGAACGATGACGCGCTTCAAAAAGAAATACGGCGGGAATTTGCCGCCCAGATTCAGACGCTGCGCGACGCCGGCGTCCGGATGGATCACCTGGACGGGCACCAGCACGTCCATATCTTTCCTGCCGCGATCGACGCAACCGTTTGGACGGCAAGGGAATTCGGGATTCCGTGGATACGGATCCCACAAGAGCCGCTGCCTGCAATATCCATGGATCGAAACAATCCATTGCTGAATAACGAAGCGGAACAGTTTTGCCGGCTCGCAGCAGCCGTCCGGATCAGGCTTCATGGCTCCACAATGAAAACGACGGATCATTTCCGGGGCCTTTATCTGAAAGGAAGGCTGTCCCTGGAGAGCCTTGAAAGAACCCTGCAAGCGCTGCCTCCGGGTCTTGCGGAGTTCATGGTTCATCCCGGCAGAGTGCATGGCGGTCCGGAGCAGGGTCCTTTTTCCGCTTTTTCGAGCCAGGAAAGAGAAAAGGAACTTGAAGTCTTGACGAGCGGCAGCTTCCATCGAATGCTTGAAAGATACCATGTTCTGCTTACGCCCTTTCCGGAGGCCTGTCCTTGAATGCCGCGTTGCGTGTGATCATTTTGACCCCGACGGCCTTTCCCAATCTGACAGGAAATGCCATTTCGGCCGAACGATGGCGTCTGGCTCTGGCGCAAAAAGGCATCGTCGTCAACGTGATCGGGACTCAAAACCTCAATCCACGGGGTCTTGTTGACGTTCTGGATCGTTTCCGTCCTCATGTCGTGCATGCGCATCATATCAGCCGGGCGGGTGCGTTGATGCTCGATCCGTTCGTGGCGGGAAAATACGGTCATTTGCCCTTTGTCGTTTCTCCCGGGGGGACGGACATCAACCTGCATGTGATGAAAGGGGAGGGAAGAGAGATTGTCGGCAGGACCTGCCGCATGGCCCGTTCAATAATTACCCAGAGCCCGGAAATCGCCCGCCAGGTACAGGAACTCCTGCCGGATTTGCAAGAGCGAATCGCTGCTGTGCCCAAATCATTTTTATGGTTTGGAAAAGACGATTTTGATCTCCGGGCCGTTGCGGGCTGCCGCGAGGAGGATGTTCTCTTCTTCATGCCCGCCGGCATTCGCCCGGTAAAAGGCAATCTCGAATGCCTGTGTGCCATGAAGAAGGTATGGAAAGCCAACCCGGAAATCCGCGTGGTTTTTTCCGGGCCGGCTCTTGACGCCGGGTATGCCGCCCGGTTCGAGAAAGAGATCAAGAGTCTGGATTCTTTCGCGAAGTGGATTTCTCAGATCCCCCCGCAAGCCATGCATGACGCTTATGAAGGCGCAGATGTTGTCCTGAACCATTCCATCTCGGAGGGTCTTTCCAATTCACTGCTTGAAGCCATGGCGGCGGGACAGCCGGTACTGGCTTCAGACATTCCGGGGAACCGATGGCTGGTCGAAGACAAAAACGGGATCGGCCCCTGCGGGTGTCTTTTCGATCCCGGCGATCAGGCGGATTTCGTCCGGAGTGTTCTAAGGCTCGCCCGTGATCAGGCGTTTCGGGAATTCCTGGCCGCAAATGGCCGCCTGCGAGCGGCGGCGTGGCCGCAACCCGCGGACGAAGCCCAGGCGCTTCTGGAAGTCTATGAATCGGCGATCGGGAGGCCGTGAGAACTTTGAAAACAGGTGACAGCGCTCGATCGGACGATAAAATCTCAGAAGGATTACTTCAATGCGATGGAGGTGATTATGCTGCGAACGGTTGGCAACCCAGATAACCCTTGACGAAAGAATGAACTTATGAAAAGTTAAACACTAACTAACACGCTAATATCAATAAGAAAATCAGATTATATTACGTATAGTAAGTACAAATCTTCGATGTAACTCATAGATCGAATTCACTGACTTCCGACAGAATCCATTTCGGAATCATGAAACCAAACAAATACTGCTTGACATAAATATCAATATTGATACTATACAAACCATGGCCAAGATCGAAGATATCCTTATACGGATGAAAATAAATCCATCGGATGTTAAATTTTCTGACTTGAGCAAAGTCTGTATTTATTATTTCGGTCAGGCACGACAGAAAGACGGAAGTCACCATGTTTACAAGACGCCATGGCAAGGAGATCCACGGATCAACATACAAAATCAGAAGGGAAAGGCTAAAGCGTACCAGGTAAAGCAGGTGCTGCTGGCCATTGAGAAGTTGGAGGTTGAACATGCCGCTGAAAAATGATCGTTATACGTACCGCGTAACCTGGTCTGAAGATGATCAGGAATATGTAGGCTTATGTGCCGAATTCCCCAGCTTGAGCTGGCTGGATAAAACACCAGAATCGTCTCTAAAGGGCATCCGCGTGATTGTCGAGAGCGTTATCAAGGACATGACACATCGTGGTGAAGAGATACCTCAACCGATTGCCTGTAAAAGATACAGTGGTAAATTTATGGTACGAGTCCCTCCTGAGATTCACAGAAATCTTGCCATTCAGGCATCGGAATCAGGTGTCAGCCTAAACCGGATTGTTGGTTCGAAGTTAAGTCGATAGCAGGGTAAAGAGTTATTTTGTGATGCTTCCGAAGCTACTGCAAATACTTATCTACATATAGACTGATCTGGCCGGATCAATGATAACGGGTTGAAACGTGAATATTTTTGAGCGTAATTTTTCAAGGAGACGTGTTATTTGTGTCTTCCTGAAGTCAGCAAAATGGTGTCCTTGAGGAAAAATGTTTGATTTCAACCCGTAATAAAGAATGCTGCTTTCTCAGCAAAACTAATTTGAGGCGTGGAGGAGAGGCCTGCCTGAATTGTGCTCATAAATACCCTCTTACCGGGTGACTCGACCAATAGGTGCGCTGATTTCTCAAAAAGAGCGGCAGCTGCCCAACCCTCCTTTCCCAACCACAACACCAACCCCGCTTTTCGATGCATGATATCCCTTTATCGTCGAATCGTTATCGTCGGCCTATCTACCTATCCCTCCATTAACATTCCATTTATGATGCAGCGGAGACGGGGGTAATATCTCCCCCTGTTCGGGGCAATCCGCCCCGCGATCCGACCCCTCCCCCGAGACAGGCCAGATCAGAATATCAATCAATATCCACTTGTTAGTTCATTGGTATCGAAATTGCTTTATCTTAGGATAATCATTGATTCCATTCCTGGGCATAAGGAGGTACCATCATGGGGGATCATTCCGGCAACATCTATGGGCTCCGGCCGGTCTCTATCGTCCGCACGCTGCCACAGATCAAGGACCATCGCCTTTTTCAGTTGAAGCTCGAAGACGGTACAACCTGGGAATGTTTCGATCATCAACCAGGGCAGTTTGTCGAGGTGTCCATTTTCGGGAAGGGTGAGGCGCCCATCAGTATCTCCTCGCCGCCGACGAGGCCGGATACCCTTGAATTGTGCGTGCGCCGTGCAGGCGCCGTAACCAACGCCCTTTTCGAGATGGGAAAAGGTTCGACCGTTCACATCCGGGGCCCCTACGGTCGCGGATTTCCGCTGGAGCAACTGAGGGGACGAAAGCTTCTTCTGATTGCCGGAGGCCTGGGACTCGCCCCGTTGCGTTCTCTGCTTTTGTATGCACTCGATAAAAGAGATGAATTTGATGAAATCATCCTGATGTATGGGACAAACAATCCCGACAACGTCTTGTTCAAATATGAGCTAGTTGGATTTTTCGACCGGAATGATATCCAATACTTTTACAGTGTGGACCGGGATGACGAGGGGATCTGGAAACAGTATGTCGGCGTGGTGACGGGTCTCTTCGATCGGACCTCCCTGACGCCGGAGGATACGTATGCCGTCATGTGTGGCCCCCCGATCATGTACCGCTTTGTCCTCCAGAAACTGTTGAGCCTGGGGTTTGCCAAGGACCACATCTACCTGTCACTGGAGAGGATGATGAAGTGCGGCGTCGGGAAGTGCGGTCACTGCACCCTCGGCGATAAGTACTGCTGCATCGACGGTCCCGTTTTCCCCTTCACGGAGATTGAAAACATAAAGGAGGCAATCTGACCATGACCCGAACACGGACGGTATGTCCCTTCTGCGGCTGCGGCTGCAGTTTCTATCTGGTATCCGAAGGCGACAGGGTGAAGGGGATCGAGCCCAGTCCCCAGAACCCCGTGAACAGAGGAATGCTGTGCGTTAAGGGGTGGAACGCCTATGAATTCATCCACTCGCCCGACCGGCTTACCGTTCCCCTCGTGCGGAAGCAGGGGGCCCTGGTCGAGAGTACATGGGATGAGGCGTTGAATATCGTTTCCACCCGGTTGACCGACATCCGGACGAAATCCGGTTCAAACGCACTGGCCTTTCTGAGTTCCGCGAAGGTGACCAATGAGGAAAACTTCCTTTTTATGAAGATGGCGCGAGCGGCGTTCGGTACCAACAATGTCGATCACTGCGCCAGACTCTGACACAGTGCAACGGTGGTCGGTCTGGCCGCCGCATTCGGTTCGGGAGCGATGACCAATTCCATTGGAGAGTTTGAGGGCGCGGATCTGTTCCTGGTGACCGGTTCCAACACCACGGCGCAGCATCCCCTCATCGGATCGCGGATAATTAATGCCGTGGAGCAGGGTGCGAAGCTGCTCCTCATCGATCCGCGGGAGATCCAACTGGCCAGGTTTGCCGGGCTGCATCTGAGGCAGAATATCGGGACGGATGTCGCCGTTCTGAACGGAATGATGAACATCATCATCGAAGAGGGCCTCTTGGCTCGGGAGTATGTGGAAAACCGGACGGAGGGATTCGAGGCATTCCAGAACTTCGTCAGCCGTTACAACCCCCGGGTCGTGGAAAAGATTTCCGGGATCGACCGCCATGATCTTGAGAAGGCGGCCCGGATGTACGCCGCAGCCGATAAGGCGATGATCGTCTACGCGATGGGCATTACCCAGCACACGACGGGGACGGACAATGTCAAATCCTGCGCAAACCTTGCCATGCTGACCGGCCATGTCGGAAGGCCTTCCACGGGGGTCAACCCGCTACGGGGGCAGAACAACGTCCAGGGCGCCTGCGACATGGGTGCCCTTCCCAACGTCTTTTCCGGTTATCAATCGGTGGCAGATGCGGCCGCGCGGAAGAAGTTCGAGGATGCCTGGGGGGTTCAGGGGCTTGACGACAAGCCCGGCCTGACGATCGGGGCGATGATGACGGCGGCACTCCGGGGTGAGGTTCAGGCCCTTTACGTCATGGGGGAAAACCCGTTGATGAGCGATCCCGACAGCTCGCATATCGAACAGGCGCTCTACAGTCTCGACTTTCTGGTGGTCCAGGATATTTTTTTATCCGAGACCGCGGCGAAAGCGGATGTCGTTCTGCCCGCAGCGTCGTTCGCCGAGCGGGATGGCACGTACACCAACACGGAGAGGCGGGTTCAGCTCTCGCGGAAGGCCGTCTCTCCCCCCGGTCTGGCCCGGCCGGACTGGAAGATCATCTGCGAGGTGAGCCGCCTTTCCGGCTACCCCATGGATTACAGCTCCACCGCCGATATCATGAAGGAGATCAATCTGCTGACGCCTTCCTACACGGGGATCACCTATCCCCGGCTTGAAACCTCCCACGGCCTGCAATGGCCCTGCCCCAACGAAGAGCATCCGGGCACGGCTTATCTGCACCGGGACCGGTTCTCCAAAGGCAGAGGGACGTTTCTCCCCTGCGATTTCAGGCCGCTCGCCGAGCCGCCCGATGAAGAGTATGACTTCCTGCTGACGACCGGGCGCATCTATTTCCATTTCCACACCGGTACCATGACCCGGCGGATCAGCACACTGGCAAGGGAGGCCCCCGAAGCCAAAATCGAGATCCATCCCGAGGATGCAAAACATCTGGGCATCCGGAGCAACGACATGGTCGAGATCGCGTCACGTCGGGGTTCCGCAAAAGCACGGGCGGAAGTGACGACATGTGTGCCGAAGAAAGTCGTCTTTTCCACGTTCCACTTCCACGAATTCCCGATCAATGCCCTGACTAACCCGGCATTAGATCCAATGGCTAAGATCCCCGAATACAAGGGGTGCGCCGTAAAAGTGAGGAGATGCGCATGAAAAAATTGGCCAAGAGCGAACTCAAGAAAATCCTGAAACATTGGGCCGGAGAATATCGCGTCCTGGCGCCGACCCTGGGAACCCAGGGAGACTGCCTGCTAGATACCTTTAATGAGGATTCCTTCACGCTTGATTACAGGAAAACCCCGCTGCCGCCGAAGTCCACCTTCTTCCCGCAGAGCGAGGCGATCTTTGCAGTGGAAAAAGGCGAATACCGTGAGGTTGTTTCGGCAAAGAAGACCCTGCTGTTCGGGATTCGTTCCTGCGACATGATGGGGATCCTCCAGTCCGCAAGTTTCATGACCCGGGACCGCCTGGACGTCTATTCCGAAGCGAAGCGAGACGTGGCTACAACCGTGGTCATGGCCTGCCCCGGCCCGCAGAACGAGACCTGTTTCTGCACCACGATGCAGAGCGGTCCCGTGGCCAGAAAAGGTTTCGATCTGCAGTTCTTTGACGCCGGGGAGTTTTTCATCATCCAGATCGGCAGCGAGAAGGGCGAAACGGCACTGTCCTCGTTTCCCCTGCTGGATCTGGATGACGACCTGGCCGACGAGAAGGTCGAAGCCTTCCGGCAGGGGTCCGTTGGGGCAATCGCCCGGGTGGATTCTGTCCCGGAAGCCATGAACCGGCTGAAAGACCACACCGCCGACGAGGGGGTGTGGGAGCGCCTCGGACAGAAATGCATCCAGTGCGGCGGTTGTACGTTCGTCTGTCCCACATGCACCTGTTTCAACGTCTGCGATCGTCCGTCCGGTCCCGGACAGGGGCTTCGCGAAAGGTCCTGGGATGCGTGTCTTTTCGGCGGATTCACCCGCGAGACGTCCGGTCACAATCCAAGATCCACCCAGGCCTTGCGGCTGAAGAGACGTCATGAACACAAGCTTCTCAACTACCATGAAACGGACATTCAGGGAGGTCTGTGTGGATGCACGGGCTGCGGACGCTGTTCCGACTTCTGTCCCGTTCATATCGGAACACTGGAGGTCGCCAGGGCGATCGCTGAATAGGATAAACATGCGAAAGATTGAATTGTACTATCGGAGGCCGCAATGTCGAAGAAAAGGATACTGATTGTCGATGACGACCAAGACTATGGCGATGCGCTGAGGATCGTGCTGGAGAACAACGGCTATGAAGTGAATCATGTTCTGAACATCCGCGACGGGCAAAAGGCCCTGGAGGGGGGAAAACCGAACCTGATCATTCTGGACGTCATGATGGACCGGCATACCGACGGGTTTGATCTGTGCTACAACCTCAAACATGACGAGGCCTGCCGAACCATACCCATCATGATGGTCACCGCAGTGACGGAGAAGACGGGTTTCAAATTCTCTCCGAAAACGGACGGGGAATATCTCGAGGCGGACGCCTATGTCGCCAAACCTATCCCCGTTGCGGAACTGCTTTCCCGGGTGAACAAGATGATCGGCGGAGCCGATTCATGATGCCACCATGACCGGGGCCTTATCCCCCAGGCTTCCTGATTGCAGCAGAAATCTGTTGATCATTTTACCCCTCTGATGATATCATATCCGCAGGGCTGACCGATGACGTCTGTCCCGGAATCCCCCGCCCGTCGGGCGGAGCGGGTGGCATGCAACTCAACTTTGCGGGGCCTTTCCGATGAGAATCGACACAGAACGGATCAATCCGCTGTCGAAGCTGAATCTGCAGACCCGCCTGATTGTGGGTTTCCTGATCGCAACCTGCCTTACCGGCTTTGTGTCCGCCCTGGTCGGGATATGGACGATCAACAAAAGCACGATGGGCGAAGTCCAGAACCGGGTGCGCCAGGACATCAATACGGCAAAACTGATCTACAACCATACCCTGGGGAGTATAGTTTCTCGAATCCAGTTTTCTGTGGAAGGATCGGATTTGTATGAAGCTCTGGGCGACGGAAAAAAACAAAGGCTGGAAAAGCTCAATGGCCTGATCCGGCATGTTCAGATGATACAGGCGTCCGCGGAACACCCGCTCCTCGATATGCTTTCCGTCGTCGATATGAATGGTAAAGTCCTCTATCGGGCCGCCAATCCGAAGATCAACGGGGATGACATGCTCTGGGACCCCGTGGTCCGAAAATGCATCGAAACCAAGGTGCCGCAGGCATCGACCGAACTCATCCCCATTGATAAGATCGTTCTTGAAAACCCGTTGCTTGCCGAGCGGGCGACCATCGAAATCGTAAAGACAGCGAAGTCTTTTGATCTGGAAGAAACAAAACTCTCGGAAGGGATGGTCATGCGGGCCGCCTATCCAATCATGGGCAAGAAACAAAAACTGCTCGGCGTCCTGGTTGGGGGCGTTCTCCTCAGCAGGGACCACTCCATCGTGGACAAGGTCAGAGAAACCATCTACCATGATGAGAAATACCATGGTCGTGAAATCGGGGTCGCCACCATATTTCAGGGCGGGGTTCGCGTAGCGACAAATGTGATGACCACGAAAAACAAACGGGCGATCGGTACCACGCTGTCGAAAGAGGTATACAACCGGGTCATCCTGGAGGGCAAGGACTGGGTGGGCCGGGCCTTCGTGGTTAGCGAGTGGTACATCACGACCTATACGCCGCTCTACAACAGCGACCGGAAGCTTATCGGAATCCTCTATACTGGCATTCTGGAAGCGAAATACAAGGACATCATGTGGAAGATGATCGGGATCATCCTGGGAATCACAACCCTGGGCATGGTCATCGCCTTCATCATTTCTGTGCGGATGGGGAATACGATCGTCAAACGGATCCGCATTCTGAAAAAGGCAACCGAGGCGGTTGCCTCCGGCAATCTGGAGTACCGGCTGTCGCCGGATAAAATTTCGGGGTTCGACATACTGGGTGAGGCATTCAATGACATGGCGAAATCCCTGAAGGACCGCGATGAACGATTGCAGAAGGCCCATGAGCAACTGACCCGCTCGGAAAAACTGAGCGCACTGGGACAGATGGCTGCGGGTGTCGCCCATGAGATTAACAATCCCCTCGGGGGAATCCTCCTTTATAGCAACCTGGTGCTGGAGGATATTCCGGAAAACGGTACCACCCGGGAAAACATGAAGAAGATCATCCAACAGACGAACCGGTGCAAGAATATCGTGCAGGGCCTGCTGGATTTTGCCCGAACGCCGACGGGCGACATGCTTCATCTGCAGATCAACGAACTCTTAACGACTGCCCTGAACCTGGTCAAGGATCAGGCGATCTTCCACGGCATCGAGGTCGAAACCTGTTTTGCGGAGAACCTACCCGAGGTGAACGGCGATCCTTCACGTCTGGAGGAGGTGTTCCTCAATCTGTTCATCAATGCCGCCGACGCCATGAAGGAGAAGGGCGGTAAGCTCCGGATCACGACCTCGTCCTACGTCGACAGGGTCAAGGTAGTCATCACGGATACCGGAAAAGGGATCGACCAAGCGCACCTTCCCCATATCTTTGAGCCCTTCTTTACGACGAAAGGTCCGGGCCAAGGCACAGGTCTGGGGCTCTCCATTGCGTACGGGGTGATCAAGAGGCACAAAGGCTTCATCGACGCGGACAGTGCGCCCGGGAAAGGCACCACGCTCATCGTTGTCCTGCCTTCCTGTGCGGCCGGGAACAGCGGCAAAGGGACAAGCAGAGATTTTCCGGCAGCCTGACGAAAGGAATACCGCAACCATGACGAAGGAAAACAAGCGGATTCTCATCATCGACGACGACGAGTTCATCCGGGACGGATGCTGCCAGGTCCTTTCCCGGAAAGGCTATCAGGTGGAAAGCGCGGGGGATGCCCTCCGGGGGCTGGAGATGGCCCTCCGGGATGTCTATAACGTTATTCTGCTGGATATTCGGATGCCCCGGATGGATGGGATGGAGATCCTTAAAAGACTCAAAGGCGAAAGAGGCATATCGGCAAAGGTCATCATCATCACCGGTCACGGAACCGTGCCGCTGGCAGTCGAGGCAATGCGGCAGGGCGCCTTTGATTTTCTCATGAAGCCCTATTCCGCCTCTGAACTGCAGAGCGCCATCAAAAGGGCCCTGGAAAGGAAAGACACGGATCTCCCGGAAAAAAAGATTCCGATGCTGGTCGGAAACAGCGACTACACGAAGGAACTCAAGGAGTCGGTGAGGCGGATCGCGCCGACGGACAGCACCGTCCTCATCACAGGTGAGAGCGGAACTGGAAAAGAGCTTGTCGCCCGCACCATCCACAACCTGAGCCGCAGGGCGGATAGACCTTTCGTACCGGTGGATTGCTCGTCCCTGGTCGAAAACCTTATGGAGAGCGAACTTTTCGGCCATGTGAAGGGGGCGTTCAGCGGGGCGACAGAATCCCGGGAGGGCCGGTTTCAGATGGCCGACCGGGGAACCCTTTTCCTTGATGAGATATCCAACATCAGCCTCAACATCCAGGCGAAACTGCTGCGGGTGATCCAGGAACAGGAGGTCCCCCGGGTCGGTAAATCAGCGCCCGAGAAGGTGGATGTTCGCCTGATTGCGGCATCCAACAGGGATGTCCGAACGGAAATTGAGGCCGGCCGGTTCCGGGAGGATCTGTTCTACCGAATCTCCATCATTCCGATCCATATCCGCCCCCTGCGGGAACACAAGGCGGATATCCTGCCCATCGCCCAGCATTACTTGGATGTGTATGTCGCCAAGCACGAAAGCAGGGTGCGCCGCCTCTCCGAGGAGGCGAAGAAATCCCTTGTCTCCTATCGATGGCCCGGAAACGTCCGCGAGCTGAAGAATACCGTCGAACGTCTCTGCGTCCTGTGCGATCAGGAAGTCGTCAACCCTTCGGAGGTCTTCTATTATGGACAAAGCGCTGGGGCCCAGGCCCCGGTCGTGGACGCCTCCTCGGGCCGAATGACCCTAATCGATGTGGAAAAGAAGCATATCATCAAGGCCCTGCGCCATTTTCAATTTCAGATCAATACGACGGCAAAATTCCTCGGCATCGACCGGAAGACGCTGAGGATCAAGATGCGCAATTACGGTATTAAGGTGGAGCCCCCGCAGTGAGCCGTCTGCCTTTGCCCGGGGTTATCTTCCTCGTTTATGGGGAGTTTTACCCCGCGGAGAATTGCCTGCCACCCGTTTGTGAGTTAATATCTTAGGTAAATCAACATATTGAAATCTGGCATCATCCTTGCTCCTGTTGGTTAGCACCTTTCCGTATCCGGGCTCCCGTCACGGGACATTCCGACGGGCAAGGCAGTGGCGCTGGGGATTCGATTCCACGATTCGCTGTTCAATATCTTCTGCGGGGGGTGCGGGGACATCCAAAAAAACGATGGAGGTGATAAACCATGACCGCAAAGAAAAGAATTCTTCTAATTGACGATGACAAAGATTTCCTTTTTGCGACGAAGCTGATTCTCGAGAAGGGGGGGTATGAGGTGTTCCTTGCGGAAGACGGAAAGACCGGCGTGGAGATGTGGAAATCCGTAGCCCCCGATCTGGCCATTATCGATATGATGATGGAGACGTGGGGGGAAGGATTTTCCGTCCTGTCCAAGATCCGTGCCACGGATACGGGTAAGGATACCCCGCTGTTCATGCTGAGCGCCGTGGACCTTCAGGGGCCTTACAATTCATTTGAGCCGCCACCGGAATTTCCCAAGGTCAACGCGGTTCTGCAAAAGCCCGTGAAGGCGGAGGATCTGCTCGGGTACATCGCTAGGGAATTGGCTGGAAAGAAGATGTCATAATGAACTCGCCGATCCCTCTCATTCTGATTATCGATGACGAATCATCCATCCGGGACGGGTGCCGGCAGGTACTGGAAAAATCCGGCTATGCAGTATTGGATGCGGGGGGGGGGGACGAGGGGATCAAGATCGCCCGAGATGCTAAACCGGACATTGCGTTGATCGATCTCAGGATGCCGGGAATCTCGGGGATGGAAATCATCCAGATCCTCTCCCGGGATATGCCGGATATGGTCCTTGTCATGATCACGGGTTACGCGACTATTGTCTCGGCGGTAGAGGCCATCCAGAAGGGGACCTATGATTATCTCCCGAAGCCCTTTAGCCCCGATCAGTTGCGGGCAGTCGTCCGGCGGGCGGTCGAGCATCGCAACCTGAAAATCGAGACAAGGCGGTTGCGGGAAGAGAAGGAACGGATGGAGAAAAGTTTCATCACTTTCGTAAGCCACGAAATGCGTTCCCCCTTGGTCGTTATCCGTCAGTACATTGAAGCGCTCAAGGCCATTGCAGAGGATCGACTCAACCGAGACATTACTGAGATCATTGAGAGGTGCGGCGCACGCATACAGGGTCTCGAGGCCCTGATCGAGCACTGGCTCGACATCAGCCGGATCGGGGAGGGTAGCTTCGTGTGGAAGAAGGAATCCTTGAACCTGCTTGAATTAATCGGGCGAAGCATGGAGGAAATGGCCCCCATCTGCAAGGGGAAGGGCATTTTGCTCAAGACGGACCTTCCGAATCAACTTCCTGAAATCCTTGGAGATCAGGAAAGTCTGCTCCGAATTTTCACTAATATCATCGGTAATGCAACAAAATACACCCCGGAAAACGGCGAAATCACCCTTACGGCAATGAGCGACGATTACTATGTGACAGTAAGTATTTCCGATACCGGAACGGGGGTTCCTGCGGACAAGCTCCCCTTTATCTTCGAACCGTTTTTTCGGGTGAAAGGAAAAGAAGAGCGCCAGAGAGGGTCAGGACTCGGACTGACCTTCTGTAAAAGAATCATGGAATTGCACGGTGGTGAGATCGCGGTCGCGTCGACGGAGGGTCAAGGATCAACATTTCTGCTGAAGTTTCTCACACACATGCGGCCGGATCAAATGATGGATCATTCCGCAACTCCTATCCGGCAGTTTTGAGGGCACCGGGCGTGACCGTGAGCGCAACCCGCAAGTCCCACCTTGCAGACGGGGGGCTTCACGTGTCGCCCGGTCCTTGGGAGAAGATTTCATGGGTTCCGGTTCGATGACTTTCCGTCTTTATCCCTGATAGAAGCAGGCGTCATGCAGGGTGCCGAACCGGCGTCGATACAGATTGTTTTTTAATCAGAAGAGGGTTTCCCAAAAAAAGGACCATGCCGTTGCGGGCCATCATTCATGAGAGCAGCTGTGAAATACTACGATGAAAAGTGTTATCAATTTCACGAGAAGGATCTCTCCGACCGATGTTTCACATGCGGTCAGGGTGCGACGAGGTTGCTGATTGTCCGGCAGATTGCCGGCATGATGCTCGTTCATCTGTGTCCCAACTGCATGGTCGAACATATGGACGATTATCTTCTGGACAACACGCGGCCCTGGATCGGTGAAAAGTAGGGTCATGTAAGCGGAAGGACGAATGGCCAAGGGGTCCTTATGCCGCAAAATAGAATAGAACGGACCGGCGTCTCCGAGGGTGTGCCACAGGGGTCCTCGAGAGATCCGGATACAAAGTCCTGACGGCAGTCGACGGGGAGGACGCCCTTTTCGTATACCAGGACCATGGGAGGGGGAGATGGATTTTCTCTTGTTGGACGTGATGATGCCGAAAAAAGGCGGGCGTAATGTCTATGATGAGATTAGCTCAATCCGATCGGATGTCCGATATCTGTTTATCAGTGGATATAGTGTAAATGCCGTACATACGAACTTCATCCTCAATGAGGGACCGCAGCTGATTCAGAAACCATTCAAGAATGACGATCTGCTGCGCGCCGTCGGCCAGACTTTGGATCGTTTTTTATGGACGGGGCTATAAAATCTTATTTTCAGTAGTTCGAATGGTAATCCTCACTTCGATTCCAAATCGAGAATGCTTGACTCGTAGGTGTGTGCAATAACCACCCAATTCCTTTTTTTCTTCCCTCGCGCCTGAGCATTACGGGTTCAAATCTGCTACTCAAACAGAATTCTACAAATTCACGCTTTCAATAAAAAATGAATGACCTTTCAATAATATCAAGGGTGCGGATAGGTAGATGTAACTCTGCCAAGGCTCAATTCAACAGATTATCAACTCAAAAGTACGCATGAACCGGATGAACCTCATTTATCGAGGCCGACAGCATGAAATGGGGTACATGGCAGGAAAGCGCCGCCCGGCATGAAATCTTCTTCAATCTGACCGGCGGTTGCTCCGAGCGACCCCGGGCCTGTTTTTATCTTGAAATAATTCCGGGAGCGTTGTAATCAATAAGAACGATTTGTATTGATCGAGACAGGGAGGCGGCATCATGTACTGGGACAAGGAAGTTGAAACCATCGACCGTCCGGCGCTGGAGGCTCTTCAGCTCAAACGGCTCAAAACGACCCTGCAGCAGGCCAAAAAATCGCTTCATTACGAGCGGGTCTTCAAAGAAGTCGGCATGGACCCGGATATGGTGAAATCCATTGAAGATATTGGAAAAGTGCCGATGACCGCCAAGGACGACCTTCGGGACCACTGGCCCTACGGATTTCTGGCCGCTTCCAGGGACGAACTGGTTCGCATGCATTCTTCGTCGGGAACGACGGGCCAGGCGACCATCGTCTTTCATACGGCCAATGACATCGATCAATGGGCGAGCATCGTTGCCCGTTCCTTGTACATGACGGGCATGCGCAAGAGCGATGTTTTCCAGAATATGATGACCTACGGTCTGTTTACCGGCGGCCTGGGTTTTCATTACGGGGCGGAGAGAATCGGGGCGTTGACGATTCCCGCCGGATCCGGCAACAGCAAACGGCAGATTCAGCTCATGCGTGACTTTGAAACGACCGCCATCCATGTCATTCCCAGTTACGCCCTGCATCTGATACACGTTTTTGAGGAAATGGCCGTTGACCCCCGGCGGGATACAAAGCTCAAGCGGGCCTTTATCGGGGCCGAGCCGCATTCGGAAAAGATGCGCAGGAAGCTGGAGGATTTTTACGGGTTCAAGGCCTTCAATTCTTATGGTCTCACGGAGATGTGCGGACCCGGCGTGGCCTTTGAATGCCCGGCTCAAAACGGGATGCATATCTGGGAAGATCATTTCCTGGTCGAGATGATCGATCCCCAGACCCTGAAGCCCGTCCCTGACGGTCAAGAGGGGGAGCTTGTGCTGACGACACTCGTGCGGGACGGCATGCCCATCCTCAGATACCGCACAAAAGACCTGACCCGCATCATTCCCGGCCCCTGCGAATGCGGCCGGACGCACCGCCGCATCGAGCGGATCAAAGGCCGGACGGACGACATGATGATTATCAAGGGGGTCAACATCTTTCCGATTCAGATTGAACGGAAGCTCATGGGCATTCCCGGCGTGGGTAACAATTTTCTGATCGTTCTGGAGCGGGTGGACTTCACCGATCTCATGACGGTCAAGGTCGAGGTCCGGCGCGAATACTTCATGGGCGACTTGCGGCAGTTGGAATCCCTGCGGCGCCGCATTGTAGAGGAACTCAAGAGCGACATCCTCATTACGCCGAAGGTGGATCTCGTTGAACCGGACAGCCTGCCCCAGAGCGAGGGGAAGGCGAAGCGCGTCCTGGATAACAGGAAGGATTGAGCAGGGAAGGGGAGGCTGGCATGATTGCGCAACAACTATCGATTTTTGCAGAAAACAAGCCGGGGAAACTGGCTGCCGTGACGGCGATTCTGGCAAAAGAGAAGATCAGCATCCGGGCCACCGTTATATCCACGTCGGATACGTTCGGTGTGATCAGTCTGATCGTCGACGATCCCAGGCGGGCCCAGGCTGCTCTGACCAAGGCCGGGATGATGGTTCGCCTGCGCGACGTCCTGGCGGTCCTGATCGACGACAAGCCCGGCGGGCTCGACCGGCTGACGCAATTGCTGTTCAAGGAGAGCATCAATGTAAACAATGCCTATGGATTCGTTCTGGAAAGCCGTGAAAAGGCGGTTTTTGTCCTCGATGTGGATCAGATTGAAAAGGCCATGAGACTGATCGAAAAGAATGGCTTCAAGACCCTTGATGCAGATGCTCTGTCGGCGGTGGAGCCGTTCCATTACATGAAATATTGACGACCTCGTAAAAAGTCCGGATGCTTCGTTGCGCTGCATCATTCACTTGGCTGGAGACACGACTGCGTTATGTCCCCATGCGCCTTGCCTGCGGAGCTTTTTACGAGGTCGTCCCGGATTAAACATTTTTCAGCCGGTCTCAGACCGAGCAGGAGGAGAAACCATGACGCACGCCGATGCGGACCGTTACGCCGCAAAGCATCCCGAAGACAGGAAATTGAATAAGAAAATTGCCGAGGCCGTTCAGAAAAGGGCCGCAAACGGAGAAATCAATTGTGCCGATGCAAGCGCTATCGCAGAAAATCTTCGTGTGGATATGCTCGAAGTCGGCGTGATGATTGATCTTCTTGAAATCCGTCTCAAACGGTGCCAGTTGGGTCTTTTTGGCTATGGTCAGAAGAATCAGAGGAAAGCGATCATCGGGCCTGCCCCAGTGGTTTCTGCGGAGCTGGAAGAAGCCATTCGCAGTAACCTGGCCGATGGTCGACTGCCCTGTATTGCAGCATGGGATATTGCCAACCGGGCAAACATCGCCAGGATGGACATTTCCTCTGCCTGCGAAGCGCTGAAGATCAAGATTAAACCCTGCCAACTGGGCGCTTTCTGACGGCTATAAAACTCCTGAATGAGAAATTTCCTGTGAAGACAAACGATTGTCTTTCCCGGAACGCCACCGGCTGCTTCAGGTGTTATGGTGAGCAGACTTTATGGTGTTTGCAGAAAAAGACCATCTGAAAAGATCATGCCGCTTCATTCGCGATCACTATTTCCGGGACACTGATCACTTTATCGATGTCCAGGAGAATCTTGACTCCATCTCCTGCTTTGGCCATACCAAGAATATAATCCGTGTCGATATTGCCCCCAAAGCTCGGCGTATCTTCGATATCGACCGCTTTGATGTTTAAAACCTCTGAAACTGCATCCACGACCGTCCCCATCAAGACATTTCCGGCATGCGTCCTTATCTCCGCTACGATGATACAGGTCCGCTCTGTATATTCCGTGTCCTCAATGCCGAATTTGAGCCTGAGGTCCACGACGGGGATTACCTTACCACGTAAATTGATAACCCCTTTTACATATACCGGCATTTGGGGAACCATGGTAATCGTCATCATTCCGATAATCTCCTTGACCTTTCGAATGCCGATACCGTATTCTTCTCCTGCCAGAGCAAAGGTCAGGTACTTCCCCGCCCGTTCATGCATGGACTTGACTTCCTTGTCACTTGTTTTCTTTGATTCTGTCATTTTTTCAACATCATCATTTATTGAAAATTTAAAAGTCTTTAAAGTTGTCCCCATCCATTGGAATTAAATCATCAGGTCGAACGATCCTGCCTTGTTTATTGGGCACGGTTTCCGACCCCCTGCTTCTTTTAGAGGTCACGGAAGACAATATCCCGCCAACACTCTTTTTCCCCGGCATGCTTACTTTGCTGACATCTCCAGTTCCATTGCCGCTCTTGTTTCCACCAATAATATTGACCAGCGTGTATGTTACCTGTTTCATCTGTTGCGCCTGGGCGTCCATTTCTTCGGATGCAGACGCCGATTCTTCGGCGTTGGCGGCTGTATGTTGCGTTACCTTGTCCATTTCCGCTACCGCCTTGCTGATCTGATCGATTCCCTGAGCTTGTTCCTGGGATGCCGCCGCGATCTCGCCAACCAACTCTCCCACTTCGGATGCGCTTGCCGACACCTCCGCAAATGACGTATTTGTTCTCTGAACCATTTCGGAACCTTCTTTAATTTTTTTAACGGTGCCCTCGATGAGACCGGAAGTATTTTTTGCAGCATCAGCGGCGCGCATGGCCAGATTTCTCACCTCTTCTGCCACGACGGCAAATCCGGCGCCTGCTTCCCCGGCCCGGGCTGCCTCCACGGCTGCGTTCAAGGCCAAAAGATTGGTTTGAAATGCAATCTCATCAATGGTCTTGATGATTTTTGATGTCTCTTCGCTGGCCGCCGATATATCCTTCATTGACTTGGTCAGGCTCTCCATGGTTTCATTTGCCTTCTGCACGACCTGCTTTGCCTGCTTCATGAGGCCATCTGCATGGGCGGCATTTCCCGCATTTTGTTTCGTCATAGAAGACATCTCCTCAAGAGAAGATGAGGTTTCCTCAAGGGCTGAAGCCTGTTCGGACGCTCCTTCGGCTAATGACTGGCTGGTTGCGGATACCTGACTCGCTGCCGCGGCAACCTGATTGGCGGCCTCATTCATCTGATCAACGGCATTTTTGATGGGTGAGGAAATACTGCGTGCAAAAAAAGTAATGCCCGTAACGGTCAAGGCCAGAAAAATTATGCTGATTAGGGCAATAAAATTTCGGATCGAATGGGCTGCCTCCAGAAACTCACTCACATCCTGTGTGATACAAACGCTCCACCCTGTGAGCTCCACCGGGGCGATTCCTGCTATTTTTTTTATTCCCTTAAACACGTAATCTTGGACCCCTGTCTGTTTCGCGATTATCATTTTGGAGATCGCTTCCATACCCTTTACTGTCGTTAAATTCAGGGAGAGGATATTGGCCTTGTCGGGGTGGGCAATACAAAGTCCCGACTGGTCTGCCATGAAACCGTATCCGGTATGTCCCGTTTTTACCGTCACTTTATCTGCAAGGTAATCAATTTTTAGAACGATAACCGCCGCCCCGACGAAGGTTCCATCTTTTGCAACAGGTGCGCAGACCGCAGCAACGATGTTCCCTGTCTTTTTTGATTTGACAACGGCGCCCACGTTCGCTTTTCCACCCTTTGCTTTCTGGAAGTATTCCCGGTCCGCAATGGAAATACCCTTCCATTCACCATTGCTGCCATCGGAGACAACCGTGCCGTTCGCATCGGCTACCAAGATCGCTTCATAATCTTTCCCGATTTTTCCCATAGCCTCTGCCAGTTTCCCGTTCATTGCCTCAATATTGGCGCCGGTGACGGCACTCAAGGCGTCACTGCTCATGGCGATTTGACTTGCAATCTTGAGTTCTCCCGCAAGCACCTCCTGAATCATGTTGGCAAGTTTGCCGGCGTCTTTTTCTGCCCGCTCCTTGGCAACCGTTTCCAGCGTTCCCGATGCTTTAATGAAGGCGAAGAGTCCAACGACCAAGAGGGGAATTGTCACCGCAATAATGCCTCCCGCCACCAGCTTGAAAGCAATTGTCCTTTTTTTCATGTATGCAAACCTCCTAGCAATATTATTGATAAATGATCTAAGGTTCCTTGTTCATAGCGAGCTTTGCTTCAGATCAACATCCATGTATCAAGAGGTGTGCCACGATGTGTGACACGAGGCCTGTATCATTGATAATATAAATTAATTCTTATATTTATATTGCTGATAAGAATTTGAAAGCTTTTCTCGCTGTCGTGAAACATGAATAATCGGTACGAAAAGTTTCTTTTTTTGAAGCCCGGCCAGGCGAGAAAAGGATGAAGGTCTTTCGTGTTGTGGAGTTATTGTTTGTTTCGCGATACGATACACAATTCACTTCACGAAACAACGGGCGGGGTTTTCCTTAAGATTTTGTATTTATTCAGGAGGACGTACAGCCTGACACGCGAAAGACCGGATATTTCAGAGGCCTTCCCGATGTTTCCTCCGGTTGCAGTCATGAGATCCTGGAGATACTTCCGTTCTTCACTGGCTACGGCAGCTTCCCGATGCTCCTTCAGTGTTCCAAATGCTCCAGTAGGCAAATTCGCGTCTTCCTTTTTTTGGACAGCTTCACGGGCTATTTGGATGCGAATATGCTTAGGCAAGTGCTTGGGGAATAAGATAGGGTCGTATCCTGCCACGGCGATGGCGCTTTCCAGGGCATTGACAAGTTCACGGATATTTCCGGGCCATTCATAAGCACAAAGGGTATCAAAAAATTCCGGGGAAAACCCTTTTGTTTCTTTGCCATACAGGACACATAGTTTATTGACGTAATGAAAACACAGCTCCCGAATATCTCCGGGATGATTTCTCAAGGGGGGCAATTCAATTGTCATGGCCCTCAGCCGGAAGAGAAGATCCTCTCTGAATTTACCCTCCTGAGCCATTCCCTCGATGTTCCGGTTGGTTGCTGCAACCAATCTGAAGTCGCTCATGATTTCCCGTTGACCTCCTATGGAGCGAAAACAATGTTCCTGTAAAACCCGGAGAAAGGTCCTCTGTGCCGAAAGTGGAAGTTCCCCGACTTCGTCGAGAAAAAGTGTTCCGCCGTCAGCCTGTTTGATTAAGCCCGACCGCGATCTGTCTGCTCCGGTGAAGGCGCCCTTCTCATGGCCAAAAAGGACACTTTCGATGATCGTCTGGGGAAGGGAGGCGCAATCGACGGTCACAAATGCTCCGCCCGATCTCAAGCTGTTTCTGTGAATGGCTCTTGCGAAGAGCTCTTTACCCGTTCCGGTTTCTCCCCTGATAATGACCGGGGCATTACTGGCGGCTGCCTGCGCGACGAGTTCCAGGCAAGCATCCATAATTTGGCTGCTTCCGATGATACCCTCTCGCTTTAGCACCAGAGGCTCTCTTTTTCCGTTTCCGTTTTTTGCTTCCCGGTATTGCAGGGCGCGTACTAAAGGCAGTTCTATCAAATTTTTTACTAACGGCTTTTCAATAAAATCCCAAGCGCCGTTCTTAATCGCCAGCTCGGCGCCGTCAGGGCTGCCGAATCCGGTGATAATAATGACCTCGGGCTTAGACGGGGCGGCCTGGATGGCGGGGAGTAGCATCAGACCATTGCCGTCCGGAAGCTGCACGTCCAGAAAAACAATATCAAAAGCATGTAACAAGGCCTTCCTGAGCCCCTCTTCGGCGGTGAAGACACAGGTGACGTCATGCCCCATATCGCTGATCATATCAAAAAGCATTTCTGAATTGAGCTGGTCATCGTCGATGATTAAAACATTCGCCATGAGACATTACCTCCCGCTATTACTCCTGATTTAAAACCATCCGGATGGCTTTGGCAAGCTGAAGTTTTACGATGGGCTTCATGATCAGCGCTCCTATCCCCATGGCCTTCACTTTTTCCGGCGTGAGCGCTTCACTGAAACCCGTGCAGAGGATGATCGGCAAGCCGGGCCTGAACCGTATGACTTCCTGGGCTAACTCGATCCCTGTCATATTGGGCATTGTCATATCGGTGATGACCAGATCAAACCGATCAGGCCTGGCATGGAAGAGTTTCAATGCTTCCAGGCTGTCCGTCTTTCCCGCAACCTCATAGCCCAGATCGGTCAGCATGTCCTTGCCAATCTCAACGAGCATCTCATCATCATCCACAAAAAGAATACATTCCCTCCCCTGGGGGATGGATTCGCTCACTTTTTCTTCCTTTTCGCCCCCTGTCTCTGTCAGCAGGGGCAGGTAAACATGAATATCGGTCCCCTTTCCTGCCTCGCTTTGCACGGTAACCCCGCCGCCGCAGCTTTTTGCGATTCCATACACCACGGAAAGCCCCAGGCCCGTTCCCTCTCCAGGCTTCTTCGTGGTGAAGAAAGGATCGAAGATCCTGCCGATGAACATGGGATCAATGCCGGTTCCTGTATCACTTACCGTCAGTTTCAGGTACATGCCGGAGACGAGACCGTGAGGGGCCGAAGGGGCACCCGTCTTGATTTTCTCAGAGACCAGACGGACCTTCAATATGCCCTTTCTCTCCCGCATGGCGTGGACCGAGTTGTTGCAGAGGTTCATCATGATCTGGTGGATATGCGTGGGATCGGCCAGAACCGTATCCGGGTCGGTTTGGATCTCCTGAAGAACCTGAATGGTCGAAGGCAGGGATGACCTCATGAGCTTCAGCATTTCCTTGATGAGGGGGCTGACTCTCAGAGGGCGCAGCTGTTCCTCATTCTGGCGGCTGAAGACAAGAATCTGTTTTACCAGGTCCCTAGCCCGCTCTCCCGCTTTGAAGACTTGTTCAAGATAATGCCGCAGGAGACTGTTCTTTTCAATTTTCTCGAGGGCCATGTCCGTGTAGCCCATTATGGCGCTGAGGATATTGTTGAAATCGTGGGCGATGCCGCCGGCCAGCGTTCCGATGGCCTCCATCTTCTGGGCCTGGCGAAGCTGGGTCTGGAGTTTTTTCAGATCGGTGATGTCGCGGATAGACTCGATAGCCCCTGAGATATAACCGTCACGGTCGTATAAAGGTCTGGCTATCCCCCAGAGGGAACGGGTTTCTCCCCTTATGGGGACATCGGCCTCGGCTAAAATAATGTCCCCTTCTCTCCGTATAGAATGATAGTTCTTCTCAATTTCTTCACCGGACATGAATACCAGATCTATCAGTAAAGGCCGGCGAATCCCGTAAAACGGCAAGGAATATTCATAATCATTTTTCCCCAGCATATCGGAAGCCTTGACCCCACTCATCTCTTCGATGGCCCGGTTCCACGCGACAACTTCCCCGCTTCTGTCAATAACAAACGTCGCATCAGGCAAAAAATCGATAATATAAGACAATTGCTGTTTCGATTCCCGAAGGGCTTCCTCTGCCTGTTTTCGTTCCGTGATGTCGCGTCCGGTGGATTGGAATTCAACACATACCCCCTGATCATCAAAAAGGGGCATATCTGTCCAGAGAAACGTCCGCAATGAGCCGTCTTCAAGCTTTACGTCATGCTCATAGGTTGTTTTTTGGGGGGGGGTGACGAGTTCAGGATAGAAGGAAGCGACACGATCTTGCTCGTCCGTTGGGAGAAGCTCAATCCACTTTTGATGGTTGATTTTCTTTTGTTCCATGCCGAACAGTTCCAGATACCGGGCATTGGCAAAGGTCAGGGTCGTATCCGGGAGCCATCGGCAGATTGCATCGTCCTGGGCTTCGACGATCGCTTGATAGCGCGCTTCGCTCTTTTCCAGCTCCTCCCCGGCCAGCTTGCCTTTGATTGATTCTTCTTCGAGGACTCTGACTCTTTGTTCCAGGTCTTCATAGGTGGGTTTTCTGGTCACAGGCAAGTGGTCCTCCAGTTGGATCGGGAAGCAGGCTTCAATTAGCCCGGTTTCTCTCGATTCGTGGATCGAAATTTGTTGTCTTCGTGGGAAGCAAAGACATTTTTTCACAAGTTCGGGAAGACCGGATGAACCAGATTCAAGCGTTGTTTCTGCGCCCTGGTCCGTTTTGTTCTTCGTATCGGGCCAGCGTAAAAAGCATGTCCGCCAAGCGGTTCAGGTATTGATGGACGTATTCGTTGTTGAACAGTCCGTCCGCCTTGAGTTTGGCGGCCTTCCGCTCCGCCCGACGGATGATGGTGCGACCGACATCGATCTGGGCTGAAACCATTGTTTCCCCCGGATAGATGAATTCATTTTTCAGCGTCACGTTATGCTGAAGGTCGTCAATCAGAGCTTCGATGCGCGATACATCGGGTTCGCCGATCCCGATTTTGAGCTTGTCAAGGTCTTCCGGCAGGGTTGACAGTACGGCGCCAAGGGTCAGCAGGTCTTTCTGCACGCCAAGCAGGATCTCTTTGATGCGTCGATTTTTTGTAGCGGCACGAGCGACGCCCAGGGCGGAGCTGGCTTCGTCCAGGGTGCCGTACGTATCCGGTCTCGGATCAAATTTTGGGATACGTTGACCGCCGAGCAGGCTGGTTTCCCCTTTGTCCCCTTTTTTTGAAAACCTCATGCACTTCTCCCTTCCAGGTATTCCAAGATGATCCTGACGAGTGCTTCCGTATTGATGCGGGCGTTCCGGAGCATGTTTTCCATAGTCAGTTCCTCTCCGCCGATGCCGTGCGCGAAATTGTCGACAGAGCAGATCGATGCATAGGGGATTTCCAACTCCTGTGCGATGACGGCTTCGCCAGCCATGGTCATCCCCACCACATCCGCAAACTGGGACATGAACCTGATTTCGGCCCGGGTTTCAAGGCGCGGTCCCTGCGTCTGCCAGTAAACGCCGCCATCCACGACATCAATGTCTGAACGGCGGGCGGCTCCAATGATTTTCTGCCGGATCCCCTCATGAATGACCGGGGTAATATGTCCGGGTTTAGTATCAAAAACGGTCGGCCCTGCGTGAATCATGATAAAGTCGTCTGGAATCACGATGGTCCCCGGTTTCAATTCTTCCCTCAGGGAACCGGTGGAATTGATCCCGATGACCTCATCGACGCCCAATGCTTTCAAGGCTGTCAGATTGGCCGCGTGATTGATCCGGTGAGGCAGGATATGCCGACGGGCATCCTTGCCGTGCCTCGGGATCAGTGCAAGTCGGGGAGAGTGCATCACCAGCGCCGTTCCGAATGGATTTTCCGCAATCTCTTCAATGAGTTGCCCAAGAATCTCCGTTTTCTGAAGAGTGAGCGTTCCCGAAATAATGCCCAGTCGTCCCATCTGTTTACCGTGAATCTTCCGTAATTTTTAAAAGTTTATAGCAGATCGCCGTTCGTCTGTCAAAAGCGGATCGTTTAAATTTGACATTTCCGGAGCGGATGTGGCATAGTCTCATCGCGATTCCTTGCATCCCGTCAAATCAAGCGTCGCAATAAAAGTCTTTCAGCAATTTCAGGAGGATCTGGAAATGGGAACGGAAAACGCCCTTGTTCACGTCAGTGATAATGACTTCGAGCAGGAAATTGTAAAATCGGATAAACCCGCGCTCGTTGATTTCTGGGCGCCCTGGTGCGGCCCCTGCCGTGCCATCGGACCGATACTGGAAGAGCTGTCCTTATCCTATAAAGATCAGGTCAAAATCGCCAAAATGAATGTGGATGACAATCCTAAAACCGCCGCCGCTTATGGTGTCCGGAGCATCCCCATGCTTCTTCTGTTTAAAGAAGGCAAAGTGCTGGATACGCTGATCGGTCTTGTCCCGAGGGAGCGTCTTGAGACGTTCATCAAAAAGGGGCTTTAATCCAGTGAAACGGCGCTTGACCAGAAAAATAAGCCTTCCTGTCATTTTTCTGCTTGTCTTGGGTGTGTCGGGGTGCGGCTTGTGGAAGGACATGAGAGAGTGGTGGCGGCCGCTCGACATGGCCAGAGCGACGCCGGAGGGCCTCTACAAGCGGGGCGCCGAGCTGTATCAGGAAGGCCGTTACAGAAAGGCCATCGAATCCTTTCAGCGTTTAAAAGAGCAATATCCGCTGCACGATCTGGTTGTCAGTGCTGAGATCGGCATTGCCGATTCCTACTTCAGCGATGAAGCCTATATTGAAGCGGAGAGTGTCTACAGGGACTTTATCAGTCTAAGGCCCACCAATGAAAACCTTCCTTACGCCATGTACCAGTTGGGAATGTGTCATTACCGCCAGATGAGCGTCATCGACCGGGATCAGACGGAGACGATCAGGGCCTTAAAAGAGTTTGAAAGACTGGTTGCACGTTTTCCCGACAGCAAGTTTTACGTTCTGGCGGAGAGGCACATCCTGGAATGCCGCAAAAGACTGGCGGAAAAGGAGTTTTATGTCGGCAATTTTTACTTCATTCGGGGCAAGTACAAAGCGGCATTAGGACGTTTCGAAACGATTGCCAGGGAATACCCCGGTATCGGCCTGGATTACAAGGTCCGTTACTTTCTTGAAGAATCGAAAAAACAGCTCATCAGGCAGGAAGCTGAAGAAAAGATTAAAAAAGAGAAAGAAGAAAAGAAAGCCAGGGCCAGAGAAGAGGAGGAAGCGAGGGCTAAAGCCGCGAAGGATGTACAAGCATCCCGAGAAGGGAAATAGCCTGAATCTGAAAGTGCGATCCGCTTTTCGTCATTAACTGCCCTGATTCCTCCGAGATCCGCCCGATGGACGCAAAGGGGATCAGATGACCCCGCTGACAGCGGAAAATCAAACAAGAAAGGTTAGGGATTTACGAGACTGACGCCGCAGCCGGCGCAAAAGTTACTGCCTGGCGGGTTGACATGAGGGCAGGCCGGACAGGGCGGTCCGGCCACAAGCTGCGGCTGCGGGTCGCCGAAATAGACTTTCGTGTGCGGCCATGGAATTTCTATCCCTTCGATATCAAATGTGTTCTTCAGACGCAAACGTAACTCGCCCATAACATCCCACTGCTTGATCGGCTTGACGTCTCCCAGAATTTTGAGCTCGATGCCGGAGTCTCCCAGCTTATCCACCCTCAAGACTTTCGGGGGAGATATTATGATATCGCGCCATTTTTCATCTTTGGCGAGTTCCTCGCCGACCCGGTTGACGACACGGATGGCATGGTCCAGGTTGGCGCCGTAAGATACCGAGATGTTCATGTTGACACGGGAGTAGTTTCTCGTGAAATTACTGGCGACTTTGATTTCTCCATTGGGGATGTGGTGAACAATGCCGTCCAGGTCGCGCAAAATGGTTTTTCTCAACGTAATTCTTTCGACCAACCCGCTGATATCGGCAACCCTCGCCACATCGCCGACCCGATACTGGTTCTCCATGATGATAAATACGCCTGAAATCAGGTCCCGGACCAGATACTGGGCGCCGAAACCGACAGCGACGCCGGCGATGCCGAAACTGGCCAGTACCGGTGCGATTGGAACGTTCAGCACTGAAAGAATCGAGAAAACCACGATCAGGACAATTAAAACCTGCCCGATACCGCTCAATACGGCGATCAGGGTATCCTCTCGCTTTATTTCCTCTTCTTCGGTTTCCTCTTCGATGTTTCGTCTGACGGTGCGCCGGATCAAGGGGGGAAGAAACCGGTTGAGCGCAAACCACAGTGTAATTCCGACCACGGAAATGATAAGAATTCTGGTTCCATTCTGCAACAGCCAGCCTATGACCGGTCGCCAATCAATCATCCTGTCTCTCCCGTGGTCGTTTAACCGATGCCTTGATTCAGCTATCTACTTGAATATAAAAGCAAATAATTCATCTTTCCCTGGGCGGTGCATGGCTTTTTCGCAGCATGAGTATAGGTAGAACAGCACTGTGTGTCAATGCAATTTTACGGCTTCGTGAAAATAGTCCGGATGCTTGGGGGAGGAGGCGTGACGCAGTCGCGTCCCCATGCTGATATTGGCAACCGGACGGGCCGTGGTTTTTGAAAATGACTTTGCCGTCTGCGAACCGTTTGTCAGCGACCATGCCGGGCGCTCACGGTGTAAGTCGCTTCGCCTTTCAACTGGCCGCAGGCGGCGAGGATGTCCTTGCCCTTGCTGGCGCGCAGAATGGCCGTGTAATGGTTTTTCAGAAGGATCTGCTGGAAAGCCGAGATCGATTCCTGCGATGGCGTTTTGTAAGCAGAGCCGGGATATTCATTGAACGCGATAAGATTGAGCTTGCAATGAAGGCCCTTCAGCAGGCCGGTGATCTTTTCCGCGTCCCGGGACGAATCATTTACACCGGCCATGAGGATATATTCGAACGTGAGCATGCGCCGCCCCGGCATGGGGTAATTGCGGCAGGCATGAAGCAGTATTTCCAGGGGATATTTCCGATTGACAGGCATCAGACGGCCTCTTTTTTCATCATCCGGGGCATTTAGAGAAATCGCCAGATTGATGCAGATGTCCGATCCCAGCCTATCGATCATCGGGACAAGGCCGCAGGTGGACAGGGTCACTTTTCGATTGGAAAAACCCAGGCCGTAATCGGAAGTGATGATGCGGATGGCCTTCAGGACGGCGTCATAATTGTCCAGGGGTTCTCCCATGCCCATCAGCACGATATTCCGGATCTGGGGGCCTTCCGGCAGGGCGCGTTGCAGAATCGTGATCTGGCTTGTGATTTCCGAGACCTGAAGGTTTCGTTTGAGACCGCCCTGGCCGGTCAGGCAGAAGCGGCATCCCATTCGGCAGCCGGCCTGTGTGGAGATGCAGATCGTCCAGTGGTTTTTGCCAGGGATCAGGACGCTTTCGATAAATAAGCCGTCCTCCAGGCGGAAAAGGATTTTCTTTGTCGTATCAGACGAGGTCTGGATTGCTTCAACTTCCGGTTGGCCGATTCTGGCCAGACCGGCCAGGGCGATCTGGAGATCCTTCGCCAGATCGGTCATTTCGTCGAAAGAGACCGCCCCTTGCCGGTAAAGCCATTTCATGATCTGACGGGCCCGGTATTTTTCCTTGCCGTGGGCGGCGATGAATCCTTCGATTTCCTCCAGAGTCATGTTCTTGAGGTTGGGCAGGCCGTGTTCAGACATAAAACTTCCCCTGCAGGCGATCGGCAACGGCGTCGATGAAAGCGCCGGTGCTGACTTTCCGGTTCTGTGGGTTCCGGTCGGCCACCAGCAGGAGATCTCCGGTCATGACGCCGTCTTCCACGGTTTCCAGCGCCGCTTGTTCCAGACAGCCTGCAAAGCGAACCACACCCGGCGTGCCGTCCATCTCGCCGCGTTTGCGCAGGGCGCCCGACCAGGCAAAGATCAGGGCCATGGAATTGGTGGAGGTTTCTTCGCCTCGCTGATGCCTGTAATAGTGCTTCTGAACCGTGCCGTGGGCGGCTTCGTACTCGAAATGTCCTTGCGGGGATACCAGAACGGACGTCATCATGGCCAGGCTGCCGTTGGCGGCAGCGATCATGTCGGACAGGACGTCTCCGTCGTAGTTTTTAAGAGCCCACAGCATCCCGCCTTCGGATTTCATGATCCTTGCGACGGCATCGTCGATCAGCGTAAAGAAGTATTCGATCCCGGCCTGTTTGAATGGGCCCTTCCGGCTTTCATACTCCCGGTCGAAAATCGTGCGAAAGTGCGCATCGTACGTTTTGGAAATCGTATCCTTGGTGCTGAACCAAAGATCGATTTTTTGATCCAGTGCGTAGGTAAAGCAGGCCTTGGCAAAGCTCTCGATGGAAGCATCGGTGTTATGAATGCCCTGAATGATGCCCGGGCCACTGAATTCCTTGATGCTTTGCCGGACCGGATGGCCGCCGCCGGCCGGCGTGAAGAGGATCTCCGCCAGGCCGGGGCCATCCACGCGCATTTCCACATTGTCGTAAACGTCGCCGTAGGCGTGACGGCCGATGGTGATGGGGTTCTTCCATGTGGAAACCGTGGGTTGAATGTTTTTGACCAGAATGGGCGTTCGGAAGACTGTGCCGTCCAGCAGCGAACGGATCGTTCCGTTCGGGCTCTTCCAGGCTTTTTTCAGGCCGTATTCGCGGACCCGGTCCTGGGTCGGGGTGATCGTGGCGCATTTGACACCGACGCCGTACGTCCTGATGGCCTCGGCGGCTTCGATTGTCACCTGATCATCCGTGTCGTCCCGGTTTTTGATATGCAGGTCGTAGTAGTCAAGGTCCAGATCCAGATAGGGAAAGATCAGCGTGTCCTTGACCATCCGCCACATGATGCGCGTCATTTCGTCGCCGTCCAGTTCGACGAGCGGTAATTTCACCTTGATTTTTCGTTTTTCTGACATATCCTGGCTTCCTGTTTATATTCGTGTTTTGAGACTTTGGAAAATGGCTTCGCCGCGGCTCAAAAATCTTTTCCGCAAAGAAGATAACCGGTCGCAATCATGATATATAACAAATCGTTAACGTTATGACTGGAAAAGCGAAAAACATTTGATTCGCCGCTTGCGAACCATTTTTCTGCGGGTATGCAAAACACTCGTATTATGAGATGATGATAAACCGATGAAAAATGTTTTCGCTTTTTTGTTGCCCCTTGCCGCTACCTGAAATTCAACGCGCCGCCGGCCAGCAGCACTTTTTTCTGTCTTTCCGACAACTCATAGGCAACCCGAAAGGATTTCCCCCTGGAGCGGTTCTGGACGACTATTTTTTCATTGGCGCCGAGCGTCTTGCGGATATCCGTCATTTCAAGGTTGTCTTCCGGCTCGATGAAATCGTAATCCTCCTCATGCAGGAAAATCAGTGGTATGATGCCGAAATTGATGAGGTTAGCGGCATGGATCCGTTCAAAAGATTTGGCGATGACGACTTTGACTCCCAGATACATGGGACAGATGGCCGCATGTTCCCGGGAGGATCCCTGTCCGTAGGAAAATCCGGCTACGATGATGTTGTGCAGGCCCTCATCCTGGATTTTTTTCGCCCTTTCATGAAAGCGGTGATCCAGATGCTCAAAAACGTATCGGGCGTATTTCGGGATATTGGAGCGGTATTTCATCCGGGCGCCGGCCGGGATGATATGATCGGTGGTGATCTTATCGCCCACCTTTATGGCGACAATGCCGTTGATCTGATCCGGGAAAGGCCCGTTTTGGGGAGGAGCGCCGATATTCGGTCCCCTGATGATTTTGACGGCGCCTTGACCCGTTGAGTGCTCCGGCTTGATGATCATGCTGTCATCGATGTGAAATATTTCCGGCATGACAATATCGGGGTAAGGCATATTCAGGTCCCTGGGGTCCGTGAATCGTCCGGTCACGACGGCGGCCGCAGCGGTTTCGGGACTGACCAGATAAACAGTCGCGTCTTTTGTGCCCGACCTGCCCGGGAAGTTCCGGTTGGATGTTCGCAGGGAGACAGCTCCAGAGGAGGGGCTCTGGGAGTTGCCAATGCAGAAGCCGCAGGCATTCTCCATGAGCCTTGCGCCGGCCGAGATCAGCACGGCAAGATGCCCGTCCCGGGCCAGATTTTCAAGAACCTGCCTGGAGCCCGGTGCGATCATGAAACTGACGCCGGGCGCCGCCGCTTTGCCTCTCAGAATGCCTGCCACAGTGGCCAGATCCTTGTAGGATGAATTGGTGCAGCTGCCGATACACACCTGGTTGACCTCAATGGCGCCCACCTCCCGGACAAGGCTGATATGATCCGGACTGTGCGGTCTTGCCGCCAGCGGTTCCAGTTTTGAGAGATTGATCTCCACCGTCCGGTCGTACCCGGCGTCCGGATCTGCCGTCAGCGGACGCCAGTCTGCCTCGCGCTGCTGGGCCTTCAGGAATCGCCTCGTCATGTCATCGCTCGGAAAAACGGATGTGGTGACGCCGCACTCTGCGCCCATATTTGCAATGGTTGCCCGTTCGGGAACTGTCAGGGCGGTCGTGCCTTCCCCGCCATATTCGAAAACGCATCCCACGTTTCCTCTGGATGTAAATATCTCGAGGATTTTCAGGATGATGTCTTTTGCGGAAACCCAGGGGGCAAGCCGGCCGGTCAGATTGATGCGGATCATCCGCGGGCAGGTCAGATAGAAGGGCTCGCCGGCCATGGCCAGAGCCACGTCCAACCCCCCGGCGCCGATGGCAACCATTGCCAGAGCGCCACCGGTCGGCGAATGGCTGTCGGCGCCAATCAGCGTCTTGCCGGGTTTTCCGAAGCGTTCCAGATGGACCTGATGACAGATGCCGTTGCCCGGTCGGGAGAAGCAGATGCCATACTTTGGGGCGATACTCTGGAGATAGCGATGATCGTCGGCATTTTCAAAGCCTATTTGAATCGTATTATGATCGACATAGCTGACGGACAGCTCGGTTCTGACCCGCGGGACATTCATGGACTCAAACTGCAGATAAGCCATGGTTCCCGTGGCATCCTGGGTCAATGTCTGATCAATGCGGATGCCGATCTCCGCGCCGGGCCGATAATCTCCGGAGATGAGATGCGTGTCGATAATTTTTTCTGTGATCGTCTTTCCCATATGCTTTCATTACGCAAGAAACCCGCGTTCTTCCTGATAAAAAGAGAGGCACAGACCGCTGTGCCCCGGATTCTTTGATTGATCGATCCCCTGCGGCCAAATCAATCCTTCGGCTGCAGGATGATGGCGATGCGCCGGTTTTTCGCGCGGCCATCGGGAGTGCTGTTATCGGCAACGGGCTTGTATTCTCCATAGGCAACCGCCGCCAGCAGGGTCGGATCAATGCCCTGTTCTTGAAGATAATGGGCAACATTCAAGGCTCTGGCCGCTGAAAGTTCCCGGTTTGTCGGGTACTCCCTGGCCAGGACGCCGCTGATTCTCACATTGTCCGTGTGTCCTTCGATACGGATTGCCTTGTCTTTGATGTCTTTGACAACTTCGATCACCCGTTGCAGGACAACCAGGCCTTCCGGTTTCACTTCTGCTTCCCCGGAGGCAAAGAGGATCTTGTCAACTACGTCGAGCGTCAGTTTTCCCCTGAGCTCCGTAATGGTTATCTGGCCCTGCGCAATTTCACCCTTCATCTCCTGCATTAGGTTTTCGTATATTTTACTGACGGTTTTGACTTCTTCCTCCTTGGATTTTTTCAAGCTGGAAAGATTTTCCTTCAGCGAGGCATTTTCCGACTCCAGGGCACCAATTTCTTCTCTGAGATCACGGATCATTTTTGAAAGGTTGTCGGATTTGGCCTTTAGAACCCTGTCCAAGTCATTCCGGTCGGCGGTGACTTTATCCATTTGAACGGACATCTGTGCGAATTCGCCAGCCAATTTCTTATACTGATCCTTCAGGGCATTGTTTTCCTCCGTCAAATTGCGGTATTGCTGCTTAAGCGTCTTCAGGTCTGTGCTGAGCGCATTTGCTTCCGCTGCCTTTTTCTCAAATTTGCTGCTGGATACGCAACCTTCCACGGTAAACACGACGACGATGACGACGAAAAAAGTCAGGGCTTTTCTGATAAAGGACTCCTCTCAAATTTCATAAACAGTAAACGTCGGGGGCACAATATAAAGGCTGGGATAATAAATCAACCAAAAAGTGACGGAAATAGAAAAGGGCGGATAGCCGCCCTTTTAAAAAATCTGAAGAATTCTATTTTGACATGCTAAGCATCCTCATCCAGAGCCTTCAGGCGCACGGCCTTCACGAAACGCTTATTGTAGTAAGGTTTGTCCAGTGTATCCACTTTCACGGCTCTGGTGCGCCCCGCCGAAGCGTGAACAAATTCGTTGTTCCCGATATAAATGCCTACGTGTCCAAAAGCCCGGCGCCGGGTGTTGAAGAAAACAAGATCGCCGACTTCCAGATCGCTTCTGGAGATGCGTTTTCCGATACGGGCCTGTTCACGGGCCGTCCGGGGAAGGCTGATGTTGAAAAAAGCATAGATTTTTTTGACAAAAGCGGAACAGTCGAGACCCCGTACCGATGATCCACCAAACCGGTAGGGAGCGCCCAAAAAACCCATGGCCACTCTGGCAAACAACTGTCGTTCATGGGGACTTTCCCATTTCCCCAAAATTTCGGCGCTTTCTTCCTTCTCCCGATCCGCCTCCTGATCTGTACTTGCCCACTCATCGGCGTTAGCCGGTCCGGCGTCATCTTCTTCCAGTTCATCGCCCTCGGGCAGGGCGCTAAGTTCCGTCGGCTCGACGTTGTCCGCGGCCGCCTCCGCGACCTCTACACGGGATTCCGACTTTGCCAGAAACAGTCGCTGTCCAAGTCGCAGCCGGCTGCCACGAATATGATTCATCTCTCTGAGATCACTTACGGAAACGCCGGTCTTCCTGGCGATCGTATAGAGACTGTCCCCTTTTTTCACGATATAGGATGTTGTAACGGCATGCGTTGATTTTTTTGATTTTGCGACTTTTGTCTTTGTGGATTTGGGGATGAGCAGCGCTTGGCGGGGCTTTAAGGCATCACTTTGCAGATTATTGGTTTCTTTTAGGGCCTCGACGCTGACGCCGAACTTTTTTGAAATCTTGGCGAGATTATCGCCGCGCTTGACCTTATACGAGTCGGCTGCAAACACTTCGCGGCCGGCGCCGAGGGCAAAGAACAGGACGACAAGTCCCATCCACATGAAAATCCGCCGTCTCATCATGAAGTACCTCCTTAGTCTAAGTCGGGGGTGACCCACTCCTGGGGCGGTGCACAGATTTTGACATTGGATGACAAACTGCACACTTCAAAAGGCGTCGATCTTACAAAAAACGGCAAGCCGCACCCTCTGAGAATTGTTTTGCAGAATTAAAAAAAATGGTGCAAAAGGCTTCTCAGGCGAGGGAGAGTGCCACGGTGCATGGCTTGTGTCAAGTAAAAAAATGCAAGATCGGGCTAAAATAAGTATAGAAGTCAGTATTATTAAATAGATAGAGAAAGGCATCACGCCGAATCATGGTCAAAAAGTGGACAATCGCGCTGATTTTGTTCGTCCTGTCTGCCGTTGTGTTGAGCATCGCGTTCTATTTTGTTTATCCGGACGTTTCGATGTTGCGGAAAGTCAACCCAAAAAAATCGGCTTTCATGGAATATCGTGAAAATGAATGGTTACGACAGGGCAAGAAGAAAAAAATCGTGCAGCAATGGGTTCCCCTCTCGCAGATTTCGCCCTATGTGATCAAAGCGGTGATTATTGCCGAGGATGACAAGTTCTGGTCCCATGAGGGATTTGATTTCGATGCCATGCAAAAGGCCCTGGAAAAGGACCTGAAGCAAAAGAAATTCAAGGCAGGCGGCAGCACCATCAGCCAGCAGTTGGCCAAAAACCTGTTTCTGTCGCCTTCGAAGAATCCCATCCGGAAACTCATGGAGGCCGTTTTGACTTGGCGGCTCGAACGGAATCTCTCGAAAAAAAGAATCATCGAGATCTATCTTAATGTTGCCGAATGGGGAGACGGCCTGTTCGGCATCGAGGCGGCGTCACATCGTTATTATCATAAACCGGCCTCAGACCTGTCTGCCTTGGAAGCGGCCAAGCTGGCCGCTGTCCTGCCCAATCCGAGGCGCTATAACCCTGTGGGCGGCAGCCATTATGTGGCGTACCGTTCCGAGCTGATCTACCAGATCATGGTAAGACGGGGTATTGTTATTGAGGGTTATGACGATGTCATGAACGAACCGCCTGGACAGGGCGATGGAAGTGCGCAAGATGCTGGCCAAACGCTTGAATCCGGTGATCCGGTAAAAGCCCCAGCGTCGTTCCGAGCGCCAAAACCTTTGGTGAGCAGCGGCAACCGTTCATCCAGACCGGCAGACCGGAAACCAATGTCCATGGATGGGCCATAATAATTCAGAATCAGGAAACGTCATGTATCTTGCTCCCTTCACTTTTTCCCATCCTGGAGGTGGGGCAGGGAAGGGAATGAGGGGCAGGGGGATTTAAATTGTCTTACAAGTTGATACGCAGTCACAGACGGAAAAAAACCCTTTCCATCCAGGTTGAAAGGGATGCAACTGTGCATGTCCGGGTCCCCTTTCATACCCCACAGATTGATATCGACCGTTTTTTGAAAGAAAAAAATAAATGGCTGCAAAAGATCATCGGCCGGCAGCAGAAGCACAATTATGATCGACCGGTCCGGTCCTTCATTCCCGGGGAACGATTCCCCTATCTGGGTGAAAACTACATCTTGAAGATACATGAACGGGATGATTCGGAGGGCGCCCTGACATTCACCGGCCGTGAATTCCTTCTGGAGTGCGATGCCCTCAGGGGGGGGCGCATTCTTTTTCACCTCTGGTATCAGAAACAGGCCCGTGTGCATCTTGAAGAGAGGGTCCGTCGCCTCGGCCGGCTTCTGGGGCTGTCCCCCCGGGGAGTCGCCGTCAATAATGCGCGGAGCCGCTGGGGCTCCTGCTCGCCGGACGACCGCCTGACCTTCGCCTGGCGGTTGATTATGGCACCGGCTGAAATCATCGATTATGTGGTGGTCCATGAATTGTGCCACATGAAGATCCGGAACCACTCCCGCGACTACTGGAGACTTGTCGAAGATGTCATTCCCGACTATAAAAAACATAAGGTCTGGCTGAAGGATAATGGTCATCTGCTGACGTTATGAGAGCTTTGCATCTCCGTTCCCTCATTTGCCCTGGCGCCTCCTGAGCGCGGCGGTTGAGAACATGCAAGATCGCCTTGTTACCTACAGATAGATGGGATCAAGAATTGAGTTGAAACAAGTATTTCGCATGGAACTCTTGTGCCCATGCAAGAAAGGCATGCCATCCACGCCCTTTTTGATGAGTTCTCTCATTCTTGAGGGTTCATTGACAGCATAGGGTGCCACACGCACACCATAGGTGTGCGCTTCGTCTACCAGTTCTCTCGTAAATTCAGTGTGATACGGCGTTGTCACATTTGCTTTGATAACATGTGCTGCTTTCACAACGCCGCCACGTGGAACGTCCGCGGGGAGACGATGCGAGAAAATGCTGGCATTTTGTCAATCTGCCCGACAAAAACCGCAGCGGCTATTTCATCAGCCTCAACCGCAAAAACGGCTCAAAATGGAACCATTCAAAGGGATGCTTTCGCACCGCCTGGGCCAGGCTGTCGGCGTAAGACTGGGCAGCCCGTTTGATTGCTTCGGCCCTCCGGCTTCTGTTCTCGGAGCGGACATAAACCGGCGGCAGAATCCGGAAATGGTAAGCTTGCTTTCCCGTGCGACAGGAAAAGAAAATGAACAGGGGGGTCCCGGACAGGAGGGAAAAGACGAAGGGCAATTCCGGAAGACTGGCCTCATGACCCAGGAAATCGACGGCGACGGACCTCTGGTCTTTGCGCCACAGGCGGTCGCCGGTCATGGACACCAGTCCCCCGGCCTTTAAAAACGTGATCCCTTCCACGATATCCGCCGGTGAGCCGCCTCCCTCTTCCACCGTAACGATCTTCACGCCGCTTCGGATCAGGTCTTCCTTCTGGGTCCGTTCGATCTCCTCCCGCTGTTTTTGACCCAGATAGAGCAGCAACTTCATTCCCGGATATTGGCGGCTCCTGACTTGAAGGATGCGGGATGCCACCTCCCAGTTACCCAGGTGAGACATGACCAGAATGCCGCCGATGCCCGTGTCGACGGCATCTTCCAGATATTCCCACCCCTCGTGGGTGCAGGTGATGGCGCCTTCTTCCCCCAGGAGCATCCGATCCAGAAAGACATAGGTAAAGTGTTGATATTGTTTCCATGTGCACCACAAGGGATAAAGGAATCGTCCCGAGGTCGGAAAAAGGGCCCGGTAAAATCGGACACCTACGGCCACACGGGTGGGAAAGAAGAAGAAATAGCCTGCGGCAATCCCCCCGGCAAAAAACCTGAAGACCCAATGCCCTGCCCGCTTGGTCAGGGCAACGAGGAAGTGGTAAAAGGCGGTCTTCATCTTACCTCACGGGCCAGTATGGCAGTTTCCGTTCCATCCTCACGCGCCTTGACGATAAACCAGCGTTCTTCCCGGCTTCGCCCGCTCACCTCTGATAAAAAGACTGAAAAGCCTGCTGCCGCCAAAACGGCCATGATCTCTGCCTCCGTCCGAAAGCGGGATTGTTTCTTCCGTAATTTGATTCGCCCCGCCTCGATCCGTCTCTTCCAGGGGAATCGCTTCTCCGACGGCTCCGTGGCCCGAAGGACCAGCATCCCGCCGGGCCGCAGATTCTCGCGGAGCCGTTGCAGGGTCAACAGCAACGCCGCATCGGTCAGCATGTGGATCATATCGAGCATGAGGGCCGTATCGGCCTTTTCGGGAATCGTGGGCAGGTCGGGGGCCGCTCCGACTGTCATGGCGCCCCTGGTCCCAACGGCATGGGAGGCAACGCGGACGCGCCCCCCATTCGGTTCGATGCCATAGACCTTTGCCTGGGGGAACAGCTCCAGGAGCCACACGGCCGGGACGCCAAAACCGGCGCCAATATCCAGAATGATTTTTGGGTCTTTGATGAAATCCGCCAGGCGGGGAAACATGGGATCGAGCAGGATCTTGAAGCGGGCAAAGAGCCGCGGATAGGCCTCCAGACCCCGGTACCGCGCGACCGTGCGCCGCAGGTGCTCCCTCGATCCTGGCAATACGGCGTCTTCCCTGGGCAAAGCGAAGGCGAAAAACCTTTTCAGGAGGGGTGGTGCAATCATCACGGCGCCCAGAAAGGAATAGCCGATGCCCAGGGCCAGACCCAGGCCGGCGCTTTGCAGCAGGACATTGCCTGACAGGGTGAGGACGACAAGTCCTGTAAATGTTGTGGCAAAGGACAGAAAGACGGACAGCCGGATGAGTCCGAGGGACGGATGGTGCTCATCTAGATAGCGCTGGTGGGCGCGGACCAGATAGAGGGCGTAATCCGTCCCCATGCCGATGACCACGACGGCCACCATGAGGATGGGAATGCCGAGGGGCTGTCCGAGAAGTTTCAGCGTCCCCAGGGTAGAGACCAGAGCGAACAGGGTCGGCGCCATGGCGATCACGGTGAGACGCCAGTCGAGTAAATAGAGAAACACCGTCAGGATCGTGATGAGGCCTACGATCAAGGCCATCTTGAGAAAGGCCGACAAGAGAAGCGCCCCGAATCGCTGCGTAAAGAGGGCCGGATCAAACATTTTTGCCAATCCGGCGGCGCTGATGCGTTGATAAAAAGCCTCGCCCGCATAGGCCGGACCCGGTGTCACGGCCACCACCTGCCGCCAGAAAGTGCCATCGGGGGGCGCCCTGACCCCCAACAAGGCCAAAAATGGTTGGGAAACGTCCCCCGCCCCCGCGGTGCGGGAGATTTGCTGTTGCTGCAGCGCCCGGAAAAACGGTTCAAAGGCCTGGGGCGTAAATCCCAATGACCCCGACGCCTCACGCATAGACCTCTTGAGTTCGGCGATCCGCTCATCATTCCAGAAGGACCGCCAGGCCGCCCCGTTGCTTTTGGTCCTTTCCTCTCCGGGAAAGATCAGGGAGGAGACAAAGAATTGGATAATATTGCCGCGAGCCGCTTCGTCATCGAGGAATGCCGCCAGTTTGTCGCTTTTTCGCTCAAAGTCATGGCGATCCCGTCCTTCGACCATAAGATAGACGCTTGTGAAGATGTTCCCCCACACATCCCGGACCCGTTGATCCGCTTGGAGGGTTTCCTCGCTTACGGCATTCATGGCATTGAGATCGATACGAAAATCAGGTTTGGCGAAAAACAGCATGAACGCCCCGAAGGCGACGGCGGCATAGACCTTCCAGGTGCTTTCGGCAGAGCATAACCGGTCGACCAGGCGCTGAAGGGGCAGCCAGGGCGGTCGTTTCGCCGGGGGCATAACCGGAAAGACCAGAGGGAAGACGGCATGAACAAAGATGTAGGTAAAGACAACGCCCAGGGCGGCAAACTGCCCGATCTGCGCCAAGGCGGGAAACCCGCTGAGAGAGAGGAAAGCAAAGCTGACCGCCGTCGTCAGCATGGCCAGCAGTCCCAGGGACCAGACCTCCTGGGAGGTTTTCAAGCCCCGGGTTTCATGGGGGCGGTCGAGGAACAGCAGATAGGCGAGACCGTAATCCACGGTAAAGGAGATGATGGCGCCGCCAAAACCGACCGCCATCAGGGAGATGGTCCGGTGAAAGAGGGAAAAGACAAAAAACGCCATCGTAGTCCCGGCAAAGGCGGGGAGCAGAGACAGCAGGCCGATCATGGGCCGGGGAAAACTCGCGAGGAGCAATAATGCAATGAAGAAGGTCGAAAACAGGACCGCCTTTTTAACGCTCCGCTTGGCGCTTGTCTCATTGTCAAGGGCGGCCCGGTAGGCGCCGACGGGTGTCAGAGTCAGACCGATCGTCGTGCCGTATTTTTTGTCCAGTTCTTCCGCGATGCGTCCCATCAGCGATGCAATCATCCGGGCATGGCCCGTGTCCATGCCCGGGGTTGCCGGTTCCGCGATGATCAGTGCATGTTTCCCATCCGCGGACACGAGCTGACCGTTCTGAATTCTTGCCCCTTTTGCGGGCGCCAAAGACGAAAATCGCGACAGAATCTGGTTTCGCAAGGCCAGAGGATCGCGGCTCATGAAAGCACTCTGACCGATTCCATCGAGATCCTGAAGTGACATGCGGTGTTCCTGCAGGGTCCGGCGGATATTCTCCGGTGTCAGCAGGGGCGAGACGGCCTGTTCGAGGTCCCCGGCGCTGAAAAGGATGGGGAGGTGATCGGCGACATAATGCATCAGTTCCGGCATGAGACGGGCCATGTTTTGGAAGCCGACTTCCCGGAAGAGGCCGCTATCGCGCATCATGTCCTCGACAAGGCGCGCCCCTTCCGTAATGGCGTCTGTCATCCCGCCGGCACAGGACACATCGACGACAACGCGGTCATAGATGGGGTGATGGGTGATGATGTAGTGGGCATCGGCCAGTACCGGGTCGTTCCGGGGCAGGGAATTGAGGACGTCCGCGTCGAACTGGAGCCGATGGACGCCTATCATAAAAAGGCCCAGGGTCGCGAGGACAACCAATCCCGCGATGAACCATCTCCAGGCATATCTGTGCATTTTCATGGGATAAATCGCCGATTTCCTTTAAAAATTTGTTTCCGGATTTTCATACACGAAGATTCACCCTTTCGCAATGGATTTTCAAAAAGGCCGACGACTGAAGGCCGTGGGGAATTAGTCTTCCTTCTTAAACAGTTGACTTTTGATCCCACTCCATTTAAGTCTAAAGTATTCGTAAAAAGCCCAAAAACTGTCGGAATTCGACGGCTGCGTAAAAAGCTTGGCAGTCAAGGCGGCGAATCAAATATTTTTCGATTTTCCGGAACTTAGACTTATTTGTTGATTTCAAACATATTCAAGCATTATCAAGGGGGACACGACTACGTCATGTCCCCCTCAGCGAAGCCATTTTTCGAAGGTCTCATTTTGAATAAAACGAAACGCATCGTGATCACCGGTTTGGGCACGATCAATGCCATTGCCGGAAATGTTCCGGAATTCGCCCGGGCCTTGCAAAAAGGGGTTTGCGGCATCGGAGAGATCGATCTTTTTGACACGGCTGAATGCCGCGCTCATACCGGCGGCCAGATCAGGGATTTTAACGCTCGCCGTTACATTCCCCCCGAATACTCCCTGAAAAGGATGTCCCGCGCAGATCTTCTGTGCTTTGTCGCCGCCCTCGAAGCCCTCCGCGACGCCGGCCTTTATCCGTTAGACCCCGCCATCAAGGAAGACATGGGCGTTGCCATCGGCGGGGGCTCCGGCGGCCTTCTGGAGGCGGAAGGGTTTTACGGTGACGTGTTGAGGAAAGGAAGTCATCGATCCCGCTTTTCCATGCTCTCCTCCATCTATTGCACGTCATCAGCGGATCGCCTGGCTGCGCATCTGGGGTTGATGGGACCGAAAATCACCCTCATGACAGCCTGTTCTGCCGGGGCCACGGTTCTGGGCCATGGGCGGGACCTGATACGCAGCGACCATGCATCTCTCATGCTGGCAGGTGGTGTGGAGCCCATGTGCCGCTTGACCTACGCTTCGTTCAATGCCCTGAAAGCCCTGGCGCCGGACGTCTGCCGTCCCTTTGACAAGAACCGTGCCGGCTTGTCCCTGGGCGAAGCGGCGGCGATGATGGTCCTGGAACCCCTTGCGGCGGCGTCGGCCAGGGGGGCAAGAATCTATGGCGAAATCCTGGGCTATGGCGTAACCTGCGACTCCCATCACATGACGGCGCCCGATGAGCAGGGCTCCGGCGCTGTCCGCTCCATGCAGGCGGCCTTGGCGGACAGCGGTCTTTCCACCGACGACATTGATTATATCAACGCTCACGGTACGGCGACGCCGGTCAACGACGTCACTGAAACGAAGGCCATCAAGAAGGTCTTCGGCAAGCGGGCGTATGCCATTCCGGTAAGCTCTACGAAGGCCATGACGGGTCATACGCTGGCCGCATCCGGCGCCCTAGAAGGCATCGTTTCCATTCTGGCAATGGTTCATGGCTTTATGCCGCCTACCCTCCATTATCATGATGCCGATCCCTTGTGTGATCTGGATTATATCGCGGAGGGCGTCAGACGGAGCGATGTGCGCACTGTCCTGTCCAATTCCTTTGCATTCGGGGGGAACAACACGACCGTTATTTTCAGCAGATATCGGAAAGGGGATGGCGGCGATGAGCCCGAATGAGCCATTCCGGCACGTCGCGGAATCCCAGAGGGTGGTGATAACCGGCTTGGGCATGGTCACGCCGCTGGGCGTCGGCAAAGAAGCCTTCAGCGAGCGTCTCTTTGCGGGAGCGGGCGGCATTTCGGAGGTCTCATTGTTTGATACCACCGCTTTTCCCTCCCATCTGGCTGCGGAGGTGATGAATTTTTCCCCCCGTGATTTTATCTCCATCAAGAACCTGCGACGCATGGATAAACTCTCCCTTCTGACGACGGCCGCCGCCCGCCTTGCCCTGGAAGATGCAGACCTTGTCGTGGACAGCGCCAACCGTGACCGCACCGGCATCATTCTGGGGACCTCCTTCGGACCTACGGATGTCACCGCCCAACTGGCGGAAGTCCTGATCATGAAGGGTCCGCCCTTCGTCAACCCGATCATCGTCCCGAATACCGTCATGAATGCCCCGGCAGGACACGCTTCCATCGAACTGGGGTTTCGCGGCGTCAACACGACCGTCACCCAGTACGCCGTATCCGGGGAAACGGCCTTGGCCTATGCCGTTATGGAGATTCGTCGCGGCAGCGCCGAGTACCTCCTTGCCGGCGGGGCGGATATCTTGTCGCCATTCTATTATGAGGCGCTGACAAAATTCCGCGCCCTCTCCCCATTGGACGGCAACCCGGAGGGCTGCCGTCCCTTCGATAAAGCCCGAAACGGCGCAGTCGCCGGAGAAGGATGCGGCCTCCTTTGTCTGGAAAGTTTGGCCTCTGCGATAAAAAGGGGCCGCAGACCTTACTGTGAAATAACAGGTGTGGGCATGGGGTCCTCGCTGACGGCCCCGATGGACTGGCCGCACGATCCGGCAGGCGCGACACGCACGATCCGGCGGACCTTGACGAATGCGGGCCTTGCCGCAGGCGATATTCAGGCGATCTCAGCGGCGGCGAACGGCGGTGGCATCCTGGATGTCATGGAAACCGCCGCCTATGGGGACATGTCTGCCGGCGCCAAAGAGGGACCGTTGATTACTTCCCTGAAAGGCGCCATCGGCGAGAGTTTTTCCGGAGGCGGCATACGGGCCTGCGCCCTGGCCCTGTCAATAGAGCAGGGGGCGCTGCCCCCGACAGTCGGGCTTTCCGATCCCTTAAGACCTCTGGCTTTTGTCAGGGGCAAGACCAAAACCATAAACATCGAACATGCCCTGCTTGCCGGTATTTCTTTCGGCGGGACGTATGTCCATACCATCTTTTCCAGTTGTCGCTGACGGCCATAATCCCGGAAGTTCCTTTCAAACGGCAGCGCCTCATCTATCTTCATGTCAGGGATTTGGAAGTTTTTAAACGTTGAAGTGTCGTGCTTATCGTTGCTGTACATCCCCTGCGGGCATATGCCTCCGTGAACGACCCGTCAGGAGAGCAATTTTCTGAGGAAAAATTGTATGGCGTATCTCGCAAGAGTTCCCATGTAGTGGGGTGCGCGTGCAAGCCAGGCGCCGACAATAAAGACCACATAGGAGAGACCGTAGGTCGTCGGGCAGCCGATCACGGCGATCATCGGTTCCCGGGACCAGCCCGCCAGAACGCTCAAGGCGGCCACTGCCGGCCAGCCGATAACATAACTCAACCCCATCAAGATCAATCCGGCGATCAACCGCGGCGTTGGAGGCTCCTTGAATTCACTGAGATCCGTCGGATTCTCAAGTATCTCAATGACATATTTCCTTCCGGCAAGGTACTTGGCAATTTTTCCTCGAATCATAAAACCTTATCCTTTGAAACAAGCCGGTTGTTCTGAATCCCGACGCCTTTCACCGGTACGAGCGATGACATACGCGAGAGGAACTCGTATCGCCAGGCCATTGAATCCCTGGGAAGAAGTCGATGAACTAGATACATGAGGCCGCCTCTTTCTGCAACGGCTTTTCTGCAACAATGACGGAAAGGAGCGTCGTTCGATCTTGCCTTTTTCCCTGCCTTCGATATTTCTATCGATTATCACATCCATTCAATTTTCAGCCATTTCTTGACAGGGCGCAATGCTCATATTATAGGGGGACAACAAAGAAAAAGCCGCATGATCGAGGATGCCGTGAAGAAAGAGACGAATGGCTGGGATTTTTTTGATCGCATCTATTGCATCTCCTTGGAAGGGCGTGAAGACCGGCGGCAGGCGGCTGCGGCATCGTTCTCCAACGTCGGTTTGACCGGACAGGTTGAATTCGTCCTTGTCAAACGTCATCCCTTCAATGTCGAACAGGGGATGTATGAATCTCACATGACCTGCCTGCGAAAAGGCCTGGAGGCCGGCGCAGAGAGGATCGTCGTTTTCGAAGACGACATCGTTTTTGACCGCTTTGACGCTGAGCGATTCAAGCAATGCACGCAATTTTTAGTGGAACATCCGGACTGGAAAGTGCTGCTTTTCGGGGCCTTGATACGCTCAAGCCGGAGAACGACGAATCCGTTCATACAAAAGGTCGGCTATCAGAGCCTTGCGCATGCATATGCCGTAAACAGACCGTACGCTGAAACCGTGGCTTATCAACCCTGGCATGGGATTATCATCGACACCCTGTTTCGGCCTCTGACTGATCACCTCTATGCCGTTTATCCCATGTTTGCGTTTCAAGACGATTTTGCCTCGGACAATGACAAAAAATACCAGGGTCTTGAGCGTTTCAGGCGATTGTGCGGCGGCCTTGAGCGGATTCAAAAGGCAAACGAATTCTACCAGCGCCATAAATCGGGTGTTATTGCAGTCCACGTCATGATTCTTTTATCTCTTTTGATCATTCTCCTCTCTCGATGAGCCTGCCGCAGCCATTGAATCGACAGGAGAGGCGGCCCTGTTTTTTTTGCAATCGGAAAAAATAATCCGGACTTATGATCTGTTGTGCAGGCTTCGCTTCCGGAATAATTGATAAGCCGATAATATTATGGTGGCGATAGCGACGGCAATCGCGGCCAAAGCGATGGGCCTGGTGAAAAAGATGGAAAAACTGCCCTCGGAAATGATCAACGATCGCCTGAGGTTGACTTCGAACATGGGACCGAGAACAAAGGCCATGATGAGGGGGGCGCATTCATAGCCGAACTTCTTAAACAGATAGCCCATCACTCCAAAGATAATCATCACATAGATATCGAAGACGTTGTTGTTAATGCCGTAAGCCCCGACCAGGCAGAACAAAAGGATCAGGGGGTAGAGTATTTTACCCGGGATTCTCAGCACTTGTACCCAAAGCGGGATCATCGGCAGGTTCAATATCAGCAGGACGACATTGCCGATGTACATGCTGCCGATAATGCCCCAGAACACATCCGGATGATCCTTAAACAGAAGTGGACCCGGCAGGACGCCATGAATTAAAAAAGCTCCGAAGAGAACCGCTAACACGACATTGGGCGGTATGCCGAGGGTGAGAAGGGGAATAAAGGATGTTGAGGCAGCGGCATTATTGGCCGATTCCGGGGCCGCGACACCTTCAATTGTTCCCTGGCCGAATCTTTCCGGATCTTTCGCGACCCGCTTTTCCACCCCGTAGGCGATAAACGTCGCCAGAACAGGTCCCCCTCCCGGCAGAATACCCATCAGGAAACCGATCAGAGTGCCCCGGAGAATGGCCCATCTGGCTTGCAGCCAATCCAATCCGGTGGGAAAGAGGTTCTTGACTTTGACTTTCAAGATGTCCATGGTGTGAAGCGACTCAAGATTGTTAAACACTTCAGCCACGCCAAAAAGACCCATGGCAAGGGGGGCAATGCCGATACCCTCGAAAAGATTCAGCATTCCGAAGGTCATTCTTTGTTGGGACGTAATCGGATCGAGTCCGACACAACTCAAGATCAGGCCGAAACAGGCCATCATGCCGGATTTGAGGATTGAGCCCTGGGACAAGTAGGTGATAAGAGTGAATCCCAGCAGGATGACGGCAACGTACTCGGGAGGGCCGAATTTTAAGGCAATGTCGACAAGAGGCTCGGCAATCAACTGTAATCCTATTAATCCGACGATTCCGGCAATAAAGGACCCGAAGGCAGCAATCCCCAGGGCCGGGCCCGCACGACCCCGGCGGGCCATCTGATAGCCGTCTATGCAGGTGACAACCGAAGCGGCCTCGCCGGGTACATTGACCAGGATGGAAGTGGTTGACCCTCCGTACATCACGCCGTAATAAATCCCCGCCAGCATGCCGATTGCCCCGATAGACGACATCTGAAAAGTCATGGGCAGAAGAATGGAAATGGCCGCCACCGGGCCGATTCCCGGCAGGACGCCAACCAGTGTCCCCAGGAAACAACCTGCAAAAACAAGGAAGAGGTGGTCGGGCTGAAGGGCTATGGACAGGCCATAGAGCAAACCGTGTAAATTATCCAAGGAAGAATCCATTCCCCAAAAGATCAGAAGCCGAGAATGCCACGGGGAAGGGGCATTTTTAATAAGTAGTCAAACAGGCCGTAAGTGAACAGAACCGCAAGCAGGGCACAGGGTACAACCACCCAGAACTTCATTTTTCCCAATGTGAACAGAACAAGCATCAATCCCAAGGTGGCAAGGAGGTAACCTGCTTTCGGCAGTGCCAGACAGTAGACGATCAGAACGGCTACAACGATGATCGTATTGCCCCAATTCCGGCCCTTCCATAAGTCCGCCAGACGGACATCCTCGGTTTTAATAAGACGGACGCCGAGGAGAAGAGAGGTGAACAAAAATAAAAGGAGGCATGACCAAAAGGGAATGAAGCCGGGGCCGGGGCTTTGATATGGTCCGATACCCAGGCGGAGGGAAGCGATCAGGACAAGAATCGAGATAAAAAGCAAGACAAAACAACTTAAAATATCCCGCTTAACCATAATCTCCTCCGCTCCCCGGCCACTGAACCGGTAAAAAACTCTCTTATTATTACTCCGGCTGCGTGGCCGCTTTCTTAATGAGACCGCTTGAGATCAGATGTTTATTAATTTTACTCCAGTTTACCCTCAGGAAATCTTCGAATCCATTGCCGGTATAGTATACGGGAATCAGATCAATCTTATCGACGGTTTCAAGATATTGTTTATCGCTTATTGCCTTGGCAAAGGCCGTTTCCAAAGTTTTCGCTATATCGGGTGGAAGATCGGCCTGGGCGACGATGGAATAAACAGCGTCATTGACGAAATCATAACCTGACTCTTTCATGGTGGGCACAGCGGGAAAAGTCGGCGATCTCTTGTCGCCCATGGTGCCCAGCAAACGGGTTTGGCCGGCCTTTACCGAGGGGATGAATTCCGAGGTCAGGGAAGCGAAATCCACATGTCCGCCTAAAAGCGCTGTGAGGGCCTCGATGCTGCCTTTATAGGGTACATGGATCATCTGCACCTTTTCTTTGAAGGCGATTTCTTCAACGGCGGCATGGGTTGTGCTCCCCACGCCGGTAGTCGCATATTTGATTTTCCCGGGAGTCTTTCCGGCGTCCCTCACCAAATCTTTCAGTGTTTTCCATGATGCGTCATTTTTAACTGCGATGCCCAATTGGGGCGTAGCGAATCCGATAATGGGTTTGAAGCTTTTCAGGGGTTTGAACGGCACTTGCTGAATCTGCGAGACGCGTATCAAAACCGAGCTGGGGGTTGCGCACAGGGTGTAGCCATTCGGGCTTTGTGAAAGCAGGGCCGCCAGGGCGACCGTTCCCGTACCGCCGGTTTTGTTTTCAATCACAACGGGCTGCCCCAGGATTTTTTCGACGGCCGTGGCCAGGGCTCTGGCGCTCATATCCATCGAACCGCCGGGTGCAAATCCGACCAGAAGGGTAATCGGACGGTCCGGATAAGCGGCCATGACCGGACTGCCGCCGATGACCAAACTCATAATTAAAAATCCAATCACCATTGCCCGGACGAACAATCTACTTCTTTTCATGTTATGCCTCCTTTCCATAAACCCAAATTTTTAGCCGCCGCGACTTTCATGATTTCGTTTGTCCCCCCCAGGATGCGGTTGACCCGGATGTCCCGCCAGGCGCGGGCGATGGGGTATTCTTCGCAATAGCCACAGCCGCCGAAAAGCTGCATGCAGCGATCCGCCGTGCGGAAAGCCATGTCCGTGGTCCAGTATTTGGCCATGGAAGCATCCGTTACGACATTCAACCCTTCCATGTGATCCATAATCAATTTGTCGATAAAAGTCCGGCCAAGTCTGATTTCCGTTGCCATTTCAGCTTACCTTTGCTCAGCCGTGAATTGCTTTTTCAGCTCCTTTTTCAGCACCTTGCCGGTGGAATTCCTGGGGAAATCGTCCACAAAAAAGACCCTTTTCGGGATCTTGAAGTGTGCAATCTGCCCGTGGAGGGCATTGATCAGCTCCTCCTCCGATATAGACTGACCTTCCTGGAGCATGACAAAGGCCGCTACGACCTCTCCCCGCTTTGCCGGATCTGGCATGGCCACAGCGGCCGCCTCTTTCACCTGGGGCAGGGTCTGAATCGCCCTTTCCACTTCCATGGGATAGATATTTTCTCCGGAGCTGATGATCAGTTCCTGTTTTCTGCCGATGATGTAAACAAAGCCTTCCTTATCACGCCTGCCCATGTCGCCGGTGTGGAACCAGCCGTCCGCCATGGCCTCCGCCGTATCCGCGGGCTTGTTCCAGTAGCCGATAAAAACATTGGGCCCCCGGACCACGATTTCGCCGGGCTCTCCGAGAGCAACGTCCCGGTTGCTTTTATCCACGATGCGCAGGTATATATGGAAGACCTCTTTTCCCACAGAGCCTGCCTTCCGGATGGAATCTTCCAGATCCAGCGATGTCAGACGCCCGGTTTCGGTCAAGCCGTATCCCTGGACGAAACCGACGCCCTTCTCCTCCTGGTATTTACGTATTACATCGATGGGAATAGGGGCGCCGCCGGAGATGAAGAAGTGAACGTGTGAGAAATCCGCCTTGTCCCATTCATCGGATTTGGCCATGAGCTGAAACATGACCGGAACGGCAAACAGGTAATTGATTTTTTCCCGCACGATCAGCTTGATGACCTCGGACGCATTGTAGAAACTCTTTAGAATCAAAGAGCCGCCGGCATAGATCACGGGCGTGACAGAGGCGGCCAGGCCTCCGATGTGGAAAAGAGGTGCGACGACGAGCGACTTATACGTCTTGTCAACGCCGTATCCCACCAGGGAATTAATGGCTCCAAACAAGATGTTCCCGTGGGACAGTATGGCGCCCTTGGGATCTCCCGTCGTTCCCGATGTGTACATAACGAACAGGGGATCATCCAGCGTGATCTCGCTCACCTGTTCCGGCTCGCTTTCCGGAAATTGTGCAACAAAGCCGGCAAGAGATGGATCATCCGTAATATTCTCTGCGCCATGACTAAAGTAGCGGGAAAGGGGGAGACCGGCGGCCTTGATGGCCTTGACCTTTTCGGCAAAATCCGCTGAGTAGACAAGCGCCCGGGGGGCGCTGTCCCGAAGAATGTAGATCAACTCGGGCGCGGCCAGGCGAAAGTTGACGGGGACCATGATCGCCCCGGTCTTGGCGCAGGCAAAAAAGATTTCCAGGAACTCGCTGGAATTCAGCATCAGGGCGGCCACCCGTTCGCCTTTGACAACTCCACATTCGCCAAGCGCATGGGCCATGCGATTCACACGCCTGTCAAACACCGCATTGCTGAACTCCCTGCCGTCTTCCTCTTTCAAGAAAAGCCTTTCCGGATTAAGGCGCACCCGCTTTGAGATCCACTCGCCGATATTCACTTCATTCCTCCTGCAATCGCATGGAAACGATTTTCATAACCCCATGTCCGGTAACACACCATGAGGTGTTTAAGATAGTTTCTTTCTCATTTCAGGCGCAGCGGTCGCCGATGAGCCGATATTAACCAGCGGTGTTTCGGTGTAAAACATGGCCGGATGCCGCCCCCGGGTTATTCTCCGGCGGATTATTCGGATATTGTGGCTCCGGTTCGACTCTGTCATCTGTCGGGTTCGGCTCGCCGGGCGGAGCGCCGCGGGACACCCGTTTGGTTAAGGGAGAACCTTCATCGACTTGATGACGACCGATGTGTCCGGGACATCCCGGAAACCCTTCTGTGTGCCGGTCTTGACGGCGGCAATCTTGTTCACTACGTCCATCCCCTCACTGACTTTGCCGAAGACCGCATACCCATACCCCTGCTGCGTCTTGTTTCGATGGTTCAGAGAGCCATTGTCGACCAAATTGATGAAGAACTGGGCCGTGGCTGAATCGACCACCATCGTGCGGGCCATAGCAAGTGTTCCCGACCGGTTCTTCAAACCATTGTCCGCTTCGTTCTTGATCGGTGGGTTGGTCTGTTTCTGCTTCAGGTCTGCCGTGAAACCGCCCCCCTGAATCATAAAGTTGGGTATTACCCGGTGGTAGATGGTGCCGTCATAGAAGCCTCTGTTGACATAGTCCAGAAAGTTCTTTACAGAGATCGGCGCCTCCTTGGCGAAGAGTTCCAGTTTCACATTCCCCAGGCTGGTTTCCATGAGTACGACAGGGTTCCTGGCGGCCGGTTCGGCGGCGCCCACGACGCCGGCGCAGAGAATCGGGAGACCGCAGGCCAGGATGACCAGGATCTTTTTCAGCATTGTTTCCTCCACGAAGTTGTCAATAAAAAAGTCTTATTAATAAAATTCAAGATCGCCCAACTACCGGAAACGCTGTCTCCACCTACAAAGACTTAACTCCCCCTAAGGGGCGAAGGTGAAGATTACTGATTGTAGAACTAAACCGCTACGCGGTAGCCCTTACTAACCCACCTTTGTTTGATCATGATAAGCTATTCCTCCACTTTATTCAATCCGGATTTTTTGTTCGATCTTGTTGATCGATTCGAATCTCAATACAGTTTCCTTTGCCATACCGTCGGCATGAGTCGACGGATATCAAAATCAAAGGAGAGTGTATTATGGGAAAGTTGAGAGATCAGATGTTGGCAGACCTTCAGTTGTGCGGAGCCAAGCCGAGGACGCAAGAGACTTACCTGAGAGAAGCGGAAAACCTGGCAAAATACTTTAACAGGTCGCCGGCTGAGTTGGGAGAGGATGAGCTCAAGGAGTATCTGCTTTACCTTATAAAGGAAAGGCGCCTATCGGAGGGAACATTCCGGTTCTATGTTGCCGGCCTCAAGTTTTTATACAGAACAACGTTGAAACGGGAATGGCCGGCGGAGAAGATCAAGCATCCCAAGAGGAAAAGGAAACTCCCGATCGTTCTGGATCTCTCGGAAGTGGAATCCCTCTTTTCGGTCACCAAAAACCTCAAGCACAAGGCGATGCTGATGATCACCTATTCATCAGGCCTGAGGGTAAGCGAAACAGCGCGTCTCAAGATGACCGATATCGATAGCAAGAGGATGACGGTAAGAATAAGACAGGGGAAAGGAGGCGACCGTTACTCCATTTTGTCACAAACAGCGCTTGAGCAATTGAGACAATACTGGAAAAAATATCGTCCCACGGAATGGTTGTTCGATGGGCAAAAGAAGGATGATCATATAACCGCACATACGATCCA